>NZ_JAZAQF010000028.1:0-291244 GCF_043235035.1 Limnothrix redekei LRLZ20PSL1 | reverse complement strand
AGCGATTTCGGATCTTCTCAGGACGCTATCGCAATCGTCGTCGCCGTTTTGGCTTGAGGCTTCATCTGCTGGCCGGGTTGCTCAACTACCAGGCAACACATCCAATTTGATTCGTGCAAGAGGTCTATTGATACAGCCCAACACAACAGCCCCATACACCAAACCAATACACCAGGCTAATAAAATAGCCCCCCGATCACACCAGGGCGATCGGGGGGCTATTTGTTGATGTTGTTGATGTTGCTAACCGCCAGGTGGCCCTAACCCCAAGCTCAAGGATTCAGCTTGAAATTAAAAACCACTGGAGATTAAAAACTGATCGAAATTACTTGTTGGGCTGGGGAGTCATGCGCAGGTAAGGCTTGATTTCCGTCACGCCCTTGGGGAATTTCTGGCGAGCTTCCTCGGTGGGGATCGAGGGAACCACCACGCAATCGCCACCATCTGTCCAGTCAGCGGGCGTAGCCACACTGTAGTTATCGGTCAGTTGCAGCGAATCAATCACACGCAACAGCTCATCAAAGTTGCGGCCAGTGCTGGCGGGATAGGTGATCGTCAAACGCAGCTTTTTGTTGGGATCGATGATGAAGACCGATCGCACCGTCAGGGTGTTACCGGTGCTGGAATTGGGGTGAATCATCCCGTACAGTTCCGACACCTTCTTATCTTCGTCGGCCAGAATCGGGTAATTCAGCGTCGTGCTTTGGGTTTCTTCAATGTCGGCCGTCCAGCCATGGTGCGAATCCACACTGTCAACGCTCAGGGCCAGCGCCTTCACATTACGCTTGTCAAATTCATCCTTCAGTTGGGCAACGCGGCCCAGCTCGGTGGTGCACACGGGGGTATAGTCCGCCGGGTGCGAAAACAGCACTACCCAGCTATCACCAGCCCAAGTGTAGAAGTCGATCGAGCCGTGGGTGGAAGCCTGCGTGAAATTAGGGACGGTATCGCCAAGTCTGAGAGTCATGATTCTTCGTTGGTCAATGATTAATTGATTGACATCCTCCTCGCCCCAAAGGGTGAGGATTCCTCACCGCGCCTGAACCCAGCGAATCGGGTCGAGGTCGCTGAATGGGGTTGACGCTTCACAGGCCACCACTGGCGAACCAGTCTGACGCTGGCCTCCACGTCCGTTTAAAGTCTCGGACTGCCCGCCCGCGACGATGCATCAAACCAGTCAGGAGTGAATTTGCGGGCTGATGGGTCTGGGGGGCTAGAGGGGAGAGCGCCCGCAGATCATGATGCCACGAAACCCCAGTTTTCCGACCGGATTTTCGATCTTTTTCACCCAACAGGCCCGCCAGCGGAATTCCAGGCGACAAATGCGGTTGATTCGGCTTGGCAGCTCCGCTGTAGCTGGGGCTTGTACTGCTGGAAAATTAATGAAGCGCTTTAACGATTAGGCGTTCAGGTCATCCTAATCACGGCCCGGAGTAACGATCAGGCGTTCAGGTCATCCTAATCACGGCCCGGGATGCGAATCTTGCGATCTGGATGTTCAGAATAGCAGGACTCTGTAGCGAAATTATCAGTCTTCGTGAATCTGCAATCCTTCTGGGGACAAACCGTAAAGTTCCGCAATGATCTTGAAAGGTTCGTCATGCGGTCTTGAATCCTCAGCAATGCTGGCTTGAACGATCGGCCATGCTTGCTTAAACCATCATTATTTTGGGCAGGATGCTGAAATGCAGGCGAGGGAGAAGGTGCGCAGGGCGGAAATTTGGCTCATTTGGATTTCATGGCCCCCATCGAGTTCCAAATAGGTGACCGTGGCATCGCGGGCTTGGAGATCGTCGCGCACTTGCCAGGCGGCTTGGATTGGAACGACGAGATCTTGGCGGCCGTGGGTCACCAGCACTTGGGGCCCCTGTTTGAGGGAGCTGACTTGCGGCAGGGTGTGAAAATAGCCGCTGAGGGAAGCAACGCCGGCTAGGGGTAGCGCTAACCCCACGTCTAGGGCCATGGCTCCACCTTGGGAAAATCCACAAAGGATGGTTCGATCGAGCGGTATACCCGATCGCTTCGTGGTGGCCAACAGCCAGTTTTGGAGCTGGTCTCGGCTGGCCTGCAAGCCTGGATAATCGGACGATTCCAAGTCGTACCACATGCGCCCTTCATTGGAGTAGGGATAGGCCATGGGGGCTTGGGGAAATTCCATCTGCCAATCTGGCAAGTTCAGTAACGGAGCCAACGCGGCCACATCATTTGCATTTGCCCCCCAACCATGAAGCGCGACCAGCATTGCCGCTGGTGTGCGGTTCGCCTCGGGGGAAATCGCGATCGCCTCTAATAAAGCCACGCGACAACTCCTCGGTAGAATGAACCCGTTAAGCCTCAATCCTAACGGACTCTTCCATGACGCGGACAGCCCTGCTTAGTGTTTCTGACAAAACTGGTCTAATCGAACTGGCTCGCCAACTGGTGGAACGGTTCGGCTTTACCCTGGTCAGCAGCGGTGGCACGGCTAATGCCATCAAAGCCGCAGGACTCCCCGTGACCAAGGTTTCGGACTATACAGGCTTCCCGGAAATTTTGGGCGGCCGGGTCAAGACACTCCACCCGCGTGTGCATGGGGGAATTTTGGCCCGCACCGATTTGGAGGGCGATCGCGCTGATTTGGCTGCCAATGCGATCCCCGCGATCGATTTGGTGGTGGTGAATCTTTACCCCTTTGAGCAGACGATCGCCCGGGAAGGGGTGACGCTGCCGGAGGCGATCGAGCAAATTGATATCGGCGGCCCCGCCATGATCCGCGCCGCTGCCAAAAACCACAGCCGCGTAACGGTGCTGTGCAACCCAGCTCAATACGATCGCTACTTACATGAGCTGAGCAGCAATGGCACACCATCCTTGGAATTCCGGTTACAGTGCGCCCGCGAAGCCTTTTGGCACACGTCCACCTATGACAGCGCGATCGCCACTTACCTGAGCCAACAGGCCGATAATCCCGCCGACTTGGATCGACCTGCCTTGGCAACGCCAGTGGAATGGGCGATCGCGGGTACGCGGGTGCAAAGCCTGCGCTATGGCGAAAATCCCCACCAAAGCGCCGCTTGGTATCGCAGCGGCTCCACCCCCAGCGGTTGGGCGGCTGCGGAACAACTCCAAGGCAAAGAACTGAGTTACAACAACTTGGTGGATCTGGAGTCTGCTCGGAGCCTGATTGCGGAATTTGTGGCCGCCGATGCTCCCCCGGCGGCGGCTATTTTGAAACACAACAATCCCTGTGGTGTGGCGCTGGGATCGTCGGCTGATGCGCCCCTGTTGGAGGCCTATCGCAAGGCCTTGGAAGCGGATTCGGTGTCAGCCTTTGGCGGCATCGTGGCCCTGAACCGCCCGATCGACGCGGAAACGGCCGCCGCGCTCACGGAAACCTTCCTGGAATGCATTGTGGCTCCTGGCTGTGATGAAGCAGCCCGCACCTTGTTGCAGAAAAAACAAAATCTGCGAGTCTTGGTGCTGCCGAATCTGTTGGCGGGGCCGGCGGCCACGGTGAAGACGATCGCGGGCGGCTTTTTGCTCCAAGCGGCCGACGACGAACCCAGCGACCCAAACACCTGGCGCGTGGTGACGGAAAAGCAACCAACGGCGGATCAGCTCGCAGAGTTGGCCTTTGCCTGGCGGGTGGTGAAGCATGTGAAGTCCAATGCGATCGTGGTGACCAGCAACCGATCGACCCTGGGGATCGGTGCCGGCCAAATGAATCGCGTGGGTTCCGTGGCGATCGCCCTCAACCAAGCGGGCGACCAAGCCCCGGGCGCTGTTTTGGCCAGCGATGGGTTCTTTCCCTTTGATGACTCAGTGCGGACGGCGGCGGCGGCGGGCATCGGGGCGATCGTCCAGCCCGGTGGCAGCGTGCGCGATGAAGACTCGATCAAAGCGGCCAATGAACTGGGTTTGGTGATGCTGATGACCGATCGCCGCCACTTCCTGCACTAACGGTTGTGCAGTCTGCTCCGAAGCCATTCCCAAGTCCGGCCGATCGCTGACTGCATCACTCGCTGACTGCATCATCGGAGACAAGGGGCTTAAGCCCCTTGTCTAGCCATGGTTAGCGTTGATTGATGGGTTCAAGTTGGGGATATTTTGTCCCTACTGAGTTTGTCCCTACTGGGGCAGCGGGGCCACATTATTATTGGCCGCGATCCGATTCCGAAGCATGGTCACAGCCCGCGTGTATTGGGGATCGCTCTCGGTGGCCAACAGCCGCCCGCCATTGGAGAACAGATAATATTCCTGCTCATCCGATAGCTTGATTTCCACATCGGGGCTGATGCCGGTTTTGTTAATGTCCGTGCCAGCGGGGGTGTAGTAATGGGCGATCGTGACGGCTAAACCCGAACCATCACCCAAGCTATGCACCGATTGAACCAGGGCCTTGCCAAAGGTTTGGCTTCCCACCACGAGCGCCCGGCGGTTATCCTTCAGCGCTCCGGTCAAAATTTCGCTGGCGCTGGCGGAATTGCCGTCCACCAACACCGCCAGCGGCAAGTTCGTGAGAGATGTGCGGTTAGCCCGGGCGGCTTGGCTGTTTCCTGCGCGATCGGTCGTGCTAACAATGCTGCCGGCATCGAGCCACATGCGTGCAATCTCAATGCTGGCGTTCAAGAGACCGCCCGGATTGCCGCGCAGATCCAAGACAAACGCTTCGGCCTGCTTGCCTTTCAAATCCTCGATCGCCCGCTCCATCTGTTCGGCCGCATGGGCGCTGAACTCATTGAGGCGAATATAGCCTACCCGAATGCCCGATTCCGTTTGCAGGCTCGATCGAACGATCGGCACTTCAATCCGGGCGCGGGTTAAGGACACCGAAAACGGCGCACCGCCCGCCCGCTGAATTTCCAGCTTCACCGCCGTGCCCGCCTGGCCCCGAATCAAGCTGGAAGCCTTGTCGGGAGACATGTCCTTGGTGGCTTGCCCATCGATCGTCAAAATCAGATCTCCCGCCTTCAAACCAGCCCGAGCGGCCGGTGAGTTGGGCATTGGCTCCACCACTTGCAAGTGCTTCGTCTTGTCATCTACCCCCATCCGAATCCCAATCCCAGACAGCTCGCCGGCCGTTTGGTTGGTCAGCTCCTCAAACTGCTCAGGAGTCATGAAGCGCGTGTAGGGATCATTCAGCAGCTTAATCGCCTTGCGCAGGGCTTCGTAAGCTTCATCCCGCGACGTATATTGGCGGCTCAGGAGGTCTTGGCGGATGGCTTGCCAATCATTTTGGTTAAACTGCCCATCCACATATTCACGGTTGATGATTTGCCAAGCTTCATCCACGATTTGCTTGGGGCTGTCTTGGAATTGGCCGGGTTCCGGGGCGGGCGGTTCCCGGTCTTGGCTGAAGGCCGGCAAACTCAGGGCTGGATGAAGCAGGGCAACGCTGGCCGCCGCGATCGCCACCTTTACGCCCAGGCTCTTGGGCGATCGCCGCCAATCAAACCAATGACGCGAAACCGACGAGACAGCGGGCATAGATTTGGGATCAACCTGGGGCATACGGCCAACGTTTTTGAATGAAATCAAGGGAATACAAAACCAGCACCCAGCAATTTTGGGAGTTATGGCAGGATGGCTGATAGATGATTGCTATTCATCATAGAGCGCCGATCGGGAACCGTGGGTGACTCCAGACACCGATCGAATCGCCACATTCAATCCCGCATGGATCTCTAACGGGCAGTTGACCATGATTTGGAAACGTACTCAGCCCCCCGAATCGCCATCCCCCCAGGTTGCTCGATCGACCCCATCCCCTTCATCGACCCTATCCAGTTCGCCCGCATCAACCACAACATCAACAACATCAACAACATCAACCGCAGCCCTGAGCCGATCGCTCCGGCGGCTGCAATGGTTAGGCCACTTCACCAATGGGGCGATCGCCCTGATCGCGATCGGGGGAATCGTCCTCCTGCAACAAGCCACCATCAAACGCGCTCCCCAGGGATTGGAAGATCCCGTTTTGGCTCAGGATCGCACCCGTACACAATTGCAATTGGCGGCCCGAATGCCCAGCCTTGGGTTTGATAATTTACTGGCCAATTGGGCGTTTTTAAGCTATTTGCAATATTTCGGAGACACGGAAGTTCGCCAGGCCACGGGCTACACCGCCAATGAAGATTACTTTGAGCTGATGACCCTGCGGGATCCCCGATTCACCACGTTGGCTCCTTTCATTTCGGCAGGTGTGGCGTACTATGCGGGCAAGCCGGAAAAATCTGTGGCCCTCATGACCCGCATGACCGATGTGCTGGATCCCAAGCACCAACCCGATGCCTTTTGGGTTTGGCGCTTCAAGGCGTTTGATCAATACCTGTTGCTGAATGACATCCCGGCCACCGTGGCTTCTCTGGAAATGGCGGGTCGCTGGGCAGCCATGACCTCAAAATATCGGCGGGTGGCTCCGTTTTTCCAAGAAACAGCGGACTTTTTACGCCAGGATCCCAACACGTTGGCGGTGCGGTTTTACGCCTGGAATGAGGTTTATCAAGCGGCGGTTGATCGCCTAGTGATTCAGCGGGCTGAACAGGAGTTGTTAGCCATGGGAGCCAAGCGGGGTCAACGGCTGCCCAATGGTCGATCGCAGTTTTTGCCGCCACCCGGTGTCGCTGAGCGTTGAATCGAGTGTTAATCAGTTCATCGTTTCCGTCGCCTCAATCATTAAGATTCCCCTCAATCGCCCTATGCAGCCATTTCGTCGAAAAATTGGGCTGATGACCGCTGGTCTGTTGGCCTTGGGGAGCCTGTGGTGGGGCGGCCGGTTGATGGTGGCGGCTTCGAGACCGCCGGAAGTGCTGTGGGTCTTGGGGGGCAGCATTCGGCGCGAAATGGCGGCGGTTCAGTGGGCGGCGGCCCATCCCCAACAGCGGGTGCTAATTTCCGGGGGTTCCAAGCCTCCCTGTGTCAAGGCGCTGTTCGATCGCGCTGGTGTGAAGGGCGATCGCGTGTGGCTGGAGCAATGCGCCCAATCCACGTTTGGGAACTGTTATTGGAGTCTGCCGATTTTGCAGCGTTGGGGTGCAAAACGGGTGATTTTGATGACTTCCGGTTCCCACCAATGGCGAGCCGGGGCCATGGCTCGGCTCATTCTGGGCAGTCACGGTATTTGGGTAGATGTGGTGACCGTGCCGGAAACGGGCGTGCCTGCCAATCAAGAGAACCCGCTGAAAACCGTTTTGGATGTGGGGCGTGCGGGCGCTTGGGCGATCGGCAGCCAGTGGAATAGTCCCCAATGTCAACAGGTGGGGCGTTTAGAGCAGGTGAATATGGCCGCTTGGTGTCAGCGAGCGTTTCGCTGTGAATATCAAGCGGGGCTATCTAAAATTTGTGCGCGATCGAGCCAGGGATTTCCCCAGCCCGATCGCGCACCTTCAGCGACTTCTCAAGCACCATCAACCCGCTAGGGATTCGCACGGCTCAACAACCGATCGATTGAGGCTTGTTGAGGCTTGCTGAATCCAGCCGACCGAGATTCGGATCGAGATCGGCTTGAGATTGGCTTGAGATTGGCAGCTAGTTGGACTGCTGATTGAGGTAAGCGGCGATCGCCTCATTGATCAGCGCGGTGGCCGACTGTCCCCGATCAGCAGCCAGGGTCTGCACCGACTTGTACAACTCATCGCGAATGCCAATTCGATGGCGGGGAGCGGCGCTGCCGTTGCTGGCTCGCCCCTGACCGTCCTTCTCGGCCTTGGCATCGATCGGGCGATAGGCCTGCATAAAGTGCCGCAGCGTATCAAACCCGACCCGATGGCAGAAATCACCAAAGCTTTCGCCCGGTTCGCGCGATCGCTTGAAGTAAACCAAAATCGGTTCCAGGAACGATTCCAGATCCGTATCCTTCATTCGTTCCGTAAACGTTTGGGCCAAGCGGGTTTGGCTAGGAGAACCCCCGAGCCAAACTTGGTAGGCATTGGGCGCGCTGCCCACAAAACCCAACTCAGCCATGTAGGGCCGAGCACAACCGTTGGGGCAACCGGTCATCCGAATCACGAAGGATTCATCACCCAAGCCTAAGCGCTCCATCAACGATCGAATGCGCTCCACAAAGCCCGGCAGGGCCCGCTCCGATTCGGTGATGGCCAAGCCGCAGGTGGGCATGGCTGGGCAAGCCATCGCCAGCCGCTCCAGGGGATCAATTTGCTCGATCGCCCAAACCCCGCAGTCGGTCAGGATTTTTTCAATGGCGGCTCGATCGCCCGGCTTAATGTCATAGAACAGCACATTCTGATGGGGAGTCAGCAGCATCGGCAACTGGAACCGTTCCACAATTTGCCGCAGAGCCGATCGCAGCTTGAAATCACCCTGGTCATGTACTCGCCCATTTTGGATCGACAGGCCCAAGAACAAATGGCCATCGCCCTGTTCATGCCAGCCCAAGAAGTCCTCATAGCGCCAGGCGGGCAGGGGGCGCGCCGGTTCCAGCTTTTTGCCCAAGTAATCTTCCACATGGTCGCGGAACTTGGCCACCCCCCAATCGTGCAGCAGGTACTTCATCCGGGAGTGACGACGATCGAAGCGATCGCCATAGTCCCGTTGCACCGCCACGATCGCCTTCACCAGGCCATAGACATCCGCCGCCCCCACAAAGCCAATTTCATCGGCAATGCGGGCAAAGGTTTCTTCCTTGTTGTGGGTGCGGCCCAAACCGCCACCGGCATAGACATTGAACCCTTCCAACTCCCCTTGCTCATTGGTGATCACCACCAAGCTCAAGTCCTGGGAAAACAAATCCACGGAGTTGTCCCCCGGAACCGTCACCGCGCATTTGAACTTGCGGGGCATGTAGGTTGCGCCATAGATCGGCTCTTCCGTGTCCAGGCGCATGGGCGTGGAGCCGTTGCTTTGGCGGGCCGCCTTCACGGCCGGGTCTTCTTCGGCGGAAATAGCCTTTTCCCCATCCAGCCAAATTTCGTAGTAGGCCCCCGTTTGCGGCGTGAGCAAGTCCGCAATGTTGTTGGCATAGGCCAACGCCAGTTGATACTCGGGGCGGTTTTTGTAGGGCGCTGGTGGGGCCATCACGTTGCGGTTCAGGTCGCCGCAAGCGCCGAGGGTTGACCCCATGCTGTTGACGATCGCGGCGATCGTGGCCTTCAGGTTCTTTTTCAGAATCCCGTGCAACTGAAAGCCCTGACGGGTTGTGGCGCGCAGGGTTTCGTTGCCATATTCACTGGCCAGGCGATCAAGCGTCAGATATAGTTGCGGCGGGATGAACCCTCCCGGGCTGCGGGTGCGCAACATCATCTGATAGGGCTTTTCCTGGCCCGGCTTTTGCAGGTCTCGATCGACCTGTTGATAGGAGCCGTGGAATTTCAGGATTTGAATCGCATCATTGGAAAAATAATTGGTGTCCAGCAACAGTTCCGACGCAACGGGTTCCCGGAGAAAGTTGCTTCGTTCTTTGAGTCCTTCAACTTTCGAGAGACGAGTTTCGGTGGGTGCAGCAACCGGCGAGCTAGCAGATTTGGCCATGAGTCCAGCAGTGGCAAATAAGGGGGGATTGAATGCCCCGTAAGTCGATCGAGATATCGGAGAATCGATACTCCATCCTACCATTGGCTCGGTAGGATCCACGATCCATCACTATTCACTGTAGGGCTTAGGCGGGTTGAGTTGCGCGGATGTTAACGGAAAAACTCAGTTGGGGTCTGTCGATCGCGCTGAAACTCTTGCCAACACCAGTTCACAAACCCAAAGTAACGATCGCGAAACACATCGGGACTGAAGGACTGGGCGTGGCGGTGAATCGCCTCAGCACTCAGGCGCGATCGATAGTCTTCAAACGCCGTCACCGCCGCCGCGATCGCCTCGCTGGTTTGTTGCTCAAACAGCAGCCCTGTGCCCGTTTTGGGATCCTGGCGACAGTCACGCACCGTTTCGCCGGTTCCCCCTTGGGCAAAGGCAATCACGGGCGTACCGCAGGCCTGGGCTTCCACAGGTGCAATCCCAAAATCCTCAAACGCCGCATAGACAAAGGCCCGCGCCTGGGCCATGGCTTGGGCCACCACCGCGTCTGGTTGCTCGCCCAACAGTTGCACGTTGGCCTGGGCCTGTTCGCGCAAGGATTCCAGCATCGGCCCGCCCCCAATCACCATCAGGGGCAATCCCAATTGATTGAACGCCTCCACAATCAAGTCCACCCGCTTATAGGGCACTAGCCTGGTAACGCAGAGGTAATAGTCATCCTTGGTGGTTTGCAGGGGGAATCGATCGACCTGTACCGGCGGGTAAATCACCTCCGCCCGCCGTCGATAGCAGCGCCAGATTCGATTGGCCGTGGTGCGGGAGTTAGCCGCAAAAAAATCAACCCGATTCGCCGCCAGCACATCCCACAACCGCAATCGATGCAGCAAATAGCGGGTGAGCCAGCCGATTGGGCCACGACCCGATCGACTGCCCGCCAAATAATCATGGGTCAAGTCCCAGGCATAGCGCATGGGCGCATGGCAATAGCAAACATGCAACTGATGGGCCGCCACCAGCGCCCCCTTCGCCACCGCATGGGAAGAGGACAGAATGATGTCATAGGCTCGCAGGTCTAATTGCTCGATCGCCAAGGGCCAAAGGGGCAAATAGCGCTGCACTCCACGAATGGCTCCCGGAAAGCGCTGCAAAAAGGTATGGCCGATCGCTCGGCCATACAAGTAACTTTCAGAATTGCTAGACTCGAAATCGATCAGCGCGTGCAAAGCCACCGGTTCCGGCAACCAGCGATCGAGCTGGGTCACCATTTCCCGCACCACCAACTCAGACCCCCCCGTGGCCAGCGGAGTTAACCATTCATGCACCAGGGCATAGCGGCGATCGCATGGAATCATGGGGTGATGCATCCTGACAGGGGCTGTGTTGATGGGTTGATGGGGCGGAAATCATGCCCGTTGCTGCCTAGGGGCGCTGGTTTTGGTTGATGAATCACGCCGCTCAAGGGCCGATCGAACGCTGATCGAACGCCGATTAGTCGAGCCTTGGCCCCGTGACGCGAAGCCCCGCAACAGGCGATCGCGTCAACACCCACTTAAGGGCGCTGGGGCCATACTGGAATGCTGGACATTGCCGAACAGTGCCAGACAGTGCCAGACAGCGCTAAACAGCGCAAAATGGCCCCAACATCCGTACCTCCGGCTCTAGAAGCACATCCCAACGGCTGTACACCTCATTACGGACGCAATCAATCAGATTAAAAATGTCCGTGGCCGTGGCGTTATCGCGGTTCAAGATAAAGTTCGCGTGCATTTGGGCCACTTCCGCACCCCCAATGCGATGTCCCTTCAATCCCGACTGCTCAATCAGCCAACCGGCCTTGCGGGGTTCCGGATTGCGAAACACACTGCCGCAACTGGGCAGATGGTAGGGCTGGGTAGCATGGCGGCGCTCCAGGTGCTCGCGAGTTTGAGCTTGCAGAGCGCGGGAGTCGTGGCCGGGCTGAAGTTGGAAGGTGGCTTCCGTGACCAGTTGGCTGTCTCCTTGCAGGCTGGAGGTGCGATAGCTGTAGCCCAAATCCGCTGACGATCGGTGTTGGATTTGACCCGTTTGGGGAGCTAAAACGGTGGCTTGCAACAACACGTCACGAATTTCGCTGCCATGGGCCCCAGCGTTCATGACGATGCTGCCGCCGATGCTGCCGGGAATGCCCACCGACCATTCCAGACCGCTCCAGCCTAGATAGGCCGCTTTCCAGGCCAAGGCGGCCATGGATACGCCAGCACCGGCCTTGATCCTTGCGTTCTCCCGATCGATCTGAATCCGCCGTAAATAGCGTGTGCCAATGGTTAAACCCGAAATGCCCCGATCGCTGATCAAAAGATTAGATCCCGCCCCCAAAAGGGTCACGGGAACACTGTTGCGATCGGCCCACTCAAAGCACTCGTATAAATCATCAAGGGTTTTGGGAGCGGCATACCATTCGGCTGGCCCCCCAACCCGAAAAGAAGTAAACCGCGCTAGGGAGACATTGGACTGAATCAGGCTACCCGTCTTTGTGGCGGGTGAGTGCAGTTGAGTCACCATAGGTTCAAAATTGCAACAAACAGATTGCGACAAGGGATTGCAACAAACGAATTGCGGATTGCGATTAGAAACTGCAACTAGGGAGGATGCAGTGACCTGGTGCAACGAAGCCGAAATGCGGAACCAAACCAGGGAACTAGGATCTGAAATCAAGACCCGCAATCTAGATCTAAAATCGAAATCCAGAATCGAGATCCAGAGCCTAGATCCAGAGCCTAGATATAGAGAACTGGAATGCGATGGAGCGCATCCAAACTCTAAGGGTCGATTCAAAACGGTTCAGTCAGCGAAGTAGCAACAGCACCCGATCGGGTAATGCACCCGCAGATTAGAGAGCACTGCTGGTTTTGCAATCATCCGTGGCCCGATCGGCCCGGGCTGCCAAATCCTTCAGCACCAAAGGCACGATTTGATTGAGATTCCCTGCGCCTAAAAAGAGGGCTAGGTCACCCGGTTGAAGAGCCACAGACAGAAATTGGTGTGTGTTATCGAGCGAGCCGCAATAGGACACTTCGGGATGGTAGGTCGCCACCCGATCGGCCAAGGTTTGACCACTGAGTCCTGGAACCTGTTTCTCACCAGCGGCATAAATATCCGCAATGGCCACTAAATCTGCATCCTGAAATGATTGGGCAAACTCCTCAAGAAAGGTTTGGGTGCGACTGTAGCGGTGGGGCTGAAAAATTGCCACTACTCGCGATTGCCCTGCTTGGGCGCTCAACCGTTGGCGAGCCGCGGCCAAGGTGGCGCGAATTTCGCTCGGATGGTGTGCGTAGTCGTCATACAGGGCGATTCCCCCCTCGGTACCCCGATGCTCAAAGCGACGCTGGGCCCCCTGAAAGCCCGCCAATCCTCCGGCAATTTGGGCAAAGTCCAATCCCAAGGCCCGACCCACGGCCACGGCAGCCAGGGCATTGCTGAGATTGTGCTGGCCCATCAGTTGCAGTTGGATTTCCCCGAGCACCTCCCCACGTTCTAGCACTGTGGCTGTGACACCCTGGGCCGTATATTGGGGGTTCAGCACGGTGTAATCGGCCACGCGATCGGGATCGAGACTGTAGGAAATGTCGGGTTTGAGTCGATCGCGCAACGTGGGACAGTCCAAACACCCCACCCAGCGTTGGCAGTTGTGGGTAAACTGCTCAAAGATTTCGACCACCCCATCAAGCGATTGGTAGTGATCGGGGTGGTCGAGTTCAATGTTAGTGATAACGCCGAGTTCCGCAAAAAGCTTAATCAGTGAGCCATCGGACTCATCCGCCTCCGCCACCAGGTAAGGGCCCTGGCCTAAGCGCGCATTGCCCTCCCAAGCGCCCACCTCGCCGCCCACAATGATGGTGGGATCAATGCCTGCCTGGAGCAGCATGTAACCAATCAGGCTGCTGGTGGTGGTTTTGCCATGGGTTCCGGCAACGGCGATTCCGCGCGATCGGGTCATCAGCGCCGCTAGCAGGTCTGAACGATGCAAAATTGGACAACCCAGCTCCACAGCCGCTTGATATTCTGGGTTTTCTGCCTGAATCGCCGTTGAGCAGACAACCTGCGGCAGGGCTTGCGGTGCGGTGGAGTGCGCTTCGGCCTCGGGAACCGTGGCTAGGGCCGTTGCCGCCAGGGGAACATCAGAGGGCAGCGCGGGAGGAGTTGCAAAAGGCACACCGGAACGGAAGGCATCGAAGTTCGTTGCGGATTGTTGCCAAAAAATCTGAGCACCTAGTTGTTCAAGGCGTTGAGTAATATGGCTCGATCGCGCGTCTGATCCAGAAACGGGGATCTTCTGCTTGACCAGAATATACGCGAGAGCCGACATGCCGATGCCACCGATGCCAATAAAGTGGAAAGGCCTTCCGCTAAAATCCACAAGATTCGGCATTGCCGCTCCTCAAAACACCACACCAACAATCACGCCATATCATATCAGCAACGGTCAAATTGCCGCAGAGAAGCGTTGATCCTCCTGAAACCAGCCTGGGCTGTGGGTTTTGGCGAATGATTGCGGCCTAAAATCTTGCGAATTTCTTGCGAATTTAACCCATTTCGACGGAGAACAGCCCGATCGGGACGATCGTCCCAGAAGGGTGCTTAAGCGGCTCCAGCCAAGCCTCAAGCAGACCTCAAGCAGACCTTGACCAAGCCCAAACCCAGCTTTTGGCGATCGCCCCACCGGGTTTCGTTCCCAGCAGCCATCACTCACTTCAGGGCCAAACAGCAACCAGCGATCATGATCCCCGCAAAAATTCTGCAAAATCCGTTGCGATTAGTTGGGATTGGGCCGGGATCGATGGTTAAATGTGGGCACATTGCTGGCATGATGGCTTGGCACTTGTCAGGCGATCGCTTGGGGCAGCTTTTCGTGTGCTCGCCCTCTGTTTTGGGGGGATCGATCGACCCGATCAACCCCGCCTCAGTTCCCGGAATCAGATCGTGCAGTTAGCCTGTACCATATGATTTTGGGTACAATCAACGCCTTCAAGTCGCGGGCGGGCAGTCCGAGACTCGAAACAGACGCAGAGATCAGCGTCAGCCTGGTTCGCCAGCAGCAGCCGACAAAGCGTCAACCCGTGGTCTAGTTGAGCAACTTCAGTGGTTGCTGAATTAGGGCTGGCATTCCCGCTCCGAAAATGTGGGAAACCCGTCAACTATTTCCTTAATACACCCTAAGCACGCGAGGGCATAGCATAGTGATTAGAGTCGCCATTAACGGTTTTGGCCGAATCGGTCGTAACTTCTTAAGATGCTGGTTGACCCGCCAAGATAGCCAGCTCGAACTGGTGGGCATTAACGATACGTCCGACCCCAAGACGAATGCCCACTTGCTCAAGTACGACACGATGCTCGGCAAGCTAAATGCCGACATTCAGGCTGACGAAAATTCCATTACCGTCAACGGCAAAACGATCAAATGCGTGTCCGATCGGGATCCGCTCAAGTTGCCCTGGGCCGAGTGGGGCATTGACCTGATCATTGAATCGACAGGCGTATTTGTTAGCGAAGAAGGCGCTTCTAAGCACATCCAAGCCGGTGCCAAGAAAGTCCTGATCACCGCTCCGGGCAAGGGTGACGGTGTTGGCACGTTCGTGATGGGCGTGAACGACAGCGACTACGACCACGACAAATTCAACATCGTTAGTAACGCGAGCTGCACCACCAACTGCTTGGCTCCCGTGGTGAAGGTGTTGCATGAGAACTTTGGCATCATCAAAGGCACCATGACCACCACCCACAGCTACACCGGCGACCAACGGTTGCTGGATGCAAGCCACCGGGATGTGCGTCGGGCTCGTGCTGCGGCTATGAACATTGTGCCCACCTCCACCGGCGCTGCCAAGGCTGTGGCCCTAGTGTTGCCGGAAATGAAGGGCAAGCTGAACGGGATCGCCATGCGCGTGCCGACCCCGAACGTTTCGGTGGTGGACTTTGTAGCCCAGGTGGAAAAGAGCACGATCGCCGAGCAGGTGAACGAAGTGCTGAAGGCCGCCGCTGAAAACGGTCTGAAGGGCATTTTGGAATACAGCGATCTGCCCTTGGTTTCGTCGGACTACAAGGGAACCGATGCTTCCTCGATCGTGGATGCTAGCCTGACTTTGGTGCTGGGCGGCGACATGGTGAAGGTCATCGCTTGGTATGACAACGAGTGGGGCTACAGCCAGCGCGTTGTGGACTTGGCGGAACTGGTCGCCCGCAAGTGGAAGTAGTTTCCAAACGCTTTAGCTAGCTACTCGATCTTGCAATGTTCTGTAGCTAGTCTTGGCCAGTCGTTTTTTGAATCATGCGGGAGGCAGGGTGTAACATTCTGCTTCCCTTTTTTTATTGTTGATGAATCTATTTTGGGGTCTTGACTTAGAAGAGGTCTGAAAAGCATTTTTTGGTACAGATCAAGTAATAATCGTCATTTAGCCCAAAACCCTAGATCTGCCGTTAGCGGATCGTGGGGAGCAAGATGCTCAAGACCCTTGTTACGACGACTGGGACATGGAACCTAAGCCCCTTGTCTTCGTTGGCTTGCAAGACCTGAAAGGTTAGCCATTTAGGCTTTTCAGAGATCTTCTAAAATGTCACGCCTTGGCCTGAAGAATGCCCAGCAAAATGGCGATCAGGTCGTCTAAATTGCCAGGAATTGTATAAACATTCAGGTCTTTATAACCAGGGTTGGCCAGGGGCGATCGCCCGATCTAAGGCAATTAATTCAACGGCTAAATGGTGTTTTGGCAACCAAGTTAGGAGTGATCCAATAGCCCGATCGTCGCGTGACCAACGAAGGACAATTACTGTTCAACCATTGAGGTCTCATTGGATTGGGGTTGGGGAATATTCAGCAAGGGCAACCGATCGCCCCGAAAGATTTCTTCCGCTAATTCTCCCAATTCTGCCGTTGCCGTTGCCAACATCCGAACACCCACAAAACCAGTCAAAACGGGCAAGACGGCCATACTCAACATCCATTCCGGTGTCGGTAAACAACGGATCAGGGCCTGGCTGCTCCAAGTGGGGCGATCGGGCGTTGGTTGAGAACCGGGGGAATTGGGATTGGTTGCAGGCATAGGACAATCTCTCTGAGTTATCTCTGAGTTCAAATCAACCGTCAGGCAAGCCAGAAACGCTGAAAATCGAGCAATTTCCAACGAAAGCGCTAGGGCGTGACCCGTTCATACACCAGCCATCGCAGAGAAACTGGGGGCCGTTGTTGATCCCCCAAGGGGAAAAGTCGATCGCCCGTGGCCCAGGGATCCAACCACTCTCGGGCCGCCAAGGCTTCCGGGGGCAAGTGTTCCCGCTCATAGGCCAAGGCCGGCTCATCGGACACCACCCGCAGGGGCAACGAGGCGATCGCCCGGGTTAGCTCCGTTGGCTGCAACAGAAAACTATCAGTCACGTAGGATAGTTGCCGCGCCAGCGGCGTGGGGTCATAGCCATCGGTGGTGACAAAGCAGTCCATCACAATTTTCCCGCCGGGCCGCAACGCCGGAGCCAGCTTGGCCAACAGATGCGCCAGTTGGGCCGGATCGCTGAAATATTGCACCACACCGGTCAGAACAATCAGACCGTAGCGATCGGGCTTGGGGGTAAAGGCAGGATCGCGAATATCTTGCTCAATCAGGTCGATCGCCACACCCGCATCCTTAGCCAGTTGGCGAATGGTGTCGAGCATTTCGGGGGTGAACTCGATCGCATCCACCAGGTGGCCTTGTTGGGCCAGGGCGATCGCGTTGCGCCCCGTCCCGGCTCCCACATCCAACACCGGAATTGCGGCGGCGGGGGCTTGGGCCCTGAGGGCTGCCGCCAAATCCAACACCTTGGCATCGGGATAGCGATCACTATCCTTAGGCGGGCGGTATTGCAAAAACAATTTGGCGCGATCGCTGTAGGAAATAGCCACCGGCCGGATGTCCCAAACCAGACCCCGATGGGGAGGCGGAGCTGGCGAATAGCGCACCAGCAATTGCGAATAGGGAGAAGCCGCAAACCCTTCCTCCACGTTTTGGGTCACCGTGGCTCGCACCCGTGCCATTTCCTCCGGTGAGAAGGGGTAGCCCAACACGGCGGCCAACATCTCCAACCGCCGCACATGCAAATCGATCATCCCCGGCACACAAAGCAGGGCCAGCTCCCCACGGGAGGCCTCCCAGGCGTGGGCCCCTTGCAGCAGGGCGCGATCGAGCCGATCGGGATCCGTAACCACAGTCGGCTCGATCGGCCCTTCAGGAGCGCTGGTTTCTGCCGAATTCGGGAGCAAGGGTGAGTTAGGAGATGAATCAATCACGCAGCCAGATTCCAAAAAATGTGCAAACGCAACCCGTCGGTTCCCAAGGTGTCCTGATTTTCCCAACCAGATCAACAGAACTCGGCTGAATTGGGTTGCCGTAGCTGTTGAAGAACCTCGGTTGATTGCGATTGTACTGTTGATCAACCCTTGTCAGGAAAGCTGATGGGGCAGTCTTGGGGGAGCGATCGGGCCAGGGCAACCGGAGAGCAATTGGCTTGCGATCGCGATCGCACCATTCACCCCCACTCGATCGCGTCTCGCCTAGGGCAATTTCACAACTGGCTACGGATGGCGATCGCCGCAAAACCATCTGAAAACCACGATTCTTTAGACGAACCAGTCGCGACAATTGCTAACCCCAATGCACATGGGGTGAATTTCGCGGCTCGGTGAAATGATTTTTGGTTGCATCACACAGGTTGGAGTTGTCGTCATGACTGAAGTTCGCATGGGTAAACGCATTCAGTACACTTTGACTGAAGTGGAACGAGAAATTTTGGCCCTGGTGCAAATGCTGGCCCACAACTCCACCGCCATCAGTTCCGCCACCATTTCCGCCTGCTCTCGATACACACGCCCGGAAGTGGAACAGGCCCTGTCTAGCTTGATGGCCGCTGGCTTGATTTGTCAGCGTTAGAGATTGGGGATTCACGGGCCTTGACTGGGCCCTGTTGTTAAACCTCGGTTATTTTGCTGCCAATCTTTTTTCCCCTGTGCTTTTGTTCTTGTTTTTGACAAACCGATCGTCATCAACTATGGGTCACATTGCCCATGGTTCACCAATTTGAAGCTGCAACTTTTTAGCAATGAGTTTTAGGATGCAAACTTAAGTTCATGAAGATCAACCGGAGCTTACTTTCAGAGGTAATGAAGATCATTCCCCGAAAATAATACTCAACAAAAACAAGGGGCTTAAGCCCCTTGTCTCTACAGCTTGGAATTACTTCAAAATAATCGCCAGGCTGATCCCCGTCATTCGTTTTCTGTCCGTTATCGATCTTCTAAAAGATTGTCTGGTTATCCATCTTCTAAAAAATCTTCATCCTGCGTCTAAACTGCCTTTGAGAACCCGTTATAGGTCTGGGCACGCAGATAGCGATCGAACACAGAAGCAATATTTCGCACCAACAAGCGACCGATCGGGGTGATGGTGATCCGGTTGGGCATCAGGGTTAACAGGCCATCAGCTTCCAAATTCCGTAAATCCAAATATTCCTGCGGAAAATGAGCCTCCAGACTGTGCTTAAAGGACAGCCCATATTTTTGGGCCAGTGCATCCCGATCAACCTGAAATTGACACATCAGTTCCATGATGATTGAACGCCGCAAAATATCATCAGCGTCTAAGGTCACCCCACGCTCGATCGGGAGCGTTTGATAGTCAATGGCTCGGTAATAATCCCGCAGACGCTTTTGATTTTGGGTATACACATCATTCAGCATTCCGATGGAAGTCATGCCAAACCCAATCAGATCAGAATCGGGCTGTGTTGTATAGCCTTGGAAGTTGCGGTGAAGCTGTCCCTGGCGCTGGGCGATCGCCAATTCATCATCGGGTTTTGCAAAGTGATCCATGCCAATGAAGGTGTAGCCCGCTTCCGTGAGAGTGGCGATCGTCATCTGCAAAATGTCTAGCTTTTCTTCCGCTGAGGGCAATGCATCGTAGGGAATCCGCCGCTGAATTGGTTTCATCCAAGGCACATAGGCAAAGTTAAACACTGCGATTCGATCGGGATTCAGGGCTAGGGTTTTATGCAGCGTTTCCCGGAAGGTGTTCAGATCCTGGAAAGGCAACCCATAGATCAAATCGACATTGATGCTTTCAAACTCAGCCGCCCGCATCCAATCCATCGCTTGGAAGAGCATTTCTTCTGGCTGGATGCGATTAATGGCTTCTTGAACAACAGGATTGAAGTCTTGAATGCCAAAGCTAATGCGATTGAAGCCGAGCGATCGCAAGGCCGAAACATAGCTTTCCGTGAGAGGACGCGGATTCACCTCGATCGACAGTTCTGCATCATCAGTAAATTGAAAATGTTGGTGCAGAATTTTCCAGAGATGCTGCACCTGCTCGATCGATAAATAATTCGGAGTGCCGCCTCCCCAATGCATCTGATTGACCAATCGGTCATCTGATAAATACCTTGAAACTTGCTCAATGTGACGTTGCAGATAATCCAAATAGGTTTCTGTGACGGCCTTGTGTTGAGTAATAACCGTGTTGCAACCACAAAAATAGCAAGCCGATTCGCAAAAGGGAATGTGGCAATATAAGGAAAGGGGCGTTTTGCGATCGTTGCCACGCTGAATGGATTGGATCCAGTCTTGTTCTGGAAACTGAGTCGAAAGTTCTGTGGCTGGCGGATAGCTGGTATAGCGAGGTAAAGAACAATTATATTTTTGAATCAAATCTGCATCAAAGGCCAAATTTAAAGCTTGATCTAAAACTTGCATGGGTGAAATTCCTGGCGGGATTCAAAAACACCAAAAGGCAAAATACGAACAGACAAAGAAAGCAGCGATCGCTCAGAAAATCAATAAATCAATTCACCGAGCGATCGCCCGAGCAATGGTTGTTGTGGGATGAACGGTTGACTGGCTGAAAATTCACCAGCAGTTTCGAGTGAATGGCAGATGAATGGCGAATATGGCGGGCGATCGCTAATTCACACTCACCAATTCAGTACTGCCCTTGCGAGATTGCAAAACCACTTCTTCAAAAATCGCGGGATTCACGGCCGCTTGAATCACCGGTTCCAAACTTTCCACCAACTGGCGATTCAACCTAAAGGCAAGGTTCGCCTCTTCAACGATGCCCACCACTTGCGATTCATTCAAGGGTAGTGCGTTTAAGAGATCCCGATAGCGCATCTTGAAGTCCCGTTTGGCTTCGGGCGTTGGCAATGAGTCAAATTCATGCAAACGGGTTCCCTGATCGGCTGGTAAATTCAAAGCTGATCGGGCGATCGTTCGCAGACCTTGACCGCCAGACAAATCACCCAAATAGCGCACATAGGCATGGGCAATCAGCCGTTCTGGCTGTTCTGAGGCAGCCCAATGAATCCGCATCAAATAGTTCAGCGTGATTGGGTTGGGGTTAATTTTGGTTGGCCAATCTTCCCCGTAATAAAAGGCAAGATCGCGGGCTAGTTGATCTCGCCGTAGCAACTCTGGAAAGTAGATTTGTCCAACGATCGGATGATTTTTCAGGCGATCGAGTTCCGTTTCCAGGGCATCATAAACCCAATACAAATTCGCCAAAAGTTTCTGAAAAGCCTCGCGCACCACAATGCCCTTCAGAAAGCACTTCATGTAGGCCGTGTTCTCGGCGCTGGTGTGGGATTGCTGGGTTCCCTCCCGCAGGCGCGCGGCAAGCTGGTGTCCGGGGGCGAGGGGTTGGGTACTGTGGCTCAGGTCGTGGCTCATGGTGGCCCGCTCCTAGGCTGCGTAAAATTCTGTTAACGATAAATAACCATATAGCGATTAAATGATTCAATAGTAGGAAATTCTCATAACTTAACAAACCAACCCCCGGCAGGCGACCACTCCCAACAATCCGGCTCATCCAGTCCCGCCAGCAGACCCAATTCCCGCGCTGTCCCATGGTTCAGTGCTGACGATTGGGGTTCTCCGAACGCTAGCGCAGGCTCAAGTTGAGTTTTTGTTTAGTCTTTGTTCCGTTTTGGTTCAGTCCTTAATTTCTGATCTTCGATCTTTGACCATGGTTGATTCATTGGCAAAACCCGCGATCGCCAAGCAGGTCGCAATTCAAGAAAATCTCCTGACACCGCGCTTTTACACCACAAATTTTGAGGTGGCGGCGGGCCTGGATTTGTCAGCCCAAGCCACGGAACTGGAAGCGATGTTGACGGAAATGCGCGCGGACTATAATCGCGATCACTTCGTGCGCGATCAATCGTTTAATCAGTCCTGGGATCACATTACGGGCGAGGCTCGGCAAGCGTTTATTGATTATCTGGAGCGATCGTGCGTTTCTGAGTTTTCGGGATTTTTGCTCTTTAAGGAACTGTCGCGCCGTGTAAAGCAACGCAGCCCTTTGTTGGCGGAAATGTTCCAATTGATGGCGCGGGATGAAGCTCGCCATGCGGGATTTTTGAACAAGGCCATGGGAGATTTCGGGCGTACTCTGGATTTGGGACATTTAACCAAGAATCGTCAGTACACCTTCTTCCCAATCGAGTGGGTGATTTACACAGTTTATTTGTCCGAAAAAATTGGCTATTGGCGCTATATTCTGATTCATCGCCACCTGGCTGCCCATCCCGAAAATCAGTTTTATCCACTGTTCAAATACTTTGAACCTTGGTGTCAGGATGAAAATCGCCATGGCGATATTTTCAAGGCCCTCCTGCGATCGCAGCCCGGCCTGTGGCAAACCTGGCAATCGCGCCTCTGGAGCCGCTTTTTCCTGCTGACGGTGTTTGCAACCCACACCTTGACAGTTCATGAGCGCGCGAATTTCTATCACACCCTTGGCATCAATCCCACGGATTTTGATGCGAAAGTGATTCGCAAAACCAACGAAACGGCGGCGCGGGCTTTCCCTTCCGTTTTAAATGTGGATCATCCAGAATTTCTCGATCGACTCCATCAATGTTCTGATCTAAATCAGCAGATGAGCGCGATCGAGAAATCGCCACAGCCCAAGTGGTTGAAATCCCTGAAGAAGCTCCCGATTCAGGTGCAAATTTTTGGGCATTTACTGCGTCTGTTCCTGTTACCAGGAGTGGATGCAGAAGCGCTGCGGGGAACCGTTCGCTAACTGAGGTGCAAACTGAGTTGGTAACTAGGTTTTTAACTGAGTTACCCATGCTGAATTGTCTACGATTGAGTGCTTTCCTCGTCCGGTGATGCGATCGAATTTGGTGCTTGATGGTTAGCTCTAAATCATGAAGCCTTAGGACGATCGTGAGCTGGTCAAATTCTCTAAATCTTTGGTGGAATTTTGGTGGTTTAGGGGCTTCGGCCCCTTTTTTCATGGAAGAATTTGAAATTTCTGCACGAGAATAGTAAATAAAACAATTAATTTAGGGCGCACATCGGTGCGCCCCTACCTTAGATTTGTTGGGTTAGCGTGCTTGAGTTCCTGTCAATTGGGATTGATTGCCCAAGCACAATCCCAGTTGCCTAGGCCGTGACAGCCGATCGATTGCGACGGGCATCTTGCATCGATCGCACGAATTTTTCAAACAGATAATCGGCATCGTGGGGGCCGGGGCTGGCTTCTGGGTGATATTGCACCGAAAACAGCGGCAGTTGGCGGTGGCGCAAACCTGCGATCGTTCGATCGTTCAGGTTCAAATGCGTCACTTCCACCTCTCCTTCCGTCAGGGAACCGTCAGAAATGGCGAAGCTGTGGTTTTGGCTGGTAATTTCCACCTGCTGCCCCGCAAAACCGGCCGGTTGGTTCAGTCCACGGTGACCAAACTTGAGCTTGAAGGTTTCGGCTCCCAGGGCCAAACCCAAAATTTGGTGACCCATGCAAATGCCAAACATGGGCTTGTTGGCATTCACCAGTTGTTGCACGGTTTCAATGCCCTCGGTGACAGCGGACGGATCGCCGGGGCCGTTCGAGAGGAAAATCCCGTCGGGATTGAATCCCAAAATGGTGTCGATCGGGGTGCTGGCGGGCACCACAATGATGCGGCAACCAAAACTCGCCAACCGGCGCAGAATATTCCGCTTCACGCCAAAGTCCAGCGCCACCACCGTCAGCGGCTGATCACCCGTGGTGGCCTTGGCCGCCTCCGTCGCCGGGTTAAATTCCCATTCCGGTTGGGTTCCTTCCGTCCACTCGTAAATTTCCGCCGTGGTGACTTCCTTCACCAGGTTCAAGCCCGCCATGCTCGGGGTTTGTTGCACCAATCGCAGCAAATCCGCCGGATCCAAGATTTCCGTGGAAATTGCCCCGTTCATGGCCCCTACGGCCCGAATCTTGCGGACGATCGCCCGAGTATCAACCCCGTAAATGCCTGGAATATCATGGCGGCCCATGTAGTCGGGCAGGGCCTCGGTCGATCGCCAGTTGCTCGGCCGGCGAGACACGTTGCGGGCGATCGCCCCGCACACATAGGGGCGATCGGACTCCTCATCTTCCGGGTTGATGCCAACGTTGCCCAACTCCGGATAGGTGAACAGCACAATCTGGCCGCAATAGCTCGGATCGGTCAGCACCTCCTGATAGCCAGTCATGCCGGTGTTAAAGACGACTTCGCCAACGGTTGTGCCGGTGGCTCCGAAGCTGCGACCCAAATAGGCGCTGCCATCGGCCAAGACTAAAAGCGCTGGGCGATCGGAAGTTGAAGACATGGTGAGCAATGCCTGTGCAGCAGTCGATGAAGTGGGCATAAAATCAAGTCTATATAGAATCATTTCTGGCCCGCGAGTGCTATCAAATTCGACAGTTTTCTATAGGATTTTGGGAAACCTAGAAAAAAACATTGGGGCAAGGTCGGTTTCAGGGGTTGTCACCTGTTCGATCAACTTCGATCGATCAAGATGCCAAGGGCTGATTTTCCCGACCCAAATAAGGGGCTTCTTTACAGTCAACGTTGCAGTTAACCTTCAAGCCAAAAACCAAAGCCATGTGGAAGCAACTGTGGGCAACCTGGATTGGGCTAGGGGCGATCGCCCTGGCCGGTTGTGAGGCGCTGCCCCTTGGCTCTGCCCCCGCCCCCGCGCCCGTCGAAACCAGCGAAAGTGCTCCTGCCCCGATCGCCGCCAAGCCCCAAGCCCCCACCACACCCACCCCAGCGATCGACGGAGCCGTCACCTTCCAAAAAGCCCTGGACTTGGGTTATGGCGCAGCGAAGCTCACCCAATCGGCCTACATCCCAGCGGACTGGCAATATGTCATGTCCCGTTGGCAAGAGGCGATCGTGGTGCTGCAATCAGTACCGCCCCAAAGTGCCCAATACGCCCAAGCCCAAGCCAAAATTCAGGAATACCGCAGCAACTTGGCCTATGCTCGAGAGCGATCGCGCCAGCCGATCGCCCAGCCCCCTGCCACCATTGCCGCCCAACCCCTGAGCGCCCCCGCCAGCAACACCACCCCAGACAGCAACGGCGGAACCCAGCCCGGAGCCGCCGCCACCCCCATTCCCGCCAGCAGCCCCAGCGGCAACCCTGACACCAGCTCCAACCTGCCCGCTCCGGAAACCGGCAGCGACAGCCCAAACAGCACCGCCGCCAGTTCCGGGCCCGTCATCGCCACCATCCCCATCATCCGGCGGGTCAGTGGCATTCCCGTCATTGAAGTGACCTTCAACGGGCGCAAGTTCCCCATGATGTTGGACACCGGAGCCAGCGCCACCGTGATCACCAGCAAAATGCTGTCAGCCCTCGGCATTCGGCCCCACGACAAAATCTTGGTTTCAACCCCGAGCGATCGCCGCGTCACCATGGACTTGGCCCGCGTTGACACCGTGCAAGTGGAAGGCCTGTCGGTCAGCAACCTAGAAGTGGGCGTTGCGCCGGCCTTGGAAATTGGGTTATTGGGTCAAAACTTTTTCGGTGGCTATGACCTGATCATTCGGGGCAATCAAATCGAGTTCCACAGTCGCGGCTAAAGGACCCAAAAATCAACAAAGACAAGGGGCTTCAGCCCCTTGCCCAGGATCATGGGGTTGAGCAGATCCACATATCCCAGCCCCAACGAATCAAGTTTTCATGAATCGAATTTGAGGACGCGCCCCAATCTCGCGAGTGGCGAGGGTTAGTCAACGATTCTATTCGTACCTATTCGTACAGCCACTTGCTGATCGTCGGAGACCAGTTGACCAGCTCCTCATCCTTGAACCACAACGCGATTTCACGTTGGGCCGTTTCCACTGCGTCGGAACCATGGATCAGGTTGCGGCCAATGTTGACCCCAAAGTCACCCCGGATCGTGCCTGGATTGGCGGTCAGGGGGTTGGTGGCCCCAATGATTTGGCGGGCCGATGCCACCACGCCGTCACCTTCCCACACCATCGCCACCACGGGGCCGGAGGTGATGAATTCCACCAAACCAGCAAAGAAGGGGCGCTCGCGGTGTACCGAGTAGTGCTCTTCGGCTAGCTCGCGGCTCACGTTCAGCAGCTTGAGACCCACGAGGGTGAAGCCTTTGACTTCAAAACGCTTGATGATTTCACCAATCAGACCGCGCTGCACGCCATCGGGTTTGATGGCAATAAACGTACGTTCCACGACTTGCACTCCTCAAGAAAGGGAAAAATAATAGGGGCGGGAAATTTTTGCCCTTCTAATAGTGCAAAAAAATGGGCCAGTTTGGCCAGGATCGATCGCCGGGACTGTCGATTAGGACTTCATGGATGACTTCGCCGGTTACTCCAGGGATGCGGGGGTATAACCAAAAGTTAACCAAATCCTTACCCCGCCGGGATTGCCGCCCTTTTGATTGGAATTAGGATACACTGAGAAGCTGGTTTATCTTAGTCCGGCCATTGCCGGTCATTATCAATCAAGCAGACCCGCTGCTAGCTGGACTGTCGTCTGGAGGTTGACGAAAAATGGGGATCGATTTGACGGTCGAGACTGCCACGGCGGAATCGACGATCGCCCAGGCCGAAAGTCCAATGGTGGACGGGTCGGTTACTGCAAAGGCAACGGAAGAATTAGCCCGCAGTGACCGGGGCGGACGACGCAAGCGCGGAATGCGGGCCGATACACGCACGGCAATTCAGGGTTTAACGGAATTGGCACAGAAAACAAATAGCGTGACTGGGGAACGTCCCTGGACGATCGAGGACAGCGAAGCCACCTATCGCATTCGGGCATGGGGTGAGCCGTATTTTTCGATTAATGCGGCGGGTCACGTGACGGTTTCGCCAAAAGCGGAGCGCGGCGGGGCGATCGACTTGCACGAACTCGTTGAAGCGCTCAAGCAGCGAAATTTGGGTCTGCCTCTGTTGATCCGGTTCACGGATATTTTGGCCGATCGCATTGAACGGCTCACGGCGGTTTTTGCTAAGGCGATCGCCAAGTACAAATATGCTGGGGGCTATAAGGGTGTGTTCCCCGTCAAGTGCAACCAGCAGCGCCACTTGATTGAAGACCTGGTGGAATTTGGCCAGCCCTATCAATTTGGTCTGGAAGCCGGGTCAAAGCCAGAATTGATGATCGCCCTGGCGATGTTGACCACCCCGGGAGCCATGCTGATTTGCAATGGCTACAAGGATCGGGAATATATCGAAACGGCGATCCTGGCCCAGCGCTTGGGCAAAACGCCCGTGATTGTACTGGAGCAGGTGGAAGAGGTGAAACTTGCCATCTCCGCCAGTCAGCGGTTAGGCATCAAGCCAATTTTGGGTGTCCGGGCCAAGCTGAATGCCAAGGGCGTGGGCCGCTGGGGAGATTCGGCGGGCGATCGGGCAAAATTTGGCCTGACGATTCCGGAAATTCTGGGCGCGGTGGATCAACTGCGCCAAGCGGATATGCTCGACTGTTTGCAGTTGCTGCATTTCCACATCGGGTCTCAGATCTCCTCAATCAGCGTGATTAAGGATGCCATCCGTGAAGCCAGCCAGATTTATGTGGAGCTGCATGAACTGGGCGCGGGGATGCAATACCTGGATGTGGGAGGCGGCTTGGGAATCGACTATGACGGTTCCAAGACGAATTTCCACGCTTCCACCAACTACACGCTGCAAAATTACGCCGATGACATTGTGGCGGCGGTAAATGATACCTGTTCGTCGCGAGGGGTGAAGGTTCCCACCCTCATTAGCGAGAGCGGGCGGGCGGTGGCTTCGCACCAGTCGGTGTTGGTGTTTGATGTGTTGAGTGTGAGCCAAATGGCTTTCACGGAGCCGCAGCCGTCGGAACCGGAAGACCACGCAGCCCTCAAGAGCCTTTACGAAACCTATTCGTTGATCGATCGGGACAACTATCAAGAGATGTTCCACGATGCAACGCAAACTCGGGACGAGGCCTTGAGCCTGTTTAGTTTTGGTTATTTGAGCCTGCCCGATCGCGCCAAAATCGAGCGATTGTATTGGGCTTGCTGCACCAAGATTCGGGAAATTGTCCGCAAGGAAGATTACGTGCCCGATGATTTGGAATACCTAGAACAGATGATGTCGTCGATCTACTACATCAATATGTCGGTGTTCCAGTCGGCCCCGGATACTTGGGCGATCGGGCAGCTTTTCCCGATCGCGCCGATCCACCGCCTCGATGAGGAACCCACCGAGCGGGGGATTTTGGCCGATCTCACCTGCGACAGCGACGGCAAAATCGACCAGTTCATCGATTTGCGCGACGTGAAAAACGTGTTGGAACTGCACGCCCTGAAGCCGGTCGATCCCAGCCAACAGGAGGCCTACGGCGATCGGGAATATGAACCCTACTACCTCGGCATGTTCCTGAACGGCGCTTATCAGGAAATTATGGGCAGCCTGCACAACCTGTTTGGCGACACCAACACCGTTCATATCCATCTCACCCCCAAGGGCTACCGGATTGAGCACGTGGTAAGGGGTGACACTATGAAGGAAGCCCTCAGCTACGTGCAGTACGAGCCGGAGGATTTGGTGGAAAGTATGCGTCGGCAAGCGGAGCAGGCCATGCAGGAAAAACACATTTCCTTGCGGGAGTCGCAACTGTTGCTACAAAACTATGAGCGCAGCCTTCAGGGTTATACCTACCTTGCGCCTTAGGCTGATCCAAGTTCGCAGGAGTGGCCTTGCCGGGAGCTGAACTCGATCGGGTTTTGGCTTTCCGGCTCATACCCCATGAGTGCCCCTGGTTCGCGTGAATCAGGATGGTGCTGATCAAATCCAACAGTGGCCAAGCGGCTTGTCCTGCTGCTTGGCCACTGTTCTGTTCGGAAATTTCAGCCGGAAATCTTGGTCGAAGCTTCTAGGCCGCTTCGCAGACGATCGGGCCCATCTGCGATCGAGCAATCACCATTTCGCCATGGCCAGGAATCCACACCGTCCAGGCTTCATCCTCATGCTCACAAAGCAACAGCGCCCGATCGTGGCAGATGTCACTCGGCAACCAGAGCAGATCAACCCAGCAGCGCTCTTGAGGGCGAGCAAGGTTGGCCGCGGCCGTCCAGGTTGTGGGGCTGTAGGAACGGGTGACGCGATTGCTCAGTTGCATGGCCTCAACTCCTTTGGACATCAACGCCCAGCTTAAAAGACCAGTCTTTTTCTGTATCCAAAGCTACGGAGTGACCATCAGGCCTGTCAACGTTCCGTTGGAGAACGTTACAGATTCACGCACGATCGCCTGTTTTTCCGTCGATCCCTAACGGGCTGCTCCCACCAGGGAAAAGGCCGCCCAATTCACCGGATCGGGGTGGCGCTGTTGGGTATCCAGCATGGCCACCCGCAAGGCCGCTGCCCGATCGCCCGACTTCAAAAATTCCCGGTAGAACGTCAACATCAATTCCGACGTGGGCTGATCTGGCACTGCCCAAAGGGAAACAACCGTGTTGGGTGCGCCCGCCACAATGAACGCCCGCGACAGCCCGATCGCCCCATCGCTGGTGAGTCGGCCCCGCCCCGTATCGCAGGCACTCAGCACCACCAACTGCGCCTTCAGCTTCAGATTCAAGATTTCCTCAGTGGTCAGAAATCCGTCTTGGTCATCCCCTTCCGGATTGGCACTGGGGGCCAAAGCCAAAGCCCCCGGAACCGCCGGAATGACCCCCTCACCAAAGTAGTCATCCAGCAGGCCATGGGTGGCAAGGTGAATAATTTGGGATTCTTCCATCCGGGCGGTGACGGCGGTTTCGGTGGCCGCTGCGCCCTCCAAGGGCTGAGTGTTCAGCAATTGGGCGATCGCCCGGGCCTCCAAGCTGGCTCCCGGCAAGGGGGCCAAGGAGCGCTCCTGGTCGCCCAAGTTGTGATCGGGAATTTGGGGCATGGTTGGGTTACCCACCACCAAAGCCGGGCCGCGCAGGGGTTGGGGTTGTCCCGCCGATAGCGGAGGCAGTTGGCTACTGGCCAGAGCCAACACGCGAATGGAGGGGGAGACCGACAGGGTGTGATTTTGGATCAGGTATTGGCCATCGGCATTGCGCAGGGCCGCAAAGGGTACCAGAAACAGCGTGCCTTGGGGAATAAACACCACCCGATCGCTCGGCTGCTTAGGCAACAGATCGGCGATTGGCTCAATCAACAGGCTGTGGAGTTGGCGCAGGCTGGGCAATTGTTGAAAGGTCACCTTGCTGCGGCTGCGGCTCACCAGATCATTCAAGGGAACCGGATGAGGCTGGTTTTCGGCCTGGGGTAACTGGCCGCGCCGAAAGTGAATTTGCCCCTCGGGCGACACCACCCAAATATTCACCTTGTCCGGCGGCGGCGGGTTGAGGGCACTGGTTTGGGGCTTGGCGGTGGTTAATTGGCAAGACTTGCTGTAGATGCTGCAATAGGTTGTGCTGTCCTCTTGCTGAACCGCGTAGATCACCAGGGTGGCCCGCTGCGATCGGGCTGTGGCCTGGATACTTTCCACCGACACAGCGGCATCAGGGTTCGACAAACGACCTTGGGCGGCCAATTTCCCCATCATCAAGTCCAAAAACACGCGCGATCGCCCCTGCTCTGACACCACCAGGGCCTGTTCCGGGCGGTTTTGAGCCAAGTACACATCCTGAAGCCGTTGATTGACTTGAGTTTGCAGCTCAATAAAGCCCACTTTGAAATAATCTTCCCCAATGAAGGTTTTCACCAGCTCATCCCAACCCTCGCTTGCTTGGGTCAGGACGCTGGCGGCTCGGTTCAAATCGCCGGATTGGTGTAGGGCCAAGCCCAGATCACTGAGCACTTCCACTTGCCCCCGTCGATCGTTCACCATTTGGGCAATTTTCAGCGCCGCTTCATAGGATTTGATGGCCGCGCCCCAGTTGCCTTGGGCCGCTTGGGCCAGGCCGATCGAGCGTTGGGCCGCATATTTCAATCGGGGGCTGGGGGCGATCGCCCAGGCCCGTTCTGCCGCTGCGATCGCCGCCGCAAAATTGCCTTGGTTCAAGTCAAGGGCGCTGCTCAGTTGCCAAAACTCCGGCTCCCACAGGCGATTGCTGACCCCCTTCAGGTCTTGGCGAGCTTCGCTCAGGTAGCGGCGAGCCTGGGCATAGTCTCCCGCACCGATCAGGCCCTGCACCATGGTGATCAAAGCTCCTAAGCGCCGAACGGGCGTGGCCGTTTGCAGCGAATCGTTGAGCACCTCCAAACTGTCGATCATACCGGTGGCATAGTCACCAATGGCGATCGCCCCCTTGGCGCGATCGATCAAAGCTGCATGGTAAAAGGGGCCCCCAGCGGAAGCCTGTAACCGTTGTTGATAAAACTCCAGAGCCTTCAGATAATCCGCCCGTTCGTAGTGAACATTGCCAATGATTCCCAAGGCCACCGATTCGGCACTGGCCGATCGCTCCTGCCGAGCCAGATTCAGCGCCTGGAATCCCCAATCGATCGCTTGATCTAGTTGCCCCCGCTGAAAGTTGACCAAGGCCAATTGAGCCATGGCCGCCGCCGCGCCCGCCCCATCCCGATCGCGCCGATAAATTCCCAGGGCCTGTTCCCAGGTGGCCTGCGCTTCCGGCAACTGACCTTGGCCAAACAGGCTCACCCCCTGCTCCAACAGGCGATTACCCTCCGCCGAGTCCTGTTGCTCCTGAATCAGAATCGCTGGCCCCGCCTTGGGCAGCGGGCCGCTGTAGCCAATCACCCCCGCCATTTCGGCCCCATCGATGTTGGCTCCATCCAGCTTGGCCCCGGTCAGATTCGCCTGATTCAAGTCAGCCCCAAACAGAATTGCCCCCGTGAGGTCGGCATTGGTCAAATTGGCCCGGTTTAACTCGGCCCAGGACAAATCAGCCCCCATCAACTGGGCCCCCGTCAGGTTAGACCCGTTGAAATTGACTCGGGACAAGTCCACGCCACTGAGGTCAACCCCCGTCAAATCCGTGCCATCTAGATCGCAATCCTCCAGGGTGGCCGATCGCAAATTCACCCCCTGCAAATTGGCCCTCGACAGGCTGGCATCTTCCAAATTGGCTCCCGTCAAGTTGGCCCCGGCCAAGTTGGCACGCCAAGCCAAAACCGACTTCAGATTGGCCCCCGATAAATTTGCACCTCGCAGATCCGCCCCGCTCAGGTTGGCATAGCTCATCCGTTGGCCGCTGAGATCCGCCCCGGACAGATCGCAGCCTTCGCATTGGTTCGTGGCAAACAGTTGGCGCAAATGCTCGGGATCAAAGGCCCAAGCGCGATCGCCCCCACCCCCCAAACAACTTCCCCACAGCAGCAGCACCAGCAATCGATTACCAGAGCGATCGAGCCAAGTTGCCATAGGAGTTGTCCTTAGGTTAGTAGGAGGAGAGCTGAGAAACCAGTGATGCGGCAGTTAATCGCAAGTGAGGCTGAATCGGCCCCGGAAGAACGATCAGGGCAAACACAATTCAGCACAGTCTTAATCCAAAAAACAACGGTAATTCAAGACAACACCCCTTGGCCCCAGTCGCCCAGAATCAGTTTCAAGCGTTCGCAAAGCGCTGCACCCCAATGGCCAATTAACGGTTGGTGTGACTGGGCATGTTGGTGTGATTGGGCATGATGTAGTTTTGTATAAGGTTACACGGTTTTTGTGAAGTACCGGGAATTGAGACCCGAAACCCATCTAGGATAGCGATAGGTGTTGAATAAAACATGAATCAATCATGATCAATCATGAATTTTCTTCAGATTTTTCAATCCTTTTTCCCAATTCTGATTGATCAATTCTTGTTCATTAGCTTTTATCTATTACTTCAGCACTGCTTTGACTTAGACAGGAACAATTCATCATTCAATTGATGCTTGCCATAGACTTGGGTTTCTCATTAGTTGGTGCTTAATTTTCTTTATTTTCTGTTTTTCTTTAATCAGCCCTTCATTGACCCTTAAATCAGCCTTTGAATTAAAACTGGATTAGAACTGGATTATTGCTTGATTATTGCTTGATCAGTCCTTGACGAGTTCTTGAATAGGGCTAGAGAGGTTCTGATGAGGCATGGACAAACTAGGAGGTGTCCAGTGGCCATCGCAACCGTCAATCCCACAACGGGGCAATGGGTTCAAAATTTTGAACCCCTAACGGATCAGGCATTAGCCGCCAAACTGGAGTTAGCTGATCGCACCTTTCAGGTTTACCAAACTGTCCCGATTGCCCAACGAGCAGCCTGGTTAAACCAAGTGGCCGATCGTCTGGAAACGGACTGCGAAGCCCTCGCCCGGCTGGCTGTTTTGGAAATGGGAAAACCCCTAACCGCAGCGATCGGGGAGGTGCAAAAATGCGCCGCCGTTTGCCGTTTTTATGCCGATCGAGCAGCCGAATTTTTGGCGGATGAAATGGTTGATACCGATGCTCACCGCAGCTTTATTCGGTATCAACCCTTGGGCCTCATTTTGGCCGTCATGCCTTGGAATTTTCCCTATTGGCAAGTGTTTCGCTTTGCCGCTCCGGCCCTGATGGCCGGTAACGGGGCCCTGCTGAAACATGCATCCAACGTGCCGCAAGTGGCCCAAAAGCTAGAGGACTTATTCTTGGCGGGAGGCTTTCCGGTGGGCATCTTTCAAACCTTGCTGATTGGGAGCGATCGGGTGGCAGCCTTGGTGGCGGATCCGCGAGTGGCGGCGGCCACCCTCACCGGCAGCGAAGGGGCAGGCAGCGCCCTGGCGAGCCATTGCGGAACCCACCTCAAAAAAACCCTGCTGGAGTTGGGCGGCAGCGACCCGCTCATCGTTTGCCCCAGTGCCGATTTTGAGCAAGCGGTGGCCACGGCCGTCGCGTCTCGAATGCTGAACAATGGCCAAACCTGCATCGCCGCCAAACGATTCATCACCGTGGGATCGATCGGGCCGGCCTTTGAAGCAGCCATTGCCCAAGCCTTTGCTCAGTTGGTGGTTGGCGATCCGGGCGATCGCGCAACCCAGTTGGGGCCCCTGGCCACGGCCCAAATTCTGAAAGAGTTGGCAGACCAGGTGAACCGGGCGATCGCTGCCGGGGCCCGGGTGGTAATTGGGGGCGATCGGGCGGCCCTGCTCGATCGTCTGCCGCCCTCTCTGCAAGGCGGCCACTTCTATCCCCCAACCCTGCTGGCGGACTTGCCCCCCAACGCCCCGATCGCTCAAGAGGAATTCTTTGGCCCCGTTGCCCTCCTCTTCCACACCGAAACCCTCGACCAGGCGATCGCCCTAGCCAACAACACACCCTTCGGCTTGGGAGCCAGCATTTGGACTACGGATTCTTCAGAAATTGAGCAAGGAATTCAACAACTACAAGCGGGTGCTGTGTTTGTAAATAGCCTGGTGAAATCGGATCCACGACTGCCCTTTGGTGGCATCAAACGTTCCGGCTATGGTCGCGAACTCGCTCGTCAGGGCATGTTGGAATTTACGAACGCCAAAACTGTTTGGGTTCACTAGGCATTTGAAAATTGAAGAAGACAAGTAGCTTCAGCCCCTTGCTCCCGTGACGATCTGTACCTTGCTATGGCCCACAGATACCGTCATCCTTCAGGACTTGATCCGTTTAAGCAACCACCATTGACGATCTCAGAACCTAATCTATGAACACCGCAGAATTATTGGTCAAATGTCTTGAAAACGAAGGCGTGCAATATATCTTTGGACTGCCTGGAGAAGAAAACCTTCATTTGTTAGAAGCCATCAGCCAATCTTCAATTCAATTCATCACCACCCGCCATGAACAGGGAGCCGCTTTCATGGCTGATGTTTATGGTCGTTTAACCGGCAAAGCTGGGGTTTGTTTATCCACCTTGGGCCCCGGAGCCACTAACCTGATTACCGGTGTGGCCGATGCTAATTTGGATGGGTCACCGGTCGTGGCGATCGCAGGACAAGTGGGAACCGATCGAATGCATATTGAATCCCATCAATATCTAGATTTGGTGTCGATTTTTGCTCCAATTACCAAGTGGAGCAGCCAAGTTGTTCGCCCCAGCAACACCCCGGAAATTATTCGCAAAGCCTTCAAACGGGCCCAAAGTGAAAAACCCGGTGCTGTTTATATTGACGTGCCTGAAAATATTGCTGCCATGGCCGTGGAAGGCAAACCCTTAGCCACGGATCAGAACGAAAAAACTTTTGCTTCTTTCAGTGCCCTCAATTCAGCAGCAAATTTGATTGCCAAAGCGAAAAATCCCCTGATTTTGGCCGGCAATGGAGCTATTCGGGCCCAGGCCGATCAAGCCGTCACCGAGTTTGCCACCCAATTGCACATTCCGGTGGTCAACACTTTCATGGGCAAGGGCATTATTCCCTACACTCATCCCTTAGCCCTGTGGACAACGGGACTCCAAAAACGGGACTTTATTACCTGTGCGTTTGAAGCCGCTGATTTGATCATTGCGATCGGCTATGACTTGGTGGAATATTCACCCAAGCGCTGGAATCCTTACGGCTCCATTCCAATTATTCATGTGGGTGCAATGCCCGCTGAAATTGATAGTAGCTACATCCCCCAAGTGGAAGTAGTAGGCGATATTGCTGATTCATTGTTGGAGCTGTTGCGACGCACCGATCGCTCCCATCAACCAGAACCCTTTGCAGTTCAATTACGGTCTGAAATTCGCGAAGATTATGAACAATATGCAGGCGATCAAGCGTTTCCAATCAAGCCTCAAAAAATTGTTTATGACATTCGGCAAGTGCTGGCCCCCGAAGATATTCTGATCTCCGATGTGGGGGCCCACAAGATGTGGATTGCGCGGAATTACCACTGCGATCGCCCCAATACTTGCCTCATTTCCAATGGGTTTGCAGCCATGGGCATCGCAATTCCGGGAGCCGTGGCCGCCAAACTGGTGCATCCCGATCGCAAGGTTTTGGCCGTGACTGGTGATGGCGGATTTTTGATGAATTGCCAGGAGCTAGAAACCGCCCTGCGCATTGGCACTCCCTTTGTCACGTTGGTTTTCAATGACAGTGGCTACGGACTCATTGAGTGGAAACAGCAGGATGCTTTTGGGCGATCGCGCTACATCAAATTTGGCAATCCTGATTTTGTGAAATTTGCTGAAAGTATGGGCTTAAAAGGCTATCGAGTGGAGTCCAATGGGGACTTAATACCGATTTTGAAACAGGCCTTGGCGGACTCTGTGCCTGCTGTGATTGATTGCCCCGTGGACTATCGGGAGAATTTCAAGTTTTCGCAAAAATCCGGCAATTTACACTGTCCGATCTAACCTGCAATTTCATCTCCACTCTTTGACTGAATCTTTAACTCAAGGCGATCACTATGATCAGAATCCAGTAGTGTGACAGGCTTAATGCATTGGGTCAAAATTGTGGAGTCAGTCGTGGTAACAAGGGGCTTAAACCCCTTGCTGCTTAACGATCAGGTGACGGTAATAGTCATGTAATTTGATCCAGTGAATTAAGGCATCTGCGCTATTAGGATGTGGTGAGCCAATTACTCAGGGTCGATCGCGCCTGTTGCAAGGGTTCTGACCAATCGCCTGGTTTCGCTTGTCGAAACAGCCGCATGGTGGGATACCAAGGTGAATCGGGGCGATCGAGTAGCCAACGCCAATCACAGCGGGCCGGCAGCAACACCCAAGTGGGCTTGCCCAACCCACCCGCTAAATGCACCACCGAAGTGTCCACCGAGATCAACAAATCAAGCTGTTGACAAATAGCCGCCGTATCCGCAAAGTCCCGAATCCAGGGGCTGCAATCCACTAAATTGAGGTCTGGAAATTGACCCATCAAGGGTTGATAGTCTTGGGCATTTTTTCCAACTTGTAAGCTATAAAGCATTACTGGAAATTCCTGCAAAGCCTTCAGCAAAAGTTCGCAAGGTAGGGACTTATCAAGATAGATATCATGCAGTTCGTCTTCCACTCGATAGCCACTTGCCCAAACAATGCCAATCTTTTTGGGTTTTGCGGGTAATTCCTTGAAAGGTGGCGGCAGTGGCCAGGCAGGATCAACGGTTAGATAGGGAATTTGGTTGGGAATTGTTGCCCAATCGGTCTTGCATTGGTGGGGTAAGCTCAAGAGGGGCGATCGATAGTCTACGCCGGGAAGAATTTGCCCTGGTTCCAGCACAGGCAAGACCCGATCGATGGGGGGTAGTTGGGCAAAAAGTCGATGTAAAACAGCAGGGCCACTAAACCAAACGCTTGCCCCCCAGCTTGCTAATAAATCCGCATAGCGAATGAATTGCAAAGAGTCCCCCAGCCCCTGTTCTGCTTGCAAGAGAATGGTGCGACCATGTAGCGATTCTCCTTGCCATTGGGGATGGGGTAATTCTGGGGGAGGTTGCACCGTTGTCCAGCGCCATTCATATTCTCGAAATCCTTCGGTGAGTTGCCCCAACGCCAAGAGAATGTGACTTAAGTTCCAATGGCTTTTTGCATCTTGCAGATTACACTGAATCGCGTTCTGAAAGGCTGAAATGGCTTGCAAATAATCAGCCTTTTTCCAATAGAAATTTCCTAAATTGTAATGATAATTGGCAGTTTGAGGATCGAGAGCAATCGCTTTTTGGTGCGCTGTTTCTGCCTCAGTCCATTGCCCCGCTGCGGTTAAAGCACAACCCAAATCACTCCAGTAGCTGGCCTGTTGGTCATTGAGATTCAGGGCGTGTTGATAGGCCTGAATAGATTGGTTATAGGCTCGATCGAGATAGGCCGCTTTGCCGAGTCGAGCCCAGGCTTGGGCCAAACGATCGGGCAGTCTTGGATCGGGACAACCCTGAGCGATCGCCCGTTGGTAAATCTGAATTTCTGCTGCGAAATTTTGGCTTTTTTGGGCAACCCAACCCCAGTTAAAATAGGCTTCCCAGCATTGGTGATCTTGGGCGATCGCCCACTCATAGCACTGGCGAGCTTGGGCTAATTTTCCCTGCTGAGCCAGTTGATTACCCAATTGCAAATGGTCACGACTGCTCACCAATTGCGGGTCAAGTTCCAGGGCCCGCCATTGATCGGTTTCGGCTCGTTGAATGTCTCCCAATTGGTGGGCTAGGGTCGATCGCTGCACCCAAAAACTGGCGCGATCAGGAGCTAATTTCAATGCTTGGGCCAAGGCGCGATCGGCCGCGGCCAGTTGACCGGCAGCCCACAAATCCGTTGCTAATTGCTGATATAACTCAGCAGCATTCGGCATGTGGCACAGCCGATCGCGCCATTTCGAAATGATCGAACTCAAAATAACCCCAAAACCGACCCAAGATAGATTTTAAAAGTTGCCTAGCGCTTGCCTAGTGCCTATCTAGCTTCTTCTGAGAACACATCTAAAGGCCCACCGGTCGTAGCGCAAAAAATGTTTCATTCATGCGCTCACCAATTACATTTAATTCCTGCTGCAAATTGTCAATGAATTCATGGAGACCCCGATCGATCACCTCATCCACTGAAAAATAGCTGAGTTCTGCTAACAACCGTCCCAAGGGGCGTTCCACGGGGTTGCTCCAAGTGCCCGTCGGTGTTCCAGTAATTTCATGCAAGGATTTTTGGGACTGCAACAGGCAGAATTGCACCGCGCGGGGAAACTGTCGATCGAGCAATAAAAATTCCACAATTCCCGTGGGCGAAATGCGGTGATTGCGCCACTTTTGATACATTTCATAGGCGCTGGCCGACTTCAGCAACGCAATCCATTGGAGGCGATCAAGCGTTGTGCCCACATCTTGCACCGAAGGCAGCAGAATGTAGTATTTCACATCCAAAATTCGCGATGTTTTATCCGCTCGTTCCAAAAATCGGCCCACCTGTCCAAAGTGCCAGCCTTCGCCGTGGGTCATGGTGGCATCGGTCACGCCATAGAGCAAATGACTCGCCAACTTCACTTCATTAAAAAATTTATCTAAATCAACGGCTCCTACGCTGTAGCTGGCGGCCGCTTCTTTAACCATTAAATAAAACGCATTAATTTGTTCCCAGACTTCCGTAGACAGAATTTCTCGGATCGATCGGGCATTTTCTCGCGCTGATTTCAAGCAAGACAAGATTGAATTGGGATAATTCGCATCAAATGTTAGAAACTGAATCACATTTTCAGCGGAAGATTCCCCATAATTGGCCTGAAAAAGTGCCAAGTCCCCCGTGGTCATCAACAGGGGTTCCCATTGTTGAGTCACACCCGCAGGAGAATCTAAACTCAGCTTGAGATTGACATCAACAAATCGGGCCACATTCTCCGCCCGCTCCACGTAGCGATTGAGCCAATAAATCGAGTCCGCAACGCGACTGAGCATGGTGATTTAAAGGATGAATTCCAAGGGGTGATTCAGCAAGAAGCCTTGATCGGGGAAAGTTGCCTAGAGCATACCTTAAACATCCCAGTTGATTCCAGAATTGCTTGAGTTTGAGCTGTGGTCGCAATTCCCCAATCAATGCATTCCTGAATCATCAATCATCATCCCCTTGACGATCGGCTCTACAAACGAGCAACACCGTCTAGGCGAGCAGCCGCTTGCACCGCAGCGGCCACCGCTGGAGCCACGCGCGGATCAAAAACTGAAGGGACGATTGTTTCGGGGCCCAACTGCTCATCGTCCACCAACGAGGCGATCGCCAAGGCCGCATCCAAAAACATTCGTTGGGTGAGCTTGCTGGCCCGGCTGTCGAGGGCCCCCCGGAACAGGCCCGGAAACGCCAACACATTGTTGATTTGGTTGGGATAGTCGCTGCGGCCGGTGGCGATGATGGCCGCTTTGCCGATGATCAGTTCCGGTTGAATTTCCGGAATTGGGTTGGCCATGGCAAATACGATCGGGTCTTTGGCCATGGATTCCACCATGGGCACGGACACCACCCCGGGCGCACTAACCCCCAGGAAAATATCAGCACCGACCATCGCATCAGCCAGGGTGAGCGGCCCAGGGCGATCGACCGCAAAGTCTCGCTTTTGGGGGTTCAAATCGGTGCGATCGAGCGTCAGCAGCCCCTTCGAGTCGCAAATGGCAATGTCGGTGGCTCCGGCCGCGCGCAGCAGTTGGGCGATCGCGATCCCCGCCGCCCCTGCACCATTGATCACAATTTTGACCGCCGATAGGGCTTTGCCCACATATTTCAGGGCATTGGTCAGGGCCGCCAAGGAGACGATCGCCGTGCCGTGTTGATCGTCGTGGAACACGGGGATATCCAACTCCTCCTTCAGCCGCTTTTCCACTTCAAAACAGCGCGGCGCGGCGATATCCTCCAGGTTCACCCCCCCAAAAACCGGCGCAATCCGCTTCACGGTTTCCACAATTTCATCGGCATCTTGGGTGGCCAAGCAAATGGGAAAGGCATCCACCGCGCCAAATTCCTTGAACAGCATGGCCTTGCCTTCCATCACCGGCAATGCCCCTTCGGGCCCCAAGTTGCCCAACCCCAACACGGCGCTGCCGTCGGTGACAATCGCCACCATGTTTTGCTTCACCGTTAGCTCATAGACCCGATCGGGCTGGTCAGCAATGGCCCGACAAACGCGACCCACCCCCGGTGTATAAGCCATGGCCAAATCCGCCTGGCGATCGAGCGAAATCTTGCTGTTGACGGTGATTTTGCCGCCCTGGTGCAAGGCAAAGGTGCGATCGGCCGCCGCCAGCACCAACACCTCTGGAATCGCTTTCACGGCTGCCACAATGGCCTCCGCACCCTCGGTGCTGGCCGCATCCACTGCCAAATCTCGGATGGTCTGTTGGCGATTTTGCTCCACGAGGGTGATATCGCCCAAGTTGCCCCCAGCATCCGCGATCGCCTGAATGACTCGGGAAAGCATCCCCACCTGGTTTGGCAACTGAAGACGCAACGAAACACTGAAACTGGGATTTGGCGTTAGTTTAACCACGAACCGATCCTTCCCGAATAGCAGGTTAATGAGTTAGAAGCTGACAAGACAGGCATCACTAAAGCTCTATAATCTACCACCCATGAGCCGTTGGCCTTGGTCGATCGGTCAGGAATTGCTGAAGATTTCCGGTCAGTTCTGATTGCATTTCAACTGAATTTGACGCGATAGAGGGCAAATACATCGCCTTCGCGTGTGGCGGTCACTTTGCCACCGGCGGCCTGAATCAGTTTTTTCCAGGCGATCGGCTCTTCCAAGAAAACCTCTGACCCCAAATAGGTTTCCAAAATTGCCCAATTTTCCGCTAAGGGTAATTCGGGCAAAATGGCATCAAAGACGAATAAGCCACCGGGTTTTAGGAGGGGTTTGACTCGATCGACCACGGCGGCCCAATAGTTGATCGGGTAGTAGCAGCTCACCCCTGTGGCAATCACCAAATCAAAGAATCCTGGCTCATAGTTCAGTTCATGGGCCGGTTGGCAATGCACGCCCTTAAACAGTTTGGAGTTCAGTTGCGGCCCCCGTGCTGTTAACAAATCGCAGGCGACGCGGGCCACATCTTGTCCATAGAAAAAGGCTTGCCAATCGCGCCAGGGATAAAACAAAAAGCTGCCCCCACAACCCAAATCCAAACAGCGCCAACCTTTTTGGGGCTTTGCTAATTCCCAAAAGGGGGATGTGATGCGGCTGGTGAGGGATCCAGTCGCAAATTCAGGATAGAGCGGCAAGGCGGCCACTTCGTCAGGAACTTCAAAGGCTTCACCGCGATATTCTTTGTTATATCGAGCGGCAACGGCTTGGATTTGGGCCTGTAGTTCAGGGGTGTTCCAATCACGAGATTGAAGTTCGGCAATGCTCCAGTTAACCAATGAATGCGCCCTCAAAAATTGGGATTGAATATTGCTCTAGAAACCGGGAAATGATGATTAACCTTTGAGAGCTTTTTGGAAGTTTTTGCGATAGGAGCCATTAATTAGCAAAACCGGCCAAAGTAGGGTTAGGAAAATTCGATTTTGGGTGAAGTTGGTTCGCTGAAAGCCGTTCCAAAATTTCACCCCGAAGAAGATGTAAGCCCCAAAAATCACGAGGGTTGCAAGCTGAGCCATCGATCGAGCCTCTAGATACAACAGTTAAATGCGACTAAATGCGACTAAACGCGACTGAATGCTTTTGGATGCACTTGGGTGCTAATGATGCCAGTCAACGGCGATGGGAGGAGAGCGACTCCCGGGGCTTCCGGGTTCACCCTGTCTATCAGTGTAGCCAAACCGCTAGAGTAGAAAGCGGCAAAACGCAACCATCACAAGGCAATCATGGAATTTCGAGCAAGTGTCAGCAGCCCGATCGAATGGACGGGCGCTGGTTTGGCGATCGGGCTGTTTGAGTCGGAACTGGAAACCCTGGCGGGTGACTTGGCGGCCTTGAACGATCGACTGGGTGGGGCCCTGCGCGAGGCGATCGATGAGGCCGAATTTAAGGGCAAGCCCGGCAACACTGCAACCCTGCGCGTGGGTAGCAGCACACCCGTTCGCAAATTAATCTTGATTGGGTTGGGCAACTCAGAGGATCTGCCGCTCGATCGGCTGCGCCAAGGGGCCGCCGCCGCCGCCAAAGCCGCCCGGGCCCAAAAGTGCGATCGCCTGGCCATTGCGTTCCCGCTGGCCAACCAAGAGGCGGCCGCCGCTGCCCAAGCCATCACCGAAGGGGTGCATTTGTCGCTCTATCGCGATCGCCGCTTCAAGTCCGATAGCGAAGAAAACGGCAAAACCCCCAAGCCCGAGACGATCGAGCTGTTGCCATTCCGGAATGGAACCACAGACTCAGCAGCGATCGCCCAAGGGATCGATCGGGGGGAAAAAATCGCTGCCGGAACCATTTTGGCCCGCGAGTTAGTGGCCGCTCCGGCCAACGTGGTCACCCCCATCACCATGGCCGAAACGGCCCAGGCGATCGCCGCCAACCCCGGCTGGGAACTGACGATTTTGGAAAAAGAAGATTGCGAAAAACTGGGTATGGGCAGTTTTTTGGGAGTTGCCCAAGCGTCTGACCTGCCGCCGAAGTTTATCCACTTGGTTTACAAGCCCCAAGGCACGCCCCGCAAAAAGTTGGCGATCGTGGGCAAGGGTCTGACCTTCGACAGCGGCGGCTTGAACATCAAGGCCGGCGCAGGCAGCAGCATTGAAATGATGAAAACCGACATGGGCGGCGCGGGCGCAACCTTTGGCGCGGCCCAGGCGATCGCCCTGTTGCAACCGGATGTGGAAGTGCATTTCATTTCCGCCGTCACTGAAAACATGATCAGCGGGCGAGCCATGCATCCGGGCGACATCCTCACCGCCTCCAATGGCAAAACGATCGAGGTGGGCAACACCGACGCAGAAGGCCGCCTGACCCTGGCCGACGCGCTCGTCTATGCGGACAAGCTGGGCGTGGAGGCGATCGTGGACTTGGCCACCCTCACGGGCGCTTGCGTGGTGGCATTGGGGGATGAGATTGCTGGTCTGTGGGCCACCGATGAAGCCCTGGCCAACGGCTTGAAAGCCGCCGCCGCCAAGGCCGGTGAAAAGCTATGGCAAATGCCCCTTGAAGAACCCTACTTCGACAAGATGAAATCCGTGGTAGCTGATATGAAAAACATCGGCGGCCGCGCGGGTGGCTCAATCACCGCTGCCTTATTTCTGAAGCAATTTGTGAAAGACACGCCTTGGGCGCACCTGGATGTGGCGGGGCCCGTTTGGAGTGACAAGGATTCAGCCCTGAATCCCGCCGGGGCCACCGGTTACGGGGTTCGTACCTTGGTGGAGTGGATTTTGGCTTAATAACTAGCTCAATGATCGGCTAAATCATTGGTTCAAGCGCTGGATCAGTCTGAACTGGATCAGCCTGGACTGGATCAGCCTGGATCAGTCTGAACTGGATCAGCCTGGACTAGATCAGCCTGGACTAGATCAGTCTGGACTAGATCAGTCTGGACTAGATCAGTCTGGACTAGATCAGTCTGGACTGGATCAGCCTGGATCAGTAACGGCCGTTCCGGGTCAGGGCGCTGCGAGAACGTATGAGGCCCGCAGCGCCGATCGCCCTGTGGCCCTCCCCAGCAGGGTCTCAGTGCCCTGAACCCCTGATGTTTTCGTCGCGAGACGCTAGGGCAACGGGCAATTGAGTCTTTGGGCTGCGCAAGCTAATCAGGGATTTCTTGCCCGCCCACGGTGAATCCATCAAATCCCCTAGCATTCAGATCCCCTAGCGTTTGACGAACTGGCGACGATTCAATAGAATCGGCCCCAACTCCGTAGCCTTGCCCAGGGTCAATCTTTCGGTGGTTCAGCCGAGTTGAAAGTCTGACCGTTGCGAAATTTGCCCCCTGCAAGCAACCCAACGTTGTGTCTGGGCAAGGCGGTGCTTGGGGATGGCGGCTGCGTCCCTTGCCCATATTTGGTGTGGTGGTATGACTTTGTCCATTGAGCCTCGCGAATCCAACCCGACGATCGCCCCCCGATCGACCTCGGCCGCTGACTGGTATGCCGACCAGCTCATGGATGACCTGTTTGGGGATTTGGAGCGATCGCTCGAAGAGGGCGTGGAACTGCTGACCCCACCCCCGGAACCCTCGCCCCCGATCGCCCTGCAATCGATCGCCGTGCCGCCCTTGGTGTTGCCAGCGGAGGTGTTGCCGCCCCCGCCGCCGCCCAAAATTCAAGAGCCAGATCCAGAGCTGATCGAAGCAGTGGCCGACGCGGAACGGGCCCGGCAATCGGTGCGCCTGTTCGATCGCCTAACCATCGGCGCGGCGGCCCTGTCCCTGTTGGCCACCGTGGGCCTGTGGTTTGCCAATCGCAACGAGCCGACAGCGGTGATGGCCGACGGCTCCCCAGCGGCTCCCGTTGCTTCCGTGGCCAACGACGGCAGTAGCGACCCCGACGATACGGAATTTGCTGCCTATATTTCCCGTTCCTTGGATGCGATCGAGCGGCGCACCAATGGCGGCGGCCCTGCTGCCCAGTTGCCCCAGCCTCCCGCGATCGCACCGGTGCCCTCGCAATTGCCCAACGTTGTCACCCTCAATCCTCCGAACCCCAGCCCCGCCCCACCGGCCTCCAGCGCCGCCATCACGCCCGCAGCCCCGGCTGGATTTCCCCTGTCCAGCAACTTGGTGGATGCGATCGAACGCTTAACCCGCTTGCTGGAACGGAATCCCAACTTGTCCGCCAACTTACCCCAACCCAACGGAGCCGCCACCCGCCCCAGCCCCGCGCCGGCCGCCTCCCCTCAATCAACCGCCAGCCCAGCCGCATCGCCGGGGCCCGTTGCCGTTGCTCCCAGCATGACCTACGTCCTAGTGGGGGTTTTGGAATTGGGCGATCGTTCCTCGGCCTTGGTTTCCGTGAACGGCGTAACCAGACGGGTCAGCATGGGCGAGGCGATCGGAGCCAGTGGTTGGACTTTGGTGGAAGTGGCCAACCAAGCCGCGACTCTCCGACGAGATGGCGAAACACGCTCTGTGTTCGTGGGTCAGCAATTTTAGGATGCTTTCAAGTCCTGATGACAACGCAAAATCTTGGCAGCAAGGGGTTTAAACCCCTTGTCTGTAGTGATTTAAATCGATCACAGGAACTAATCTTTCAAGGTACTCGGAAAACCAGCAGCGTTATAGCCAGGGATCTCGATCGGGTCGCCCCAGAGCAAGTAATAATCCTCCGCGTAAATCGGAAAGCGACAAAGGTCGATCGGGGTTGTTTCCGATGGATTAACCCCCTGAATTAACCCAGCCGCTTGGAAGGCCGCTGCAATTAATTCAGAGCAGAAAAAACTAGAGTGATCTTCCTGGGCACAGGTCAATCCCACTTCATCTAAGATATCCAAGCCCGCCAACGCAGCCTGCACAAAATCGTAGGCACGCTTTTCGCTTTGGCGCATGAAATCCGTGAACTTTTGCAGATCCAGCCGAGAGCGATGTTGCTCCCCCAAAGGTAGCCACCAGATTTGGCCATCATAGCCATCCATCAGGGCGCTTAATTTATTGATTTGTACGCCACTTTTGGCAATTTCCGTGTCTTTATCAAAGCAAAGGGGATGGGATTCAATAATATAAATTTCCGGCTGATCCGTGGTCAGCATATCAATTTCCAGCAAGGACGAAGCTAGCTCCAAACTGATATGTTCCTGACTCTCCGTTGTGCTTGCACTAGGGTTTTGGTCAACCTTGGAGTTTGAATCAACTTCAGCATTCTGTTTGCTATCCTGTTTGCCATCAACGTTGATCCTGCTGGGCCCATTGATCATAAATTCTGGCTGAAATACAGCACCCACATGGGAAACCGTGGATTGGGTTGAAAGGCGCACCGTTCCCGACAAGATATCCGCCCCAGCAAAGGCAATCACATCTCCCGATCGCATCTGATGACAAACTTCGTGATATTGCGCAATATTCATGACGTTTCGGGCCGTGGCTATAGGGGGTCTGTTTCAGTTTTAAGAGCTGATTTATAAACAAGTTATTGATTAATCAAGGTAGATAATCATCCCACTATCAAATACCTTAAGCATTAAATAGTCGTAGATCATCCCTTCACTCGTTTCTAAATACAACTCATAATCCTGAGCCTCTGGGGGCGGGTAGCAGTGGTTGAAAGATCACCCACTCACTGTCGCTCCAATCGCTGGGATAGGCTTTGCAGGTGGGTTTAGCAATGATGGGTAAACGACTCATAAGCAGGCTGAAGCTGCGGGTAGCTCTAGCCTAAAATTGCATTCAGCCCCGCCCGGGTGTTTTTGGCTTTTCTTTACGAATTAGCTTCCAGACAGCTAGAGGCTTAGGGGGTGTTGTCATCGCGACTGACTCCGAAACCTTGACCCAACGCCTTGAGCCTGTCGCGCTGCTACTAACTATTGCTCAAGTCCTGTGTTGCTATCTATATTTGGTTGGTGACGAAAGTTTTCACAAAAATTTTATAGATGCCTGGCAGATATCTGGTCAATATTTGGCAGATATTTTATGTATAGAAATTAATTTTATGTATAGAAATTAATAATTGTACTAATTTCATTAATTTCACTAAAACCCAAATTCCTAGGGACATAATGATCAATTGTTGCTGATCATGCCCCTAAGGCATCACGCTGAGCATGGGCAATTCATACCCCCGTCCCCAGGAACCGGTATCCCATACGCCGCCCCAAGATTCCGATCGATGGCATAGCCTGCGCGATCATTTGCAGCAAGTGGCTCGCTTAACCGCACAATTTGCCGCCCCCCTAGGAGCCGATCGCCTAGGTTACTACGCTGGCCTTTGGCATGACCTGGGCAAATATAACCCTAAGTTTCAGGAGTATCTCTATCACTGTCACCAGGCAACCCGACGTGGACGAGACAGCCCAGCGCCCAAGTCTGTTCCCCACGCAGTCTATGGTGCAAAGTTAGCAAAGCAGCAACTTCCCGACAAGCTGGGCTGCAAACTGGCCATGATCATTTTTGGTCATCATGCCGGTATTCCTGACTTGGCAGATATGGACAGCAAGCTAGCCGGTAACCATAGGGCCAAAACTGAACAGGCCTATCAAGCGGTCTTGCGGGAAGCGGAAAAAACCGATATTGAATTGGAGCCAGATCAGGACTTAACTGATTATGCTCCGGCAGAAACCGATGATTGTTACCAACAGGAAGTTTTTTGGCGGTTTCTGTTTTCTTGCTTGGTTGATGCGGACTATTTGGATACGGAGCAGCACTTTAAGCCCACAGAATCGAGCCAGCGCCACTTGGGAATCACAATCGCCCAATTGCAATTGACCTTTGAGCGTGCCTATGCCCAAAAAGTCCTGAAACCCTTAAAAAATCCCCAATCTCCCCTCAATTGCCTTCGAGCTGAAATCTATCAACTTTGTCGGCAAGCGGCGAAACAACCGCCGGGTGTGTTTCGGCTCTGTGTCCCTACGGGCGGCGGCAAGACTCTGAGCGGCCTGCGGTTTGCCCTTGACCATGCGGTGGCCCATGGGCGATCGCGTGTCATCTTTGCTGTGCCCTACACCAGCATCATTGAACAGACCGTCAATGTCTATCGCGATTTGTTTCAAGCTGAACTGGGCCCCGAGGCGGTTTTGGAACACCACAGCGCTGTTTGGCAAGAAGCACCTTCCAAAAACGAAAACGAATCTGTAATGCGTGGTGACGATCGCGCCGAGGATGCTCGCCAGGCCTTTGCTCGGGCCCGGTTAATTGCCCAAAACTGGGATGCTCCCTTGATTGTGACCACAACGGTGCAACTGTTCGATAGTTTGTTTGCCAATCGGCCGAGTCGTTGCCGCAAATTACACAACCTAATCAACAGCGTGATTGTGCTGGATGAGGTGCAAACCCTCCCGATCGAGCTGTTGGATCCGATTCTTTGTGTGCTGCGTGAGTTGGTCACCCGCTATGGCGTGACGGTGGTGCTTTGCACGGCCACCCAACCCGCCCTCGCCGGTCAAAATGCCTATCTTCAAGGATTTGCCACCGACCAAGTGCGGGATATTGTGCCCCCGGAACTGGCCAAAGCCCATTTTCAACAGTTGCAACGGGTGAACTATGTTGTGCCGCCGAAATCTTGGTCTTGGGCGGATTTAGTGACGGATTTGCAAAACCGGCAGGCAAACCAAGCACTCATCGTTTTGAATACACGCCGCAACGCTTTGGATGTCGTGGCTGCGTTGCAAGGCGCTGGCTGGCCCCGCGAGGCGCTCTTTCACCTCTCCACCTTGCTTTGTGGGGCCCATCGTCGCCAGGTGTTAGCCCAAGTGCGCGATCGCCTGCGGGCAGGGCTGCCTTGCTTGCTGGTGGCTACTCAAGTGGTGGAGGCGGGGGTGGATATTGATTTTCCGCTGGTCTATCGGGCTGAGGGGCCGCTTGATCGCGTTGTGCAAGCGGCCGGCCGCTGCAACCGAGAGGGCAATCTTTGTGATCAGTCAGGCGAGCCAATTTTGGGACAAGTGGTGATTTTCTCTCCCCAAGAGGGCCGGTTACCCAATGGCAGCTACGAAACCGCCGTTGGTACGGCCAATCGCTATCTTCAGAATCTTCAGACCGATCGTGTGAATCAAGCCTTACACGACCCCAAAACCTTTGAGCAGTACTTTCAGAATCTGTACCAAACGGTTGGGCGCGATCGAGGTCAACAGATCCAGAACAGCCGAGAAAGTTGGAGCTATGCCGAAGTAGCCGAGCAATTTTCGTTGATGAAAGATGAGACCGTGCCCGTGGTGGTTCAGTACGACGATCGCGCCAACAACCTGATTCAAAAAATTGAGCGCTCCGGTTCCCTCAACAGGGGCGATCGCGATGCGCTCCAGCCCTACATGGTGAACCTGCGCAGCGACGAATTTAACCAATCAGCCCATTGCCGCCGCGAGGTTGTCCCTGGGCTGTGGGTTTGGGAAGGGGGCTACGATCGGCAACTTTACGGAATTGAGATCAATGGCCAACCTATCCAATACGACCCAGCCGACTTTATTCCTTAGTTTGCTATCAAGTTGGTTAATCAAAAATCCACTGACTTTCCAGCATGGAGATTATGAACAGCCTAAATTCATTGAGGGTGAAATTTACCGCGCCCTATGCTTGCTTTACGCGCCCTGAGTTCAAAGTAGAACGCATTTCCTATGATGTGCCCACCCCAAGTGCAATGCGGGGAGCCTGCGAAGCCATTTTCTGGAAGCCAGAAATGCGCTATAAAATTCGCGAAATTCATGTTCTGAAGCCCATCAAATACTTTTCAATTTGGCGCAATGAGGTGAATAGTCGCCAAGTGTTTGCCACTGCCCAAGGTTGGGCTAAAAAAGGCGAAGGATCCTATTTTGCCGATGACGATCGGGCCCAAAGGCACACCCTTTGTTTGCAAGATGTGGCCTATGTGGTTGATTTGGATATTGAAGTTTTGCCCCATGCAGCCGCTGATGTGGCCAAATATCGCGATCAGTTCCAGAGGCGAATTGAGCGAGGCCAGTGTCACCATCAACCCTATTTGGGAACGAGGGAATTTTCAGCATTCTTTGAGAAGCCAAATCCTGATCACCCTGCTGATTGTGCAGATCCCAGTCTCAATCGTGAACTGGGTTTGATGTTGTATGACGTGGAATTTCAAGAGCAACCGAAGGGGCCGGTTAGCTATCGAAAACGAGATCAATCGGGCGATCGAATCGTTACGGCTCAGGCTCGTCCTCGTTTTTTTCGGGCTTCTTTAAAACAAGGTGTGCTGACCATTCCTGAACAACCCTTATCCTAGGAGGCGCTTATGCTCCTGAGCGAGTTGGCTAAGCTGGCAACCCGAATTGATGAAACACCATCAATGTATGGTTTTTCGCCAGTCAGTTGGCTGATTGAAATTGATCAACAAGGAAGACCGATCGGAACAAGCCTGATGACTCCAATGGTCGAGGAGTCACGAAAGGGGAAAAAACGAGGCAAGAAAATTATTGTTCCCCACGTTGGCCGCACAGTAGGCATTCAGCCCAAGCTGTTGGCAGATACGGGGGAGTATGTCCTGGGAGCCGCCCGATCGACCTCTAAGCCAGAGCGTGTTGCCGAATGCCATCGGCAGTTCAAAGACCTAGTTGCCAACTGTTTTAGTGCAACTCAAGAACTCGCTGTAGAAGCCATTTTGAAATTTTTGGAAAGTTGGGATCCTGTTCAACAGCGATCGCAATTTGCACCCAATTTGCAGCTTCCTTCTGAGTTTGATGCCAGTGAAGTTGTCACCTTTCGAGTTCATTTTTCCGATGCCCCCGCGCTCATTTCCGCAGAAAACAAGGCAAATCTAGAAAAAGTTCAACAATTTTGGGCTGCTTACACATCTGGTGAAACAGCATCAGATAGCCAAGAACGTCCCATGGGTTGGTGTTTGGTGACCGGAACCTATGGCCCATTGGAACAACGATTACCTTTTTTTATTAAAGGTCTTCCCAATGGACAACCTTCAGGAACAGCTTTGGTTTCTGCAAATTCCGTTGCCTTTGAATCCTTCGGGCTGGCAAATTCCCTGACTTCTCCCATTTCGCGACCAGCAGCGGAAGGGTTTGCCAAGGCGCTGAACGCCCTTCTTGCCAGTGAAAACGACAGTCTTCGCATTGGGGATAGTGTCTATGTTTGGTGGGTGCAACAGGGTGCTGAAGCAGTTGATTTGAAGATCTTGAGCAAGCCGCGTGATCCATTGAATTCAAAAAGAATTCAGAATCTACTGAAATCACCAATGACTGCTCAGGAAATCAGCGAAAAGACAAGTGCAGCCCTCGCTCAACGTTTTTTTGCAATTGCGCTCACTGCCAACAATGCCAGGGCGGTCATTCGTAGTTGGATCGATGTGACGATCGAGTCAGTCAATCACAACCTGAAAATTTGGTTTCAGGGGCAAAAAATTGACTCGCTCTATGAGGAAGATCGCGAATTTTTTGGACTCTATGAATTGGCCGCTTGTGCTTATCGCGAGCCAAAGGACATGTTGTCCCGAACTCCAACAGCGCTGTTTTTGGCGGCTATTGAAGGGCGGCCATTGCCTGCTGACTTACTCGATCGCCTCCTGCGGCGAATCCGAGTCGAAGGGGGCAGCATCACCCACACAAGGGCTGCTTTGCTCAAGCTAATTCTGACCTTGGAAGGAAAAATCAATATGAATGAGCCTCAAAATGCGATGGAAAGCCTAACTCGCAATCCGCAATTTCAAGACGAACAATTGGGCGATCGCCTCGCCTACCATGCTGGTCGCCTGTTGGCGCAAGTTGACAGGATTCAGTATGCCGCCTTGGGCAAGGTTAATGCCCCGATCGCCGATCGATACTATGGCTCCATGTCCATCAGCCCTTGCTATCTTCTGGGAAAAATCATTGGCAAAGCTCAAGCCAATCTATCCAAACTTCGCAAGGAAAAACCGGGTCTTCACAACCGGTTTCAAGAGGAGTTGGAGGAAATTCTTAGCAAAATTCCCGATCATGACCTACCCAATTTGCCCAGTCGCCTTTCGATGCAGCAGCAAGCTATTTTCGCCATTGGCTATTACCACCAACAAGCACACAACCGCCAGCAAATTCGCGATCGAGCTGCTAATTCCGCTTAGCCAAGCCTATTGCTAGCGCCCAGTCATGCTGCTTGCTTGATCACTTGAATTAATTTTCTGGAGCTTAATCATGTCTGCAATTCACACTAATGCCCAGCGTCGCCACGATTTTGTGCTGTTGTTTGATGTGTTGGATGGAAATCCCAACGGCGATCCAGATGGTGGCAATCTTCCACGGGTTGATATGGAAACCATGCATGGTTTGGTGACGGATGTTTGCTTAAAACGCAAGATTCGCAACTGGATTGCTACCTATGGCGATCTGATGGCAGAAAATAGTGAAGAAGCAAGGCGGCTTAAACTTTTTGTCAAGCATCATAGCGTTTTGAATGACCAAATTCGCGAAGCTTATCAAGAGCTGGGGTTGTCAGTAGGGAACTCAGTCTCTTGTCCTGTGAAAAATTTGGAACAACTCCAAATTCTGCGCAATCTTGAGTCACCATTGCCAGATGAGTTTCACTTTGAAGATTCCGATGACGATAACCCCGAAAACATCACTTCTGTGTTGAAGTATGATGGAACCTTGCTCAAAAAAGAGTGGAATGATCAGAAACAACTCCTCAAGGATTCCTTAGCTGGCTGGAATAAAATCAGTTCTCTTCTAGAGGCTTTGGTGAAGCAAGCAGGGGAACCTAACAAGAACCGAGATCATGCCAAACAAGCTAGAGATTGGATGTGCGCCAATTTCTTTGATGTGCGAATGTTTGGGGCAGTGATGAGCAGCGGACTGAATGCTGGTCAGGTTCGTGGGCCCATGCAATTAACCTTTTCTCGGTCAATTGACCCGGTTTTTCCAGAAGATTTGGCAATCACGCGAATGGCAGTTACCAATGCCAAAGATCGTGAAAAGCTACAAACGATCGGGCGCAAAACCAAAATCTCTTACGGTCTATATCGAGGCTATGGCTTCTTTTCGGCTCCTTTGGCCAAGCAAACCGGTGTGACCGATCGGGATTTGGAACTGTTTTGGGAAGCGGTTCAAGGAATGTTTGAAGTGGTGGATCGATCGGCTAGTCGCGGGCTAATGGCTGTGCGTGGGTTATATATCTTTTCCCATGAAAATCCATTGGGTAATGCACCAGCCCACAAATTGTTCGATCGCATTTTGGTGCAAAAGCGTCCTGAGGTTGATACACCGCGATCGTTCGATCACTACGTCATTGAACTAGACGAAACAAATTGGCCCCAAGGAGTCATCCTAACCAAGTTGATTGAAGGCTAATTAGTCCTTGGCGGAAGCCAACTCTCAACCTAGTTGGCTTCCGCACATTTTCTTATCTTTTGGTTCAGGTCAGTTCGTAAACCCTAGGATCTCTAATCATGGATGAAGATGGTTTCGTCATGCTCAGTGCTTTGCAGCACTTCATCTTCTGCCCCAGGCAATGTGCGCTCATTCATGTTGAACAGACTTTTGAGGATAATCTCTTTACTGTCCGTGGTCACCAAATTCATCAAAGAGTTGATGAGCCGACCAGCGAAGTTCTAGAGGATGGCTTACGAGTTGAACGTAAGCTATCGTTAAGATCCTTAAAACATAAGCTCTATGGAACTGCCGATGCTGTCGAATTCAGCGAAGACCATCCTCCCTATCCTATTGAATATAAATCTGGCCCTAAAAAATCTAAATTGGCTGATGAAATTCAGCTCGCTGCCCAAGCAATTTGTCTCGAAGAAATGTTTGGACAGCAAATTATGCTTGGTGCAATTTTTCATCATGCCTCTCGGCGCAGACGCGAAGTAAGAATTACAGAACAACTAAAACAGCAAGTTCTAGAGACTGCCGAACAAGTTCGCTCATTGTTCACAACCAGTCAGTTACCTCAAGCTGTACATGATCGTCGATGCCAGGATTGCTCTTTGCGTGAAATTTGTCTACCAGAAATTACTGACCCTAGCCAAAAAAAATACCAATGGCATAAGATCTTTGAAATTGATCTCAGCTCAGAAAGTAGTGCTGAAGAGTAGTGCTAAACAAACAACCGAAAATCAACCATGAAAACCCTTCAGAACGTTCTTTATCTTCAAATTCAAGGAGCTTATGCTCGCCTTGAAGGTGAAACCATCAAAATTGAGTTTGAAAAATCATTGATCTTGCAAGTTCCATTGCACCATTTAGAGGGAATCGTCCTTTTTGGAAACGTGCTGGTCAGTCCCTTTTTGATTCATCGATGTGCTAGTGACGGTCGCGACATTGTTTGGCTCTCTGAGCATGGTCGTTTTCAGGGGCGCTTAAGCAGTGCAACATCAGGAAACGTACTGCTTCGTCAAGCACAACACCAAGCGGCTTCCAATCCAGATACTCAAATCCAGATTGTGCGTCGTCTCATTGCTGGCAAATTTCAAAATTCACGTAATTTTTTGCTACGTCTAGCTCGCGAGAGCCAAGACCCTGAGGATCGAAAATTCCTCCAACAAGCTGCCAAGACTCACGAGCAAGTCATTCAGTCCTTACCAAACATAACCAGCATTGACGCTTTACGAGGCCAGGAAGGTTTTGCTGCTCGCTGTTACTTCGAGGCTTTTGATCGAGGTATTCGACGAGATCGGGATCTTTTTCAGTTTGAAGCCCGTTCTCGCCGTCCGCCCTTAAATCCCATGAATTCTTTGCTATCTCTGACTTACACACTACTAACCCGTGAGTATGTTGCAGCTTGTGAAAGTGTTGGATTGGATCCGCAAATCGGATTTTTACATGCTCTTCGCCCTGGGCGACCGGCTTTGGCTCTTGATTTAATGGAGGAGCTTCGATCCATCTTTGCTGACCGCTTTGTTTTTAAAATGATTAACCTAGGCCAAATCAAAGCAGATGATTTCATTGAGCGTCCAGGTGGGGCGATCTATCTTAACGATTCGGCTCGCAAAATATTCTTAACAGCTTATGAAAAGCGAAAGCACGAGGAAATAACTCACCCTTTTCTTCAGAAGTCAGTCCCTTGGGAGTTGGTTCCGCATATTCAAGCACGATTATTAGCAAGATACCTGCGGGGTGATTTGCCACATTATCCACCTTTCGTCCCTCGTTAATTGATTTATGAGTATCTTGAACATCCTAGTTTCTTATGATGTGAATACTGAAACGAAGGAAGGTCGTCGTCGTTTGAGGCAAGTAGCTAAAATTTGCAAGGACTACGGACAGCGCGTTCAATTTTCAGTCTTTGAATGTCGAGTTAATCTTGCTCAATATGAGATTTTTCGGAGCAAGTTAACCAAAACCATCAACCCGCAACTTGATAGTTTGCGAATCTATCGATTGATTGGTAACCGTGAAGACTGTGTTGAGTCATTTGGGCGTGATCGGTACATTGACTTTGATGAGCCACTTATTATCTAGCGATGAGCTGCGCGAACCACAAGCGCCGGGCGTTTCTCTGGGAGGTTCGCGATCTTGTCACCATAAGGCTTTGGTGTGTTTTGGGTTAAAAAATGGTTGCAAGCAGATCATGTTCCAAGCAAGTTCGCGCGATCAGATTGCCCAGAGCTTACTGGGTAAAGGTTTGCTATGCTGGCGGCAGCGCCCGGCCCCCGGGCTGGGCGAGGATTGAAACTTGGGCGTTGAGTGTGGCTGTTGCCAAAGTTTGAAGCAGCGCCCGGCCCCCGGGCTGGGCGAGGATTGAAACAAACTGAGCATAGCCCCGGATGGCGTAACGATCGCGCAGCGCCCGGCCCCCGGGCTGGGCGAGGATTGAAACAGGATTGGTCGGTAAATCTGAGACCAGGTGGACGCAGCGCCCGGCCCCCGGGCTGGGCGAGGATTGAAACATGTAGTGGATTGAATGATGGACGACAATACAAAGCAGCGCCCGGCCCCCGGGCTGGGCGAGGATTGAAACAAGACGGGCTTTCCGGCATCGAAGATGATGAGCTGCCTGCAGCGCCCGGCCCCCGGGCTGGGCGAGGATTGAAACACTCGACGAGACGCGGCCATGCTGCCCGCCGTTGCCGGCAGCGCCCGGCCCCCGGGCTGGGCGAGGATTGAAACTGGATCCAATACGAGTTGCTGAGTCGCAAGTTAATCGCAGCGCCCGGCCCCCGGGCTGGGCGAGGATTGAAACAGGTCGGGCTAACAACGGTTTGGCGTTGGATGCGAAAGCAGCGCCCGGCCCCCGGGCTGGGCGAGGATTGAAACAGGGCTAATCACCCCAATCGATAGCCCAATCACCCGGCAGCGCCCGGCCCCCGGGCTGGGCGAGGATTGAAACAAAAGGAGCGATCGCGTGAGTTTGCTCGATGATCTCAGTCAGTTTTTAGAAGCTCGGCTAGAAGCCTTTCTGCGCGAACATCCCGAGCTAGAGTTGCGGGCCCTAGAAGAACAACTGCGGGAACAGGAAGCCGATGCCAAGCGATCGATCGGGGAATTACACACCCAAGAACAGCAACTGAAAGCCGACATTTGGGAAACAGCCCAAGACGTGCAGCGTTGGCACATTCGCATCGAAAAAGTGGAAGCCGCCGGAGAACGCCAACTCGCCGCAGCCGCCCGCGAACGAGAAGCCGCCCTCTTGCGCAAAGGCAATCAACTTTGGGGACAAATGCAGGGCATTAAAACCCGCATTGAACAGTTAGAAACCCTGGTCTCGCAACTGGCCAGCAAACGGCAAGAGGTGGCCGCGCGGGCTGCCCAGGCCGATGCGCAAACCCAGACCCAAGCCAAGACCCGCACCAACCGATCGCCCTGGGACAGCAGCGATCGGGCCACCTACAGCAGAGGAATGGGAGCCGATCCCCTAGAAGAGCAGTTCCAACGCTGGGAAATGGATGAAGAACTGGAGCAACTGAAGCGCCAAATGGGCCGCCCTTGAGGGTCTGGGCAAGGGATAGCAGCCTTTTTAGCCGGTTCAACTGTTTCGGCCTCCAACAGCCGTGCTAGCTTAAGGGTGTAACGGTTTGTAAAGAAAAGTAACAACCCGATCGTGCAAGACTGGCAAAGCAAGCTCAAAGGCAAAGTAATCGTCATTGTTGGCGGCACGGGGGGCATTGGCGCAACCCTGGCTCGCAAGCTGGCAGTGGCTGGAACCTCGTTGGTGTTGGCGGCTCGGGGAACAGAACAATTGACGGCCCTCGCAGCGGAACTGCGGGGAACGGGAGCCACAGTGTTGGCGGTTCCCACGGATATTACCGATGCGGCTCAGGTGGCAAATCTATTCACCCAGGCGATCGCCCAATTTGGTCAGATTGATGCGCTGGTCAATGCGGCGGGCGCGGGAATTCTCAAACAGTTTAATAAGCTCACGGAAGCCGATCTGGATCAAATGTTGGCGGTGAATTTAAAGGGCAGTTTTCACACTTGCCAAGCCGCCATTGAGGTGATGAAAGATCGCAAGATGGGGCATATTTGCAACGTGATCGGTATTTTGGGCAAGCACTCTATGGCGATGGGTGCGGCCTATTGTGCTTCCAAGTTTGCGCTCACGGGCCTCAGCAAATGCATGGCCGATGAAGCCCGGCGCTACGGGATCAAGGTCACGCTCTTCTATTTTGGTGGCATTGATTCACCCTTTTGGGACAACGTGAGCCTCAAGGTCGATCGCACCAAAATGCTGTCCACGGAAACGGCGGCCGATGCCATTTTGTTTGCTCTCAGTGCAGAGCCGCAGGCAATTCCCATGGAAATCAATATTCAGCCGGAAAGCCATCTCTTTTTCTAGGCATCCGTGAATATTTATCGGCTATTGAGAGTAGCAATTTAGCGCCCCCATTCAAGGCAGTTGCTCAGGGAAAAAACCTGCTGATCGATCGCCCCGCTCCGCCATTGACTCGCCTTGGCCGATTGCTCTATGCTTGTGATTGAGAATGATTCTCATTCTAGATGAGCCTCTGAATCTGGGCGTGGGCCAACCAGAGGCATAACCGCAAGCTTAGGTGTGATTGATGGGTGGGATGACTCGAACCATGGCGGAACGGCGATCGCGCAACCGGAGAATCGGGCGGATGCAATGGCCAGCGATCGCCCTTGGCCTGGCCCTGCTGGGAACGGGTTGCGGCACTGGAGCCAACTCCGGGGCAACAACCCCCAATGGCAACAACACCCCGGCGACCAGCAGCACCAACCCCGATCGCCCCAAGGTGGTGGCCAGTGGCGGCGTGGTTTGCGACTTGGCCCAGCAAATTGCGGGCGAGACGATCGACCTTACCTGTTTAGTGCAACCCGGCCGCGACCCCCACACCTACGAACCCACCCCCAGCGATCGCGCCGCGATCGAGTCCGCCAGCCTCGTGCTCTATGGCGGCTACGACTTTGAAGGAGGGTTAACCAAAACCCTCACCAGCGCTCCCACCCAGGGCCCCAAAGTGGCAATTTTTGAGAAGGCCGTTCCCAGTCCCCTGAAGATGGCCGCCCATGATCATGACCATGACCACGAACAGGGCCATGAAGATGACCACGACCACAAAACCGAAACGGCCGCCAAGCCCGAGGAAGATGATCACGACCATGATGCAGATCCCAAAACTGCCACTGGGGAAGCGGCGGAACTGGTGGCGGATCCCCACGTGTGGCACAGCCCCCAAAATGGGCAAAAGCTAACGGCGATCGTGGCCGCCCAACTGAGCCAACTGATTCCCGCCCAAGCCGATCGCTATCAACAGGCTGCCCAGGCCCTGACCGGCGAACTGCAAGCACTCGATCGCTGGATTCAAACCCAAGTGGCCACCGTCCCGCCCGATCGACGGCGACTCATCACCACCCACGATGCCTTGCGCTACTATGCCCAAGCCTATGGATTTGAGGTGAAAGGGGCCCTCAGCGGTCTGAGCACCGAAGAGCGACCCACCCCCAGCAAGTTGGCGGAATTGGTGAAACTGGTCAAGGCGGCCAATGTGCCAGCCATTTTTGCAGAAGCTTCCACCAACCCCAAGACGATCGCCACCGTCGCTCGCGAGGCCGGCGTGCAGGTGGCCCCCAACCCGCTTTATATTGACGGGCCCGGCGCACCCGGCACGGCGGGATCCACCTATCAAACGATGCTGATTAGCAATACTTGCACGGTGGTGAATGCCTTGGGAGGCCAATGCGAACCCAAGACAGCTCCCCTGGCAAAATCTGGTTCTTGAAGCCTCATTCTTGAAATTCAAATCTCAAAATCTGGGTCTCAAGGTTTGGGTCTTGAAGTTGAGTTTCTAGAATTTAGTTCTTGAAGTTGAGTTCTTGATTTTTGGTGATCAAGAACTCAATTTCTGAGCCATATTTTTCACCGCTTTTTGAGATTTAACTTTGCTCTAATCTTGGATTACGCTTCCTTGATGAATAGATGAATAGATGAATACATTCAATTCATTGGCTTAAGGAAGCAATTTCATCTCTGCGCTAACCTGAGATATCCAAGATTTGTGAGGCAAGTACAACAACCATGTACGTTCTCATCGGCGGCGCAGGAATGATGGGATTGCGGTTAGCCCAACAACTCCTAGAGCTGGGGCATACCGTTGCTGTGATTGACAAAGATCCCTTAGCCTGTCGATTTGCTCGCGAACAAATCGGGGTGATGGCCTTCGAGGGCAGCGCAGTCAGCACCGCAGTGCTTCTGGAAGCTGGGATCCGGCAGGCCAATGCGGTGGTAGCAGCCCTAAGGGATGATGCTCTGAATTTGGCGCTCATCACCTTATCCAAAAGCTACGGCATTGCTCATACTGTTGTTCGGATGCTCGATCGCGAGTTTCTGGATGCTTATCGCTTGGCCGGCGCTAGCCACATCATCAGCACCATTGATTTGGCAGTGGCCACAATGGCCAACGCGATCGAATACCCAGAAGTGGAATCCATGATGCACTTTGAACAGGGTCAGGTTGAAGTGCTCAAGCTGCCCATTCCCAATGATTGTTATGTGGTCGATCGCACGGTGGCCCAAATTGCCCAAGATCCCGATTTTCCAACGGGATCGCTGATCATTGGTTATCAAAGTCATGCCTGTAGCAACTTAGAAATTCCCAATGGTCAAACAGTCTTGAAAGCTGGCTCCACCATTTTGGTTGTGACCCGGCCGGAACTCGTCCGGCCGATGATCAAATATCTTGGACTCACTGCTAGTCATCGCTCAGAGACTGAAGCTTCTGATCTAAATCTTTGATGTAGCGCTGCACCACATCTTCCGGAACAATCCGCTTGCGCAGGGCATCGTTAATTGCACCCTTTTCCGCAATAATTAACTGTCTTCGCACCACATCCAATTGGTTGGGATGATGCAAATCCAAATGGGCTTGGTGTTGGTTATAGACCTCCCTCAAAACCCGTTCTGATCCGGCGACTTTGGCTTGATAAGCAGCCCAAAGCTCCTCATAAGTTGCTTTTGGTAAAACGCCAGCCTTGAGTAGCTGGGCAAGTTCATCCTGCGCCGCCTTGGCCCCAATCAGTTGAATCTGTAATTGGCCAATTTCCTCGGATATGCCATTGCCTTGGCCGATGTTGAGCTGCTTGATCAGCCAAGGCAATGCCAGTCCTTGAATCACTAACGAAAATAGGACTGCCCCAAAAACCAGTTCAATAATGAATTCTCGGCCAACAAAACCCACAGGAATGGCGATCGCCAATGCCATGGACAGCGATCCTTTAATGTTGCCGAGCACTAGGACATGTTGCCAACGGAGGGGAATCGGGCGATCGAACCAGCGCAAGCCGGCCAGCAATGAATAAACAGAGATGATGCGTCCCAATTGATAGGCAATGATCACCAAAATAACCGCCGGGAGAATTTTCCAAAGGGTAAGGGGATTAATTTCAATGCCAATCAACAGAAAAATGAATGTATTAACACTAAAACCTGCATATTCCCAAAAGCTGAGCAGTGTGATCCGATAGGAGGCTGATTTGGCTTGGGGCAAACCCAAATTACCAAAAACCAAACCAGCAATCACGACAGCTACCGCACCGGAAACACCCAAAAACTGGCCCAGTTGGAACGTGCCTAAAGCCAATGCCACGGTTAGCAACAAGCTGCTTAAGGGATCTTGCAGGCGATTAAAAATCGGCAAGCAAAGATAGCCTAAAACTGCTCCTAGGAATACGCCACCCAGGGAAACCAACAGCATCTCTTTGATGCCTTGACTGACGGTAATGCTACCGGTGGAGTAAATGACCAACAGCAGATTGAAGGAAACTAAGGCGGCGGCATCGTTAAATAATGTTTCGCCTTCAACGATCGTTGAAAGCCGCGAAGGCACTCGCAATTCTTTAAAAACCGCGATCATGGAAACGGTGTCGGTGTTAGCCAAAATTACACCGATCAACAGCGCATTAATCCAATTCAGCCCTAGGCTCAGTTTCACCAAAACAGCAATGATCCCTGAGGAGAGCAAGGAGCCAGGAATTGCGAGCAGGGCGATCGGTTTGAAGGTGCTGCGAAGACGACTAATATCCGTGTTGATTGCCGCTTCAAAGATCAGAATTGGCAGAAAAAGATTGAGCACCAGCGACGGATCCAGGCCAAGGCGCTGGGATAGCAAGTCGGTGATGGGTAGCCCCGCCAGCACCAAGCCAGTGACATAGGGAATTCTCAACCGCTGAGTCACCAGAGCAACGGTGGTTGCCAGCAGGAGCAGGATAATGAGGATATTAATCAGTTCGGGAATGCTGCCGGTCGCTAAACTGCTGACCACTGAATCATTGGAATTGTGAACTGAATTGCTGTTTGCTAGGGATTGTGGCCGGGAGGAAAGAGTCAGAAACCAATCATGCTTCATGCGGTTTTCTCCTAGATGAATGACGAAGGTTAATGGCAAATTTACCCCGCTCTGATCTGGTTTTGAGGGGGGTAGGTATGGCCAGATTTCTGGCGAGCTGTTACGGTCGATCGCGCGGACGATCGCCCAATTAAGCCGATCGCCCAATTACAATCCCAGGGCGAACGGTTAGGTTAAATAGGTCAAAGTTAAGTCAAAGCTAGGCCGCTACGAGCGATCGAATCAGTTCCGCCAGTTGATCGACTTCCGCTTCTTGGGTGAAGTAATGGACACAGGCCCGCGCACAATCGGGATTGGGCAGGGTTCGTAGCAAATATTTTTGTTTTTCCAGGGTGGCCACGAGCGATCGAGCGTTGTGGGAGCCGCTGACCTTGAAGGAAATGAGGCCGGTTTGCGGCGGGTATGGCAGCCAACATTCCACTTGGGGAATGGTTTGCAGATGTTGCCAAAGGCGGCCGGCAAGCTGCACGATTCGATCGTACCGTTGCTGAGGCGTGCCCCAACGGCGGTGCAAGTCCAGAGCCGATTGGAGACCCAGCCCAAGCGCATAGGCGGAGGTGGCCACTTCAAAGCGCTGGCCGGTGGTTTTGTGGCCCGTGGGGTTGCCTTGGCGATCGGCCGTGATGCCACGCCAGCCCACAAAGGTTGGCTCCAGGCTCGATCGGGGATTAACATACAATCCCCCCAACCCATCAGGGCCACAGCACCACTTGTGGCCCGTAAAGGCATAGAAATCAATCTCTAACTCCGACAGATTCAAGGGCAACAGGCCCACCGATTGGGCCGCATCAACCAGGATTTGCACGGAGGGCTGTTGTTGGCGGCAAGCGCGGGCAATGGCTTGTACATCGAGAATTTCGCCCGTATTCCAAAGGGCATGGCTCACCAGCACCAAGCGGGTTTGGGGATGCAGATGGGCCAAAATGGCTTCCACGATCGGTTGCTCAGGGACTCGATCGCGCAGGGGAAACTGATCGATCATTACTCCCCAGCGCTGGGCGATCGCTTGGGCGGCGGCCACCACCCCCGGATGCTCGGAATCGCTGATCAATAGCCGATCGCCCGATCGCCAAGGCAATCCCCAAAGGGCAATGTTGCAACCAGCCGTCACATTCTCAGTCAGGGCGATCGTTTCCGGACTCACCTGCAATTCCTGAGCAATGGTTTGGCGGGTGGCGGCCAGTTGCGCATCAACCCAATCGCCCACGGCGCTGCTGAAGGGGCCCAATTGCTGCATCGTTTGCCAGGCTTGCACCATGGCTTCCAAGGATCCTTGGGGTAGTGGCCCTTGGCCGCCGTAGTTGAAATAGGTTTTGTTGTCTAAGGCGGGGAATTGGGAACGCACCTGATCAATGCTCCAGGGTTCTCCGTTCCTAGATTCTTGGTTCGTTTGTGCCATATCCCTGTTGCCCGCAACCACCATGTCTCCAAACACTCCTGCCAATAGGCTGCTAGTGGGTCTTGCCTGAGCCTTGCTCAGTTAATCTCAACGTTAATCTCAAAGTTTGTATCTGGCGGTTTCTATTCCACAGTTTCTGTCTCGCAGCAGCTATCCCGATGTTGCGATGTTGCGAGCATGAGCCAGGTTTTGCGAATCTTAACCAGCAGCCCAGTCGCGATCGGTTGCCCGTCGTTTGGTGTCATTCAAAGACTGTTTGACCCGCTCCAACACCCAACTGAAGGTTTCAAAAACCTGCCGGAGCGATTGTTCATCCCGCAGGGTTGAAAGGCTGAAGTTGGGGGCCCGGCGCTCCCGTGAGTCCGGCGGGAGGGCCAGGCCGATCGAGCTGAGGTGGCTGCGCAATTCCATCCATTCGTCATGGCGCGTGAAGGGATACCAAGAAGCGTAGGTGCTGGAATTGATTTCCAAGCCCCCATCAATCCCCACCTTGAACAGCTCATGGGACTCGCCACGCCCAAAATCACACATGGCCACAAACCCGCCGTAGGTGTCGCCCGTGCGCCAGTAGACCTCCACATTGGGATGATCGCTGCACCACTCGTAAATGTGGTGTGCAATGGCGGCTTCGTCTTCCCCCTGGCGGGTGCTGAATTCTTGGAAGAAGCTGTCTTCGTCCCAACGCCGCCGATCGAGGGCGGGGGAAGCGCTCTTGGAGTCGGTCATGCGCCCAATTAATCGGGGCACGAGGGTGCGAAATCCTTCATCGCTCACGTATTGGCGCAGTTCGATCGCCTGAACTTCTGCCGGATCCATCTGGGCGTTCAAAAATTCCACCGTCCGCACCAGTTCCGGCGAGAGGGCATCGGAAACCACCACAATTCGGATCCGGCCCGCTTGCAGGTTAGTTTTCACCTGTTGCCAAAAACGCTCTTCTTCCTCGTCATGGCCCAGGAAGTCTTCCACCACTTGATCAGGATCCCGATCGTTGGCGCGGCAGTTGGCTTCAAATTGGGCCAACATGGTTTCGATCGGCCAATATTGCGACAGGTTCGCGGCATATTCAATCGCCTGGCCAATCAGCTCTTGGGCCTGTTGACCGCCGCCGCGTCCGTGGCTGCAAAACACTTCCACCACCGTGGGCACACCGCTGCGATCAAGAAAAATCCGATCCAGAGACCAGCGATCGGCCCGTTCGTCATCAAAAATTACCGTGTTCTGGCGAGTGATGGCCAACCAGTCCTGATCACGGTTAATGAGGCTGCGATCGCCAGCCAATAGGTTGGGGTAAGTTTCCAAGAGTTCCTGAAGAAGCGTCACCGACCCATAGGGCTGCTCCATCATCTCCACGAGTCGCCCATCATTGCGTACGAAGTAAATTCCGCTGCTCATGCCTATTGCTCTTCAGTTGCTGCCGTGAACTGGTGATCGCCGGGGGGCCGTGGCGGCCCCCAATCCTTAGCACCGCTTGGGCGACGGACTCATTGGCGACGGATTAACTTGACCCGGGGCCGGATCACCAGCCCCTCCACACCCCGTTAAAAACCGCTTCTGCCGGCCCCGTCATGAGGATCCGATCGCTCACAGCATCCCAGGTGATCTGCAATGGGCCGCCGGGAAGCTCCACCGTAGCCACTCGATCGCTGTGGCCATTTAACACGGCTGCTACCAGTGTTGCACAGGCCCCCGTTCCACAGGCCAACGTAATGCCTGCGCCACGCTCCCAAACCCGCATTCGTAAATAATCGCGCCGAACCACTTCCACAAATTCCACATTGGTTTTTTGGGGGAAGGCCGGATGGCATTCGATTTGCGGGCCAATGACGGGCAGGTCGATCGCGCTCACATCCTCCACAAAGGTGACACAGTGGGGGTTTCCCATGCTGACGGTGGTTACCGTCCAATCCTGGTCAGCGGCCGTGAGCGATCGGGCCAAGGCCGTTTCGCCCGCTGTGCCCAAGGTGGTAGGAATCCGCTCGGCCGCCAAAATCGGCTGGCCCATGTCCACAGTCACCTGGCTATCGGCTTGAATGGTGGGAATAATGAAACCCGCCAGCGTGTGGACTTTGTAGGTTTTTTCGGTGTTTTCCAGGCCTTCCAGGGCCGCTAAATATTTGGCAAAACAGCGAATGCCATTGCCGCACATTTCCGGTTCGGAACCATCGGAGTTAAAAATTCGCATGGTGTAATCGGCTCCCTGCTCGCCGGGCAGCACGAAGATCACACCGTCGGCCCCAATGCCAAAATGGCGATCGCACAGTTGCACGGCCTGCTCAGGCGAGAGAATTGGCTCTGCTCGATCGCGGTTATCCAGCAGAATAAAGTCATTCCCTAATCCGTGATACTTTGCAAACGCAAGTCCCATTGAGCACTCCCTATGGCTGAAGAATTTAATACTGGGCTGCCCAGCACCCGTCAAGTGCAGACAGCCATTAAGAATAAGCAAGAAGTGGAACTAAAGCTGCTAACCAATGACCTAATTGCAGGCAAGGTGAAGTGGCAGGACAGCGATTGCATTTGCATTGTTGACCATTACGACCAGCCTACAATCGTTTGGCGACACGCGATCGCCTATCTCAAACCCAAGGCCTAGGGGCAACTCAGCGACTCATTCAGCGGCTGAACTGGCTGACCAGCAAACGATTGATTTTCCATGCCCCAGTCGTCGTAACAAGGGGCTTGAGCATCTTGCCCCCCACGATCTGCCAAGGGTGGAATCAGGGTTTCAGGCGATTTGTTTCAGGCGATTTGACGACAGGCCCTAGCCTTGACCCGATTGGGCAGAAGACTGGGCCGGCGAAGCTCCAGCCGGGCCAGCGCTCTCCTGCTGGCCCCGCAAGCTGCGAAAGTAGAGGGTTCCCACACCCCCCAAAAAGAGGCCATACCCGATCGCCTGAGCCAGGTAGAGATGGTCACGGTAGCCGAAAAGGGTTTTGAGCAATACGCCCGGCAACACCCGATCGCTCAAGGTCGCTGACCAATCCCAAACCAGGGGCCCCAGCAAGCAAGAATCGCCCCCCACGGCACAAAGGCCAGCCCAGGTGGGATGCAGTTGTCCCCAAAGAACCGTCGCCGCTTCCAGGTGCTTGAGCACGGAAATCACCAACGCGCCCACCACCAGCAGCAGGATTGTGCCCACCACTTGAAAAAACCGGCGCACGTTAATTTTGATGCCAAACCGGAATAGCAGCAGCCCCATGATGGCGGCTCCGATTACGCCCGCGATCGCCCCCACGGCGGCCCCGAGGCTTTCCTGAAACTGGGCGGCAATGAAAATGACTGTTTCCAGTCCCTCTTGCAGCACGGCGGCCGTAACCAAGCCAAAAATTTTCCAGGCGGCTCCTGCTTGCTCCCCGATCGCCCGCTGCACAGAGGATTGCACCTCTCCTTTCAGTTGTTTGGCCTGCTGAGTCATCCAAACCAACATCCAACTCAACAGACCAATGGCGATCGCGCCCAGGATCACTTTTAAGCCTTGAGTCCAAAAGGGGGCCCAAGGAGCAATCGATCGATCCAAGGCCCCGAATACCCCGGCTAGCCCAACGCCCACCAAGGCACTCAGGCACAACCCCGCCACAATGCCCCAAGCCACCGATCGGTTGAGGTGGGTTTGGCCCGCTTGTTGCAAACAGGCCAACACTAAGCCAATGATCAAAACCGCTTCAAACCCCTCGCGCAGGGCGATCGAAAAGGTTGGCAACGCATCCACAAGGTTCATGGCGGGGCAACCCCAATAGCATTAAATCGTTCGGCAATTGTTCAGCAATCATTCGGCGCTCTTCTCCAAGCTAGCGAGGAATGGCGCGATCGGCCAAGACAAGAACAAGATCGGCCGGCTAATTAGTCGGATCTGAATTGGTTGGTTACTGGGTTAATTGCTTGGCTGATTGCTGGGTTAATTACTTAACTGATTGCTTGCTTGATTGACTGAGCAATAATCTCGAAAAACATTCTTAAAAATATTCCCGCAAAATATTCCCTAAAAATATTCCCGCAACATTCCCAAAAAGATGCTCAAGCAACTTGCTTAAAAATATTCATTATCAGGATTTTACAAAAAATGGGCGATCGAACCGCTTTCACGACCCGATCGCCCCTCAAAGACAACGAGAAAATCCCTAACGCAATGGACTAAACCAACTCCCTAGCGTCCTGCCAAACGGGCCAACGCAGCAATTCGGGACTCCGTGGAAGGATGGGTGGAGAACAAGTTGCGCAGCCAGTCTTTGGCGCTGGGGTTAATGATCAGCAAAGGCGAAAAGGCGGGATTGCCCTCCAAACGGGTAGCATCAGCCATCGTTTCTAAGCGCTTCAGGGCTCGAGCCAAGGCCATCGGATCGCCCGTTAACTCTGCGGCTCCCGCATCGGCCGAAAACTCCCGCGTTCGGGAAATGCCCAGTTGAATCACCGTGGCAGCGATCGGGGCCAAGAGCATGGCCAACAACCCGGCAAACGGATTGCCCCGATCGCGATCGCCCCCAAACCACATGGCCGCCTGCGCCAGGTAAGAAATCGCGCCCGCAATGGTGGCCGCCACTGCCTGGGTCAGGGTGTCGCGGTTGCGGATGTGGCTGAGTTCGTGGGCAATCACCGCCGCCAACTCATCTTCCGGCAAAATTTCCAGGATCCCTTCCGTCACAGCCACCGCCGCATGGTGGGGGTCACGACCGGTGGCAAAGGCATTAGCCATTGGGCTGGGGATGATGTGCAGGGTGGGCACGGGCATTCCCGCACGATCGCACAGTTGCTCCAACATGGCGTAAAGGTGGGGCGCTTGCGATCGATTCACGGGCTGGGCCCCATAGGCCGCCAGAGCGATTTTGTCCGAATAGAACCAGGATCCCAGGTTCATCACCGCTGCCAAAACCAGCCCCAGGAAGGCCCCGCGAGCACCTCCAAACAAAAGACCGCTGGCAAAAATCAGCAGGCCGCTCATGCTGGCGAGCAAAACCGTGGTTTTTAGTTGATTCATAGCACCAAACCGAAAGAAGAAATCGGCATCGGTGTTTGGAGTTTGGAAATCCGAAGACCGGCCGTTGCTTCAATTCTAGGAAGGATTTGGGGATGCGCACGCGGTGGGAATTTCCCCGCCGGAGGGTGGTTTTCCGCCATTTCCCCGATCGTCCCCAAAGTCCTAAGCCCAGAATCCTAAACCCAGAGTCCTAGGGGCTGAATCACGATTTAGGAAGCCTTGCGGCGAGTGCTACTCGATCGGGTCGATCGGGTGGTTTCGCCCTCCGGGGAATTGTCCTCGGTGGTTTTGGCTTTGCGGGTGCGAGTGGTCTTGGGAGCTGCTTCTGAGGCTGCTTCTGCGTCTGTGGTTTTTGTCTTGGTGGTTTTGCCGGTGGTTTTACCCGTCGTCTTGCTAGCGGTCTTGCTAGCGGTTTTCGTGGTTTTACCCGTGGTTTTTGTGGTTTTGCTAGTGGTTTTACGGGCAGTCTTTTTCTTGCTGCCCGCTTTGGCCGCCAACAATTCCAACGCCTCCGCCAAGGTCAGGCTCTCCACGGTTTGCCCTTCTGCCAATCCCGCATTCACCTTGCCGTGTTGGACATAGATGCCATAGGGCCCCTGATATAGGTTCACCGGTTCGTTGTCGTCCGGGTGGGGGCCCAACTCGCGAAGCGGGGTTTTCTGTTTGCGGCTGCGGCTGGCCTTCGGTTGGGCCAATAGCTCCAGGGCCCGTTCCAGGGTGATGGTGGTGACATCATCATCGGCCTTGAGCGATCGGTAATCTTGGCCCCCATCCTTGCCCATATCGTGAACAATGTAGGGGCCAAAACGCCCAAGGCTGGCTTTGACGGGGCGGCCGGTCTCCGGGTGCTGCCCCAACAAGCGCGGCAAAGAGAGCAAACCCAAGGCCAGCTCAAGGGTCAGGTTTTCGGGGGTCACGCCTCGGGGTAAGGAGGTGCGTTTGGGTTTGGGATTTTCGTCAGTCACTTCGCCCAACTGCACGTAGGGCCCATAGGCTCCCGTCAGCACGTAAATGGATTCGCCGGTTTCGGGATGGTTGCCGATCGAAGCGGGGCCTTCAGTCTTTTGGCGAATCAGGGCGGAAATTTGCTCCGCGTCTAGATCGGCTGGAGTCAAATCCTTGGGCAGGGAGGCTTTGATCGTTGCGCCCTGGTCGTCCACGACTTCCACATAGGCTCCGTAGCGGCCAATCCGAATATCGGCGTTCAAATCTTCCAAAACGATCGTGCGGGCTTCGGCCGGGTCGATCGCGCTTTCGCGCACCTTCACCTGAGTATCCAGCCCCCCATCACCCAAGTAGAACTGACGCAGATAGGGCAGCCAAGAGGTTTTGCCCGTGGAAATTTCGTCCAAGGTGCGTTCCATTTGGGCCGTGAACCCAAAGTCCACCAGGTCAGGAAAATGATTTTCCAGAAGCCCCGTGACCGCAAAGGCCGTGAATGTGGGAACCAGGGCATTGCCGAGCTGTTGGGCGTAGCCCCGATCGACGATCGTACCGATGATGCTGGCGTAGGTGCTGGGGCGGCCGATGCCTTCGTTTTCCAGCATTTTCACCAAGGCTGCTTCCGTGTATCGGGCGGGGGGTTGGGTGTCGTGGCGCAGGGCCTCCAGGTCTTGGCAATTGACCCGATCGCCCTTAGTCAAGGGCGGCAACAGCACTTCCCGATCCTCGATCGCCGCATCGGGATCATCTGACCCTTCCACATAGGCCCGGAAAAAGCCCGGGAAATCAATCCGCTTGCCGCTGGCCCGAAATTCAGCGTTTTCCACCCGAATTTGGGCCGAAACGAAGGTTTGGCGCGCGTCGGCCATTTGGCAAGCCACCGTCCGTTTCCAGATCAGATCGTATAGTTGCAGTTCCCGTCCGCTGAGGCCCGTTTGTTGCGGCGTGCGGAACGTGCTGCCGGCCGGGCGGATTGCTTCGTGGGCTTCTTGGGCCCCCTTGGCCTTGGTGGCATATTGACGCGGTTGGGGACTCAGGTAATTTGCGCCGTAGAGTTCCGTCACGCAAGCACGGGCCGCCTCGATCGCCTGTTGAGACAGGTGTACCGAGTCGGTTCGCATATAGGTGATATAGCCCTGCTCGTAGAGACTTTGGGCCGTGCGCATGGTGTCCCGGGCCGAGAGCCGCAGCTTGCGGTTCGCCTCCTGTTGCAAGGTGGAGGTGGTGAAGGGAGGCGATGGCTTGCGGGTGTTGGGTCGCTCCTCAATGTCTGCCACCGTCCAATCGCCCGATCGCAGGCGATCGCGCAGGGTTTGGGCCTGCTCCTCATTGAGCAAAACAACATTTTTGCCCGCCGCAATTTGCCCAGTAGCTTCGTCAAAATCCGCCCCCGTAGCCAATTTTTTGCCATCTAGGGCCACTAACTTGGCTTCAAAGGGGCGATCGTCCAAGCTGGTCAGCGCCGCCTTCAAGTCCCAATAGGTTCCGGTTTTGAACGCCCGCCGGGCCCGTTCCCGAATCACCAACATCCGCACCGCCACGGATTGCACCCGCCCTGCGGACAGGCCCGCTGCGATTTTTTTCCACAGCAAAGGTGACAGGGTATAGCCCACCAAGCGATCAAGAATTCGGCGGGTTTCTTGAGCATGAACGAGGTTATCGTTCACCTGGCGACAGTTTTGAATAGCCGATCGAATAGCCTCTTCCGTGATTTCATGGAAGACCATTCGTTTCACGGGCACTTTTGGTTTCAAAACCTGCAATAAATGCCAGCTAATGCTTTCCCCTTCTCGGTCTTCGTCAGTGGCCAAGACCAATTCATCGGCCAGCTTCAAAGAGTCTTGTAACTCTTTAACGACCTTTTTTTTGTCCTTGGGAATGACGTAAAGGGGTTCAAAGTTCTTTTCAATGTTGACCCCTAATTGGGCCCACTGTTCGCCCTTAACCGCCGCCGGAATCTCACTTGCCGATTGGGGCAAGTCGCGAATATGACCCATCGAAGCCGTTACCTGATAGCCAGACGGCAGAAAGTTGCGGATGGTTTTCGCTTTGGTCGGGGACTCGACAATAACAAGGGTTGTCATGGATGGCGGAGGGCTGACCCAGTATTCCTAATATATAGATAGATCGAAACTTGGATAGATGACAGCGCGATCGCGGTCACAGGCTGAGGCGGACGACGCGATCGGGACAAAACGGGCGATCGAAGTGGCTGCAAAGACTAGCCGTAAAGACTAATTGGACAGAGTGGAAGAAATTTCGGTAAATGTCAAGTCGCGATCGCTTCGGTGACAAGATTGGCCGGCTTGGATGCATGGTTGCTGCCATTGACCCGGCTTTTTTCCAACCGGCGGCCGTTTGCTCACGATCGATTGTGGATCCCCTTCAGTCCAGGCCGCAACGCCAGCCCTGAATGGTCGCCGCCATCATAGAATGGATCCCTTGGACTTCAGCATTTCAGAAAATTGGGTGGGATTGCCTTGCCGTTCGCTTCCCACTCAATTGTGCTCAATTCCCATCACGATCCAAGGGAGAACACCAACTGTGACATCCTTAACTGCCCCCGCCATTGACATTAACAGTTTGGCTCAGGAATTAGAGAATGAAAGCCCCCAAAAAATTCTCGATCGGGCCCTGAGTTTGTATGACAATATGGCCATTTCCTTCAGCGGCGCTGAGGATGTGGTTTTGATTGATATGGCTCACCGATTGGGCAAGCCCTTTCAAGTCTTCACCCTGGACACGGGGCGGTTACATGCGGAAACCTATCAACTGCTCGATCGCGTTCGTCAACGCTACAACATCTCGATCGATGTAATGTTTCCCGATGCAGCGGCCGTAGAAGCATTGGTGAACGCCAAGGGGCTATTTAGCTTCTATGAAGATGGCCATAAAGAGTGCTGTGGCATCCGTAAGGTTGCACCTCTGCGCCGTAAATTAGCCACTCTGGATGCTTGGATTACGGGGCAACGGAAAGATCAAAATCCTGCCACTCGGGATAGTGTCCCGATCGTGCAAGTAGATGGCGGATTTTCCACACCCGACCATCAATTGGTGAAGTTTAATCCGCTGGCTAATTGGTCTTCCAGCGATGTTTGGATGTACATTCGCGCCTATGAAGTGCCCTATAACGCACTTCACGAAAAGGGCTTTATCAGCATTGGTTGTGAGCCTTGCACTCGGCCCGTATTGCCCAACCAACATGAGCGGGAAGGTCGTTGGTGGTGGGAAGATGCAGGCAAAAAAGAATGCGGTCTCCATGCGGTGAACTTGAACGAGCAAAAGTAGGCTAGTGCTCCAACGATCAGTACAACCAAAACGGATAAAACCATGACAGACAAGGGGCTTAAGCCCCTTGTTACGCAGCTTAAGCCCCTGATCCCATCAGTTGAGTTTTCGTTGGTTGGCGTTAATTAATTGGCGTTAATTAATTGGCGTTAATTAACCACGGGTTGCAGGCTAACTTTTAAAAGCGGCAGCCGGTGCGCCCCAAGTGGGCAACAATTGAGCAGCCCGATCGCGTGAAAACTCAGCGATCGCATCCCAAGCCGTATCCAACGCCACCTGCATCAGGCGACTGGGTTCCAAATCATCCTTCACCAAATCCCACAGGCGTTGCAATTCAGCCCCATGGAGGCGATCGTCTTCCACTAGGGCTAGCAACAACCGTTGGCGCAGCAATTGCCCCTCTTCGGACATCAAGTAGCGCAATCCCAAACCGGCGGTGGGAACCAGGTCAAACCCGGAATCTGAACGGGCGATCGCCAGCATATTTTCCAGGCGTGTCCATTGAAATTTGCCATCTTCAAACAGCACTTCAATCAGACGGCGACGCAGTTGGGGCGATTCTCCCATCAACAACCGTCGCGCCACGTAAGGATAGGCAATTTCCAAAATTTTGAACTGAGGGTTCAAACTCAGAGCCAAGCCCTCTTGGGTGACGAGCGATCGAATAATCAAGGCAAATTTGGCCGGCACTCGGAACGGATAGTCATACATCAATTCCGAGAACCGATCGGTGACAGTTTTGAAGTTGAAGCTGCCCACATTCCGCCCGATCGCCTCGCCCAAAACCGACTCCAACGCCGGAATAATGGGACGAATATTCGTATTCGGAGCTAGGAAGCCGAGGCGTACAAAATCCCCCGCCAATTCCTCATACTTCCGGTTCAACAAATGCACCACCGAATCCACGATCGTTTCCTTGGTGGATTCGTTTAACTGATCCATCATCCCAAAATCAATGTAAGCCATTCGACCATCGCGCAGGGCAAACAGATTTCCCGGATGGGGATCCGCATGAAAAAAGCCAAATTCTAGAAGCTGTCGCAGGCCAGAAGTGACCCCAATCCCGATCAAAGAATCCCGATCCAGACCCGCTTCCCGCACCGAGTCCGTGTTGGTCAGCTTTAGGCCGTCAATCCATTCCAGCGTCAGCACCCGATGGCTACTGTAGTCCCAGTAAATTACTGGCACTTTGACCGTGGGATCATCACGGAAATTTTCACCAAATCGCTCGGCGTTGCGTCCTTCGTTTTGGTAATCAATTTCTTCAAAAAGTTTGCTGCCAAATTCATCCACAATCAGGGTCAAATCATGGCCCAAATTGAGCGGCAGCCAAGGAGCAGCCCAACTGGCACACCAGCGAATTAAGTACAAATCAAGAGTCAAGGTTGGCAGCAGATTCGGCCGCTGCACTTTCACGGCCACGTCCTCGCCGCTGTAGAGCTTGGCGCGGTAGACCTGTCCCAAGCTGGCCGCCGCGATCGGTTCGGGAGAAATTTCGCGGAAGATGTCCCGCAGGGGGCGATCCAAGTCCGCTTCAATGATGCTGAAAGCCAGTTCCGTCGAAAACGGCGGGAGCTGATCCTGAAGTTTTTCGAGTTCCGCCAAATAATCCACCCGCACCAGATCGGGCCGAGTGGACAGGGCTTGCCCAACTTTGATGAACGTGGGGCCCAAGTGAATCAAAATTTGACGCAGTTGCTCGGCTCGCTGGCCCACTTGGTCAGCCCGCTCGCCCAACAACTGATCGCCCAACCAGCCAAACACGAATGCAGCACTGAACCAAGCAATTTGCAGCAGCCGCAAGATACCAATCCAAGGTCGCCGGCCGTAAAATCGGGCAATTTCCTTGGGATTGTAGCGACGAGCGCGATTGCTGGTTGTGCCAGCGCGTAAATCTTCCAAAAGAACCGAAGTGGCGTTCACGCTAGCAGCCTCAACCAACCTAAAGCCGGTATTTATTTTAGCTGTAGCACCCGTATAGGAAACTACAAAAATCGAAAAACAATCAAAGCTTTTCGTTACAACCGGCTTGGGGAGTGTCGTCAAGTCACCTGAAACCCTGATGCTGTCGTTGTCGGATCGTGGGAAGCAAGGGGATGCAGCCCTTGGTTACAACCAGCCGATCGCGTCACCCCCGTTCGATCGCCCCCGTTCGATCGCCCGTGGAATTGGTGTTCCAATGGAGCGGCCCTGAAAATGATTACGCCCGATCAGCCTCGATCGCTTGAAAATCTTGAAAATAGGGTGTTTCAGCTCCTGCGCCACTGCCCGATCAAGGCTGATAAGCGAGCATTGGCAAACAAGTTCCAAATGAAAGTTCAAAAAATGTTCAAAAATTTTTGCCAAATGACTTGAGCAATTGCGATCACCATGCTAATCTTTGATTCTGCAAAGGCGGAAACGCACTGAGCGCGGGCGATTAGCACAGTGGTAGCGCACTTCCTTCACACGGAAGGGGTCACTGGTTCAAATCCAGTATCGCCCATTTAGACAAGGCTCAATAGTAAACAAGACTCAATGGCGGCGAATGGATCGGCATCGTAACGCCTGCCAAGAACTAACCAACCAGCTCAGCGCCAATTAGCTCAATGATTGATGGTTGATTCAGCTCCGTGATCACTGCCGAGGACTCATCTCAGTAGCTCAGCGATTGATGATTGAGCGAACAGCAATCAAGAATGTTGACTGCATCTAAATATTGCCTGTATCCACGATGGGCGGTGATAGAATTCCGTGAGTAGGTTATCGGCTCACTCACAACGCTTCAGAGCCGAACCATTCGCCCATGCCAAAGGTCACAACCACAACGTCTGAATCTGGCAGTTCGGGTTTGGTTTGGTTGGTGTTGCTGTTGGGTGTGGGGGCGATCGGGGGTGGTCTTTGGGGGCTAACGAGCTGGCTGTTGGGTCGATCGCCCGCCTTGCTCACCCAGGCCCGCCAAGCGCGATCGGCTCCTTCAATTCCCCGCCTTGCGGAAACCAACCAACAACTCACCCAGCAAATCAATTGGCTGCAATTGATCCCCCCTTGGCCCCTGTTGCCCCATGACCAGGCCCAAGCCCAATTGCCCACGCTCAAAGAGCAGCAAGCCGCCATTAACCGCGAGCTGACGATCGCCCGGGGCCTGAACACCGCTGAAAATGCGGCCATGAAAGCCGCCCGCTTGGTGCAAAATCCGCCCCACCCACCGGCCGTTTGGCAACAGGCCAAGCAGCAATGGCAGTTGGCCATTCAAACGTTGGCGAGTCTGCCGCCAGATGCGTTGACGGGGGCAGTGATTCAAAGCAAGCTAGCCACCTATCGATCGAACCTAGCAGCGATTGAGCAGCAATTGACCGTGTCAGTGCAGGCGGTGGAATTTAACAATCGCGGGGTTGAGGAACTGAACAACGAACGCTACCGCGAGGCGATCGCTTGGTTTCAGCAGGCCCTGGCTCACAACCCCAAGATGGCGGAGGCTCTGTTGGGGCAAGGGTTGGCGCAAATTGCCCTCCAAGACTATCGATCGGCACTGGAGTCCTTCAATCGATCGATTACCGCCAAGGGAGATTTTGTTGATCCATATCTCTATCGGGCGGAAACTCGCTATGAATTTGGCGATGCGGCCGGGGCAATGGCGGACTTAGACCAAGCAATTGCCTTGGATAGTCAACGGGCAACGGCCTATCTGCTGCGGGGGGTAATCCACTTTGCCGAAGACCAAGCCAATCAGGCCCGATCGGACTTAAACAAAGCCGTGGAACTGTTTTCGCAACAGCAAGATTTTGATTCTGCGACCCAAGCCCGCACCCTGCTGGCGCAACTGCCCGCTGAATTGCCGCCCGCTGAATTGCCGGTGACGGAATCTGCCCCGCCAGACAATCCAGCAGTGGCGGTGGAGGACGATGACGATGATGATGACGACGATTACAAGCGCCGTCGTCGCCTCTCGTTGCGGGATGTGCGATCGACCTGGGATCGGGTGCGCCGCTCTGGTCGCCGTCGCCGCTAGGTTTTGCGATCGATCACTTTCCCCATGCCCGCAGGCTGCCCAATTTCAGGATCCCTAACTGTCCATGACCGCGAACCGATCGAGCGTCAACACCTCAAGAACAATCTGGCTGGGAGCCAAGGCCGCCCAGGTGCAACGGGCGATCGCCCAAGGTCTTTGGGGCCCCTTTGATTGGGTGCTGACCCCTACCCGGCAGGCGGCTCGGGCGATCGGGGTGCAGGCTCAGTCTCTCGATCAACTCCTAAAGCGGTTGCGACTGGAGGGCAACCTGGCTCCGGTGCTGATGCGTCAGCGAGCTTTGCGCTCGGCTGTGGCGGCGGTTTGGCCTGAGGTGGAAGCGGGTCAATATGCCAATACGATCGCCCCCGTGATTCGGGAAATGTTGCACAACGGCTGGTCCCTGGCGATGGCGGCCCAGGAACCCACCTTGAGCGATCGGGCGCGGCGGTTGGTGACCATTGCCCAGGCTTATTTGCAAGCACTGCAATTATCGGGCGATCAGAAATTGGGCGATCAGAAATTGGGTGATCAACAACTGAGCGATCAGAAATGGGGCGATCAACAACTGGGCGATCAATCCATTCAGCGGCGAGCTGTTGATCGACCAGCCGATCGACTAGATGCGGCCCAAATTTATGGACAGGCGGCCCAGGCGATCGCCCAGGGCGCAGTAGATCCCCTGGTGTTGGGCCTGTGGGGCTATGGATACTTGGCTCCCGATGCGATCGCCCTTATCGATGCCCTGGCGGGGCCCGGCAGTTGCCTTTGGTGGCCAGATGACCCGGCTTTGCATCGGCTGCTACCGGCCTGGGAACAGCGGGGCTGGACGGTGCGATCGGCTGCGGAATTCTTTGCGGAATTCTCTGCGGAATCCGAGGCAACAGCCTCCCCAACCGAATGCCAACCCTGGCAACGGGCGATCGCCTTTCCCACCCTGGAGGACGAGGTGCGTTGGGTTCTGGCCAAGATCAAACAGCATCTTCATCAGGGTGTACCGGCGAACCAAATGGTGCTGATTGCCCGCGATGAGCAACGCTACGGGCCCAAGCTGTTGGAGGTGGCGCAGGAATTTGAAGTTCCGGTGCGGTTGCTGTACGGCGTGCCCCTCACGCAAACGCGGGTGGGCCATTGGGTGCAATGCCTGCTGGAAGCGGCCCAACAACAATGGGCCTATGAGCCAGCGGTGCAATTATTGCGCCACCCGCTCGGGCGCGATCGCCTAGAAGGTCAATGGGAAACGGCCCGCCGCCTACGCCCCGATCGCCCCAAGGCCTGGATTCATGCCGGTCTTGATCTCACCGATTTGGCCCCACCGGCCCAATCGGCCCACCGCAGTGCCACCCGTGAGCAGTGGGTGAGTTGGGTGCAGGACTGTGCCCGATCGCTGGAGATTCGATCGGGCGCACAGCATTGGCCCAGTGAAGCCAACGCCCTCAGCAGCCTGAATCACCACCTGATTGAGCTAGCCCGTCCCAGCCACGAAACATTAACCCTGGCCAACTTTGCCCAGGAATTGCGGGAACTGTTGAGCTTAATTTCCGTGCCCCGTCACCCCGGCCGAGGGGGCGTGGAATTGCACAGCCCCGCCAGCCTGATTGGGGCCCAATATCGCTACGGATTTGCCCTGGGGATGGTGGAAGGCTGGTGGCCCGCCCCGATCGCCCCAGATCTAGCCCTCGACTGGTTCGATCGACGCGCCCTCACCCAAGCCGGGTTTCCGATGGCTGGCACTGCCGAACTGGCAGATCAAGAACGCCTCCACAACAGCGCCGCCTTTGCCACCATCCAAGAGCAATTGGTGTTTAGCTATCCCCAGTGGCACGGCCAGCAACCCCAATCCCCCAGCGCCCTGCTCCGCGATCCCCAAATCAAACCCACTGAGCCGGAGCCGGTTCCCGATGTCAGCCCTTTGGCCAGTTGGCAGCGGTTTTTAACCCGCCCCGATCGCCCCGCAGACCTGGCCCAGGATCCCTTCGGCCCAGTGCTAGAGCGAGCTTGGCGAATGGAATACCAACGATTGCGCGGCGGCCAGCCCGATCGCCCGGAAGATTTGGCGTTTCACGGTTTCCTTGGCTCCTTCGCCACCATGGATCCCGATCGGCATACCTTCAGCGCCTCTCAAATCACCGACCTGGGGCAATGTCCGTTCAAATACTTCGCGCGGCGCGTCCTGCGGCTCCAAGAACCCCAAGAAACCGAAGCCGACTTGCCCCGCAACAGCAAAGGCAACCTTTACCACCGCGTTTTGCAAAAACTGGGAGAACAACAGCGCGATCGGCAAGCACCCGTTTTCAATGACCCTGAGCAACGGTTGGCGGCCCTCGAAACCTGGCTGACCGAAGCGGCCACCGAACTGCAACTGCCGCGCCACCTCACCTGGACAGCCCAGCGCCAAGAACTCCTGGCCCAATTGCAGTGGTTAATTTTGCAAGACACCTTTCTACCCGCCGAATCCACAATCCTCCATTGCGAAGTGCCCTTTGAAGGGGAGTGGCTGGGTCTGAAGGTGAAGGGCATGATCGATCGGGTGGATCAGTCCCCCGATGGCTTGGTTCTGATTGATTACAAAACTGGCAAAGCTGAAGGAGCCAAAGTCAAAGACCAAACCGGCCAAGCAAACCTGGATGTGCAACTGTTGGTTTATGCCAGCGCCGCCGCCCAACTGGCTCCCGAAACCCCCGTCGCCAAGGCCTATTACTACAGCTTGCGGGAAGCGAAACTCGTCTCGCCTCAACCGCTCACCAGTGACAACCCAGAGGTGGGAGCTTTGGTGCAACGGTTGCGCCACCACCTGGCCGCAGGGGAATATCCCGTGGATCCCGATCGGGAATACAAAGCCTGTCAGTTTTGCGAAGCCTCATCGGCCTGTCGTTGTGTCCAGGATGGCTGATTGCAAGTGGAATTCGCCCTACGATTGGCTGAACAACCGCCACAGAATGGTCTGAAATTAGGCTGGAAGTAGTCTGAAAATTTCCTGAATTTGAGACTCTTTTCCCTGCGATTGTTAGCCGTTACGATGCACGGGTGCTGATTCTCGATCGCGATCGGGTCGATCGCTCAGCCTCCTCCCCTTTCTCCCCCCTCCTTCCAGGTGTCTGAACGTCGCCGTTTTCGTCCGATCGACCAACGACCGTTCCAAAAAATTTGGATTGGGGCTACGTTCTTTGCAGTCACCCTCATCATCTCCGTCACGGGCTACATGATCGCCGGTTGGGGGTTTCTTGATGCCTTCTACATGACCATCATCACCGTCTTTGGCGTGGGTTATGGGGAAATTGGCCCCATGACCCCCCATTTGCGGGCCTTCACGATTTTTGTGATCATCGCGGGCACTTCTTCGGCGGTCTACACTGTAGGGGGGGTCTTCCAAGCCCTGGCCGAGGGCGAAATGAATCGGCTACTGGGGGCCAGGCGCATGAGTCGAGATATCGATCGCCTCAAAGATCATGTGATCATCTGCGGGTTGGGCCGCATTGGTCGGCTATTGGCCCGCAAGCTGGTGGAAACGGGCCAGCCCTTCGTGGTGATTGACTCCAATCCTGATCGGGTGGAGCGGGGTGTCAATCTGGGCTATTTGGTTTATGAAGGCAACGCCACCGATGAATCGGTTTTGCGAGCGGCGGGCATTGAGCGGGCCAAGGCCCTGGCCACGGTGTTGCCCGATGATGCGGAAAATGTGTTCATTACCCTGACCGCCCGGGGCATGAATCCCCACATGACGATCGTGGCTCGGGGCGAAGCGGCCAGCACCGAAAACAAGCTGAAGCTGGCCGGGGCCGATCGAGTGGTTTTGCCAGCTAATATTGGGGCGGAGCGGATTGCTCAAATTTTGAATCACCCCTCTGCCCTCTATTTTTTGGAAGAAGACAAGGGCCGAGCCACCCTCAGCGAAATGCTGTCGCGGTTGGATGTGAAGCTGGACGAAGTGCCCGTGCGCCCCCAATCCCCCTTGGATGGCCGGACGATCGGGGACGTGGAAGTCCGTGGCCATGGCACATTCATCGTTGTGGCCCTGCTGCAAAAGGACGGCAACACCATCATTCACCCACCCCAATCGACGCAACTTTATCCGGGCGATACGCTGATCGTGATGGGTCACAGCGACGATATGCCCACCTTCGTGTTTGGTCGGGAATATAGCCGCAACCACAACCGCAACCAACGCTATCGCGGCCTCCCTCGTTAGCGGGCAGCCACCAGTCTTAGACCGAGGTTCAAGGAACGAATGCCGCTAATTTCAGCCCCAATGACCAACGCTGACTTGGATTCGAGGCCCGTGGTCAATCATCGCCGCCCGTTGTCTTGCTGGGCGATCGGGATCGATCGGGCCGGGTGGTTGCGGGTTCGCCCCGCCCAAGTGCTGCGAGGGTTGCTGATGGTGGGGGTGTTGTTGTGGGGTTGGGGGTTAATGGCGTTGCCGGTACGGGCCGAGAGCCTGACGGATTTGCAACGGCTGTTTCGGAACACCGTTTGCCGCCACTGCGATCTCAGCTATGCCAACTTGGCGGGGGTAAACCTCAGTGATGCCTACTTGGGCGACACGGATTTGGTGGGAACTGATTTACAAGGGGCTTTGCTCGATCGGGCCAACTTGACCCGGGCCCGGGCAATTGGGGCCAGCTTTGCCCAGGTGCGTGCTGACCATGCCAACTTCAGCAACGCCGACCTCAGCGGAGCCAACCTCGCCCAAGCCCACCTGAAGGCAGCCCGCCTCAACCGCGCCACAATCGTTAGCGCATCGCTCGAAGGCAGCATCCTGCACCAGGCCGAACTCACCGAAGCGGACTTGCGAGACAGCAACCTCACCCGAGCCAACCTATCCCAAGCCGACTTAACCCGTGCGTCTTTGACCTATGCCCGCTTGAACCAGGCCGACCTACGGGGCAGCATTTTGCGAGGAGCCGACCTGCGCCAAACAGACTTCAGCGGCGCAGACTTAACCGGCGCAGACCTGACGGATACCAATCTGGAAAAGGCGATCCTTTGCGGCGCTCGTCTGGCCGATGGCAAAGTGTCGCGCCAAGGCTGTCCCCGATCGCCTGCGGGTGATACCATCAAAGGCGGAAAATTTTGACGCAAACGCATAGGGGACGGACATCATGGATATCATCACCCTTGGTTGGGTTGGCTTGCTGACGGTTTTCACCTTCTCGATTTCGATGGTGATTTGGGGCCGCAACGGCTTCTAAGTTCCCGGGGCTGTGGCCAAGTCTGTTGCCGAAGCTCGATGTTTAAGAATGCATTTCAGGGATCAATAAAGATTGTCGATCGGGTTGATTCATACACCCTCGATCGACAGTTTTGTTTAAGTGGCTTTATCTTGTTTTTTGACCCTTGATTTTTGATTTTTGGTGAGGATTCCCGTGGAAACTTCGGCCTTAACCGTTTTATCGATCGTGGCCATGGGCTTGATGGTGGTGGTTACGGGCGGCATTGTGTACCTAACGGCCGCTGAGTGGCGCGATCGCCGCCGCCAAAAAACTCCTCAAAAGCGCTAGGGCCCGTCGTCAAATCGCCTGAAACCCTGATTCCACCGTTGGCAGATCGTGGGAGACAAGGGGCTTGAGCATCTTGCTACCTAACGATTGGGTGGCGTTAACAGCCATATAATTTAACCCAGCGAATTAAGGCAGCTACGCTAGTAGGGTGGGCAGTGCCCACCAAATTCAGGTAAACAAATCCAGGAAGGCAAATCAAGGGGAATAGAAGCCTAGAAGCGCCCTTTTGAGTTTGCGCGTTCTTGGCTAGGTAGACTCTTTTGGGGCTAGATGAACTCTGGACTAGACTGCAAAATTTTCGGCTAGTTCCTGGCCTGTTGCTGATACATTGCTCGCAACACCAAGGCCGGATCAATCCAATCTTTCCCGTATTTAATACCCCAATGCAGGTGCGGCCCCGTGGTGCGGCCCGTCATGCCCACACGCCCAACCCGCATCCCCGTGGTTACCGTTTGCCCCTGGAAAATACGTAATCCCCCATCGGGATCGCTCAAATAGCGGCGACCTTGCCAGGTGGCCACCCGCCCCATCATGTGACAGTAGGTGTGTTCCCAAGCGCCGGACTGGATCGTGATTGCCGTGCCACACAGCCCACCGTCAGACACTCGGATGACTCGGCCGGCCCACCAACTGCGAATATAGCTACCTTTGGGGGCGGCCAGATCTAGGCCCTTGTGAAACTCCACGCTGCCCCCCCGACGACGGTAGCCAAAGGGCGAGGTATAGGTCTGGAAGTTCTCGACGGGAAATGAACCCTGTTGCCATGAGGTGCGACGGCCCGATCGATCCCATTGATTGCCTTGTCCCGAGTTGCCATAGGGATTGACATAGTTGGGATTGTAGCCCCCGGCATAGTTCCCAACGGAGTTGACCTGGTTAATATTCCTGTTGTAATTGCTGCCGGAATTATTACCATTATTACGAACAGGATTACCGTTGTTGTAACCGTTGCTGTAGCTGTTGTTGTAGTTGCTATAGCTGTTGAAATTGCTGGAGTTAGTTGGGCTATTGGTTGGGGAGTTTCGATTAGCAGGACGGTTGGCCGCTGGCTGTGCAGAATTGAATCGATTGTCTGAAGAATTTTGGTAATTGGTGTAGCTATTACTGTTCTGATAGCTGCTGTAATAGCTAGTCGCGTTGGCGCTTTGGCGTTGAGCTTGGGCAGTATAGTTCGTCACGTTCAAGGGCTGAACAGGGCGCATCTGCGGCTGCCAGTTTGGGTCGGCTTGGCCACGAACGATCGCTGCCGACTCGGCAATCTGTCGCCGAGAGTCCTCGATGATTTCGGCAGGGGGCGAGCTGGGAGGCGCGTCAAGGCTGGTGGTGGCGCTGTGCTGGGGGCGCTGCCACCAAGGGGCGATCGCCTCTGCTGACAACAGCCCCACCCCAAATAACCCCGCGATCGCCGCCAATTGCCAGTGGGCGCGAGCGAGGGCCCGGGGCGATCGGGCCTTGTCCGCTGAAGCCTCGCCAGTCAGGGGCAGGGAAGGAGGCTTGGAAAGTGAGAAGCCGTGGTTCGATCGAGCTGGGGGCAAAGCAGGACGGTGCAAGGTGCGTGGCGGCATGGGCGGTGGAGCGTTAGCGCCCGTCAACGTGACATAACGTCACCGACTCTACAAAAAAAAATTCGCTCCGTCCACTCCTGGCCAGCAAGCTAGCCCCGGAACGACGGATGCTGAATCCTAGGAAGTTGCCGATCGTTCAGCCCCCCAAGAAACGCAAGAATTTTGTTCTAAAAGGTTAGCCTAGGTGCAGGCTAGAGAAGAAAATGTGCTTTTTTATCCACAAAGCTTCGTTCAAGCTTCGTTGTAGCTCCATGGAAAACACTGGGGCAACCTCTACATCTTTTCTGCAATCATGGGGCCATGGTTCTGCGAAAGAGGCTGAGCCATTAACCTTTTAAGAATCCAGCAAAAAAACACAAATGCCTTGGAGATTAATCGATCTCAAGGGAAATTTCTGAGATAGAAGGTCTTTAGATAGAATGAACCCAGGGTGGATTTTAGAACAATCAGGAATGGTGGGTTAGCCCTTGGGTATTGTCTGGGAAAGAGTCTTGGGGGAATTGCTCAAGACTAGGCACAGAATTAAGTGCTTAAGGCTGGGCGCTTAAGACTAAGTGCTTAAGACCCAAGACCCATGATTGGACTGAGGTGATGCTGAGCTGAGGTGATGCTGAAGTGATCGAGTTCCTTGTCAAGTTGCACTACAAGCTATTACAGCGGGTCTGATTATGAATGACCAACAACAGTTGGGGTTACCTGGCCGATCGAATCAATTTCTGACCTATTGGCAATGGGGAAATCTGAGCGATCGACCGCTACTGCTGTTGCACGGGCTGGGCGATTGTGCGGCGGTTTGGGAAGGAGCAGCCCAAGAGCTGGCCAAAAAAGGCTATGGCGTGGTTGCGCCGGATTTGCCCGGCCATGGGAACAGCAGCAAGGGCGATCGCCCCTACACCACCGAAGCAATCGTTGAAGACTTGGAAGCCCTTTGTAATCACCTGGGCTGGTCTCGGGTGACGGTGGTGGGCCACTCTTGGATGGGCAAGGTTGCCACCCGTTGGATGCAGGATCTGCCCCAGCGATTTCAGCAGGCAGTCATTGTTGATCCATTTTTTATTGGCAAAATGCCTGATTGGTTGCGTTTAAGCTTCCCAATTTTGTATCGAACCCTGCCATTTTTGAAGCTAACGGGCCCGTTTCCGGATCAAACTTCAGCGGAAGACTGTGCTCGGCAACTCAAGCAATATCGTGAGTGGAATCCATGGCAAGCGGCGGCCTTTGCGGCAAATCTGGAACAGAAAGATGATGGTACTTGGGGTAGCAAACTAGATTTGCTGGCGCGCGATCGCGTGTTTGAAGATGTGCTTGGAATTGCGGGCTTCCAAAAGTCAGTTTCCTTGCCCACGTTGTTGATTTTGCCGGAACAGGGCTTGAATCAATTTGCTTGGCAAACTCGCGATTTCCATCAGTTCTGCGAGCGGCTGACGGTGCAGACGGTTCCCGGCAATCACTGGCCCTTTCTGAATGACCCGATCGGGTTTGCAGAAACGATTGATCGATGGCTCATTGCGCCCGCCCAAGAACGCCATAATTTTGGTCAAGTGGCGCAATTTGATGTGGTCTGAACGCTGGGTCTGAACGCTGGGTATGAACGCTGGGTATGAGGGCTGGATTACTCTGTGCAACCATCCTGAACGAGGCTCAACAACCAACCGAAGATTCACCGAACAGCGGTGCTGAGGGACGGAACTGCTGTTGAGAGCATGTTTTTGGTTAAGCTGTTTGTTGAGATCGCGTTGTTGAGATCGCGTTGTTGAGATCGTGCTTAGACGGCAAGTGGTTTGGATCGCGATCGCGTGATTGGGGGCAATTGGAACCCAAGCGATTCAGACCTGCGTGATTCAGACCCACGTGATTCAGACCCGGATAATTTTTTTAGATTGGCACTCGCCCAAGGAGATGTTCCCGTGCCGACGGATGCCCAGCCTGTGACCGAAGAAGCCTTTGGAATTGTGCCGATTTATTTGCCCCAGTCGGGCGATCGAGCAGAGGCTTTGTTTTTGCTCGTGCAGCACCGGGCAGGACATTGGGCGTTTCCCAAGGGCCATGCGGAGCCGGGCGAAAGTGCCCTTGAAACAGCGCTTCGGGAATTTACCGAAGAAACCGGCATTCAACATTGCACTCCCGTCACCGATGTGCAGTTTGTTGAAACCTACTGCCGACAGAATAAACTGGTGCAAAAAACGGTGACTTATTTTCCTGCTTGGGTTTTGGATCGGGAAACCAACCTGCAACCGGAGGAAATCCAAGACAGTGCTTGGTTGACAGCGGAAGAAGCCCGATCGCGCATTACGTTCCCGGCTAATCGGGGGGTTCTTGAATCGGCGCTGGAATGGCTGCAAGCCCTGGCAACTTTGCCTATTCAAACCGAAGAGTAACGCAGCTCCGTTGCGCTAATTCCCGTTAATGCAACTCCAATTAGCGCCAACCCCAATTAGCCCCGCATTTCTTGCCCCGTATTTCTTGCCCAAGCCCCTTCGCCCATGCTGCTCGATCGCCCCGTATTGTTTACCCTTCTGGTTGTCGCGACGCTAACCATTGGCGTGGGGGCGATCGGGCTATTCATTGGTGCCATAGCAAGGCTCTTGGGTCGGCGTTGCCTGCGCAAAAGTCTCGTCGCGGCCTATGGCAGCGCCTTGGTAGGTGGAGCCTTGGGGGCCTTGGCTTCCTTATCGGTGACCTTCCCAGTCTCCCTGTTGAGCCTGGGCATGGCAGGCGCTTTTGCGGCCACCCCGATCGGCACACTCATCGTTCTCTATGTGACGAAAACCCGCCGTCCCCGTCGCCGCCGCGCTTCCACCTGAGCATTCAGCGGGCCCAAAAACCCGCCCCCAACTCCCTTAGTCACGGGCTGAAGGTTTGCTTGACTCTTGCCATTGCGACCCACCCACGGGACTCGGCAAGGCTCAAGACTCGTCGTAGGCCTCCAAATCCAGTAAGTAGATGTAAGGCTCAACCAGCTCTGGCCGCTGAAAGGCGATCGCCCGCAGCAAGTGCCAGTCTCGCAACCCCTCAAAGGGCGTGGCATAATCATCCCGCTCCAATCGGAGCGCCAACTCGGCCACATCTTCCTCAGTCATTTGGGCAACGGCCGGTTGTGAAATATGCAGTACTTCCACGGTTAAACCTCCTCCAAGCCCTAGACTGATCTTAAGCCGGATGAACCACCAAACAATCAATTTTCCTTGTTTTGGTACGTTAGTTCATGAAAGCGGCCATCGTTCGCTTAAAAGTTAAACCAAAAGTTAAGCCACCAACTAAACCACCGGCTAACTCAAACACCAGATAAGAAGCACTAGAGGGTTTCTAGGTAGCGCAATAGGTCGGCCATGTCTTGGGGAGCTGGCTGAAACTGAGGCATGGGGGGCGTTTTGCCGCTAATCACCTGTTCAATCAGGGCAACTTCTGATTTGCGGCTGGCCACATCAAGCAAGCTGGGGCCCACATGACCCGCGCCATCAGCCCCATGACAAACGGCGCAGTTCATGGAAAAAATTGCTTCTCCCCGATCGCGATCGCCCTGCAAAGCTAAGACACTTTCCGCGTAGGGATCCATGGGCTGAAACCACTGGCCCAAGGACCAGACCATCAGCAAAACGGACAGGACAAGGAGTATCGCGATCGCAAGGGTACGACGCGCCCAAGGTTGGACTGGGGACTGATTAACTGGCGTTTCCAAGGCGATCGCGTTGCTGAGGAACCGACATGAAAGTTTTCATTTAATAACATAGCTCAAAGGTTGCCCTCGGGCCGCCGAAGTTCCCCCCTACTCGCCCACTCAGGACAGAATCAGTTTTCGGGCTGAGAAGCCGGTAAAATCGGAGGGCGCGTTGCCCGATCGGGAACAGCCGCCGCACCAGATCCGCAGTTTTCACTGCTGGAATCTGACTAAGTGCTTTAAAAATGACTTAATGTTTTAGACGATTTAGGGAAGGAGAATCCGCCGTGATCGAACCTCGCTTGCTCGGTATTGTCTTGGGTCTGATTTTGGTGACGCTGAGTGGCCTGTTTTTCGCAGCCTATCAGCAATATCGTCGCGGCAATCAGTTTGATCTGTAGGTTGATTTGGCCCCGATCGACCCGCTCGATCGTCCCATTCAATTTGAACCTGTGTTTGGAATTCGCGCATCCTTGCGATCGCAATTCCAACCTTAATTCAATCGCTGTATTCACAGCAACAATGCAGTGGAGGCCCGTTTTAAGCAGGTCTCCACACTTTTTTGATCATGAATTACAGCCTTTACCCAAAACACTTGGTGCGACATATCGTAGATACCATGGAGCAATGATGAGGTGGGCAATGCCCACCCTACGGTCTTTGATTATGACTACTTCCTCATGATCACAATTATTTGTCCATTCATTTGCTCATTAAAAATATTTGCTCATTAAAAAGCGCCCAGCCCAAAGGCCGAGCGCTGATGAATCTTCAATTCGATCCGGCTTCGTCTCAGTAAGCTGGACTAGGGAGCCAGGGCACTACCCCGCAGCAAACTCCCGATCGTCTTCGCCGTAATCTTCAGTTGAGTCAGCGGATTGGCAGGCACAACCGTCTTGTACAAATAGCTGTCAAAGGTCAGCTTTTGCACATCGATGTCTTCGCACATTTCCACAAAGGCTTCGCGCGTCGCATCGGAACGGTAAAACACCCGTTGCAGCAGATCCAGCACCAAATAGGTTGCACCATACTGCTTATCCCAACGCTTCAGATACTGCTTCAGATCCGCTTCATTGGGAACGCGCTGGCCCTTGTTGGAAAATTCCACAATGGTTTCTGCGCACATCCGAGCCGACTTGGCCGCGAAGTAAATCCCTTCGCCAGAAGACTTGGTGACCGTACCGGCCGCATCACCCACCAGGGCCACACGACCCACCACCCGACGGGGGCGGGGATGTTCCGGAATCGGGTGTGCTTCAACCTTGATGATTTGCCCACCTTCGAGGCGCTTGGCTGCTCGGGCCCGAATGCCCGCTTGCAGTTCCTTGATTCGGGCTTGGTTCACGCGCATTGTGCCCGTGCCCACCGCCACGTGGTCATATTTGGGGAACACCCAGGCGTAAAAGTCGGGGGAAACATCGTCACCGACGTACATTTCCGCCAAGTCCTGGTAGTAATCCATCTTGTCTTCGGGCAGACGGATCCGCTCTTGGAAGGCGATCGCGTAGTTGTAGTCCCCCGCGTCGATCGCCTTGGCAATCCGGGAGTTAGCCCCATCAGCCCCAATCACCAAATCCACTTGCAGGGTTTTGGCCACGCCCGCCACCGAACCATCGGAGTGGTCAGCATAGTGCAGGGTGTAGGGAGCCTTGTCACTGCTGGGAATTTCCAGCTTGTGTACCGTGCCGTTAATCAGGTTCGCCCCCAGCTTCACCGCCCGATCGCGCATGAACCCGTCCAGGACTTCCCGGCGGCACATACCGATATATTCATCAGGCTTGAGGGTTGAACCGATGTTCACCTCAATATTGGACGGTGAGATCATCTTCATCTTCCGCACGCGGCGATCGATAATCTCCGGCGGAAGTTCAAACTCACCAACCATGCATAGGGGAATTGCGCCGCCGCAGGGCTTGGCGTTGTCCAGCTTGCGCTCGAACAGATAGGTCTCAATTCCAGCTTTAGCGAGCGTTTCTGCGGCTGAGGAACCGGCCGGCCCGCCGCCAACAACAGCAACCCGTAACACGAACAGCTTCTCCTAATTACGCGTGTGGCTGAGGCTTCGACATCACCCTCGTCCTGATGAAATTTCGATCGCGCCTTAGATCCAACCGCACTGCCCAACGGCTCACAGAGGGGTCTAATTCAGAACTCAAAATTCAATCAAGGCGAGGAGCTTTGAGAAGGCTTGCGATTTTGTTCTGGACTCCAAAGCCACGCGATTAACATGGGTTACTGCCGCCGTTGAGTTGTCCCCGTCTACTGAACGGATTAACCCGTCACTGTCCGATAACCGTTGGATCACCCGTCGATTACTGACTGGATCATTCACCGCGCTGCCCACGGATAAGCAGAGGCGAAAGGGGGCAATAAACCGCAAAAACCGCTCTGGCCGCCCAAAGATTGGATGTCATCCTATCACGGTGGTTTCCTGTGGCTGGGCGTGCCCCAAGCTTCTATAACGAGAATGCAACAGAGTTTAACGATCTGATACCCCCCGTTAACCAACATTGAGATCTATGAGCTGGGTTTTCGGGCCATCAAGCCTCGGGAATGGAGCAACGGGCCGGGGGCTAGGGCGATGGTTGACTGGGGGCCCGCCAAGAGACCTAAGGGCATGGGCAAAAATCAGCTAAAAACAAGCACAAATAGTCGTAAACAGGTGCAGATAGACACAAATAAGCACAAAAAGATAAAAAGATACAAAAAATAAATCGAGGAACTGGACGCTCCTCGATCGCTTAGTTTGATATTCATCAACCGGGTTCAGCAGTCGATCGCCCATGAATCAGCCACATGAATCAGCCAATTAATGGCGAGGAATCGCCACTGAACCCATTAAGAACCTCATTCCTAGAGGAGTCCCAATACCCCTAAATATTCAGTCACGACGAGGAGAAAAACCAACGAGCGCGAGGCAGGTGACCAAACGCTTAACTTAACCCTTGAGGATCAGCTCTCTGGGCTATTCAGTCCAATTGGAGCCGAGATAGGGTTCATCTTCAAAAGGCTGCACGCCAACTGCGGGATAGTCGTCGTGGTCGGGCGCGAAAATTTCACCAAAGCCTTCCAAGACGTATTGCATTGAGGATGAGAGCGAAGTCCAGAATTGCATAACCTAACCTCCGGCTCCATCAATTAAGAGGGAATGAAATGGCTTACCTTCAGCATAGGGAAGTTTCCTGAGAGCTGGGATCGCTCCGTGATAAATCGATGAATTTCGATGAATTTCTCAATGTTTTGTGTGCTAATTTTGCGCAGGAACTTCCTGGAAATTGAGAATTTCAAACAATTCTTAGCGACTTGCCAGCTTTGCAAGTCCCCCCAGTGACTGCTCAGATGTTTCTTCAGGATTCGCTGTCGTTAACCTGTTCTATGGCCATTCGGATTTACGGTAACCGATCGCTGAAAACGCTACCTGGCCAAACAACCCGGCCGACTGTTTCGCGGGTGCGGGAGGCGTTGTTTCAAATTTGGCAAGGAGCGATCGGGGGCTGTCGTTGGCTGGACATTTGCGCCGGATCCGGATCCATGGGAGCGGAGGCCCTGGCGCGGGGGGCGGCTTTGGTGGTGGGGGTGGAACAGTTGCCCCAAGCCTGCGGAGTGATTCGAGACAATTGGCAACGCATTGCCCGATCGCCCCAACGGTTTGAAATTGTGCGGGGAGATGCGCCACGGGTCTTGGCTCGGTTGCGGGGCCAACGGTTCGATCGCATCTATTTCGATCCGCCCTATGCCGGTGACCTGTATGAATCGGTTTTGCAGGTTGTGGCTGAGGCACAATTGTTGGCGGAGGCGGGTGAATGTGCCGTTGAGTTTAATCCTCGACAGTGGCAGCCGCCGCTTCAGGTGGGCCAGCTCCGGTGCGATCGGGTCAAGACCTATGGCAACTGTGCCCTGGCTTTTTATGGCTGGTCTGAGGCAACCGTACCCGAGGAAACCCTAGACCTTGCCTGAAGCGGCTCTGGCTGATGGAGTTTGTTCCAAGCTTGCATGGCTTGTATGGATCTTCCTGTGCAGATCTTCTGGTGTAGATTTTCCTGTCTAGATCCTTTGGTGTAGATCCTCTTGTATAGCCCTGCTGGTTGTATAGCCCTGCTGGTTGTATAGCCCTGCTAGTTGTATAGCCCTGCTAGTTGTATAGCCCCGCTGGTGTCGGTCTTTTTGGGTCGATTTTGTACAGAAACGATGACTCAATCCCTTCCAACCAGTCCCGCAGTCCGCAACAGGTAGTCTGGCACACAGCAACGGTGGCAACGGCTACACCATACTCGATGGTCGGGAACCCAGCGTGCGAAGCGATCGCCGCTGTCTGTCCGGGGGCCATGAAACCGCGAATTATCATTTGTGGCTTGGGGCGCACGGGTTACAAGGTTTTTAATTTGTTGCACCAGCAGGGGGCGGCGGTCACAGGCATTAGCGATCGCCCTTTGCCGGGAATGAACAATGCGCAGGTGGTGGTGGGGGATCCCACTTCGGCGGCGGTGTTGCTGTCGGCGGGGCTTGCCACAGCCCAAACCCTGGTGTTGGTGGGCGATCGGGACTCGCAGAATTTAGCGATCTTGATGCAGGCGCGGTTGTTAAACCCCAATTTGCGGGTGGTGCATCGCCTCTATAACGCCCAGTTGGGCGATCGCCTGGATTCCACCTTGGCGGATCACAATAGTTTGAGCGTGTCGGCCTTGGCGGCTCCGGCGTTTGTGTTTGCGGCCTTGGGCAGTCGGGCGATCGGGCAAGTGCGACTGTTCGATCGCCTTTGGCCGATGCGGGAAGAGGCGATCGATTTTGGCCATCCCTGGTTGGGGCGACGGCTTTCGGAACTGTGGGACGATCGGGATCGGATGCTGATCGACTATTTGCCGGTTACACCAGTCGATCGAGTGAGCCATCGTTACGAAGCAGAAGACCCACACCGAGAGGGCCAGCGCGAGACCCAGCGCGAGGCCGCACGCGATTTTTCCCGGGATCTCCAGGGTTATCCCGATGAGCCACGAGGCGACGTGCGATTTGCGGATCGCCCCAACTTGGTGGCCGCCCTCAGCCTGGCCCGGGAACTGCAAGTGGGCGATCGGCTGATTGTGGCCACGCGCCCCACGCGCCGACCGTCCCAACTAAAACGTCGTCAACGGCTACAAAGTTTTTTCGATGGTTTGGGGCGATTGGGTCACCAAGGCCGCCCGGCGGCGATCGCCTTTGTGGTGTTATTGCTGGCGATTGTGGTGTCCACCATTCTCTATGACGTGGCTGCCAACACCCATCTATCGCTGATTGAAGCGTTCTATTTTGCCGTGGGCACAATTACCGGGGCCGGCGGCAAGGAAGATATGCTCGATCGGGCCCCCGATGCCCTCAAAATCTACACCGCTCTGTTGATGTTGGTGGGCGCTGGCATTGTCGGGATTTGCTACGCCCTGCTGAACGATTACATCTTGGGAACTCGGTTTCAGCAGGTTTTGGAGGTGGTGCGGCTGCCCAAACGCGGCCACTTCATTGTGGCCGGGTTGGGAGGGTTAGGCCTCAAAACTGCCCGAGAACTGCGGGCCCAAGGTTGCGAAGTGGTGGCGATCGAACAAGATCCCCATAATCGATTTTTGGCCACCGCCCGATCGCTGCAAATCCCCGTGGTGATTGGAGATGCTACCCTGCCAGAAACCTTAGTTGCCGTTGGGGTTGAGCGTGCTGAAGCGCTCCTAACCACAACTCAGGATGAACTGGCTAACCTGGAGATTGGGCTAAATGCTCGTACCATCGCCCCCCGACTAACGATTGTGTTGCGCAATCAGGATCCCCAATCGGCCATGATGATGCAGCAGGTTTTTGAATTTGAAACGGTGCTCAGTCCCGTGGAGCTAGCTGCGCCGGCCTTTGCGGCGGCCGCCTTGGGAGGGCGGATCTTGGGCAGCGGGGTCACGGGCGATCGGCTGTGGGTGGCCCTCGGAACCCTGATTACTCCGCTCCATCCCCTTTGTGGCATGGATGTGGAAACTGCGGCCATTCACCTCGACTTTGTGCCGCTATATCTGGAGCGCCCCGACCACGCCACCATCCACGGCTGGGAACTGCTACGAACCGTTTTGGGGGCCCATGATGTTCTGTATCTGTCCATTCCCGCCTGCTACCTCGATCGATTATGGCGTTTGGCGAGCAATCGAATCCTGAATCAACATCACGACAAGCAATTTCGACGGATCGATCGCTAAAACTCCCCATCGCACCACCGCCCAAAAAGCAGCTCGATCGCTGAATTTCGCATGGCTTTCCACGATATTTCCTGATTTTCCTTGCCACACCTAGCGGCGATGGAACCGTATCTTTAACCCAACTTGAACAACAGCTCGCCACAGGGGCCCGATAACTGCGGTATGATCAGGAGCATCAGATAATTAAGAAAAAATTAATAACAAAAATAAATATGTATTTGTACTCAGACCTGAGCGACATCAGCCGTTTCATCCGATGTTTAATCAGATGTTTGATTAGATCTTTAATCTGTCACTTTCTCTCAGCGTTAATCTGTCGTTTTCCTTTACCCCGAAAGATTCGCAGTTTCTTAAGAACACCAGGGCGCAATTCAGCTTTTATTAAGTACGCAAATTTCTACTAAAACCCCATGGCCTCTTCTAGCTTATCCTTCCTTTCTGTGGCCAAGCAGCTTCAATTTCAGCTTCAGCAGTGGAAAGCAGTCGTGATTAACTTCAAACCAACCGCCATTCGTTCCAAAATTGCCAGTGGCTATTTAATCGCTTTGGGCATTCCAATCATTGGAGCCTCAATTGGAATTTTGATTGGCAATCATTATCAAGCAGCCGCCGATCAAAAATTAGCAGAATATCGCGAAGATCAAAAGCGATTGCTGGATTTACAAATCAATATTTTGTCCAACTTGCCTGCAAAATCCCTGAGTCCCTTTACCAATGATCCAGTAGCCTTTCGTAAGGCGGGTCAAGCTTTGATGAAGCGGATTGGAACTGTCAGCGAGTTGACAAAAGGAATGGCCATGGATGATCGGCCCTTATTCACCAAAAATAGAACTGCTTTTAGCCAGTATGTAACGGTGGTGGCAGAGTTTTCAAGATTTGTAAATCAATCCATTGAAGCAATTCAACCGCTCGCAGGTAACCCCAAAAATCAGCCCAAAATCGACACGGAAATTGGCAAACTCCTCCGCAGCCAAGAATTTAATAACTTCATTGCTTTCACCAATGTTTTGGAATCCTTAAATATTGATGCTAATCAAGAACTATTGACCGCGGTTCAGGAACGGCGCGAAGCCGAAAACTTTCGGCTAATGATGGCGATCGGGAGTATTTTCCTGGCGTTATTGGTGTCGGTGTTGCTCGGTAATTACACCAGCCGCACGATCGCCCAACCGATCGAAGATCTGGCCAGCCTTGCCCAACAGGTGACCCACGATGCCAACACCCGATTGCGGGCTGATGTCACGACCGTTGACGAGGTGGGAACCTTAGCCCAATCCGTGAATCAATTGATTGAATGGGTGGAAAACTACACGCGAGACTTGCAAGCGGCCCAACTGCAACTGGTGCAAACAGAAAAGATGTCTAGCTTGGGAGAGTTGGTGGGCGGTTTGGCCCATGAGATCAACAATCCCATCAGCTTTATTTATGGCAATTTGGGCTATGTCGATCAGTATGTTTCTGATCTGATTTATTTGGTGAAATATTATCAGGAAAAATACCCCCAAGATGAAACTGATGTTGATATGGAAGAAAAAATTGAAGAACTGGAATTCGTGATCGAAGATCTGCCTAAATTACTCATTTCTATGAAATCAGGTGCAGAACGAATTCGAGAACTCGTGGTGTCGTTGCGCAATTTTTCACGGTTGGATGAAGCAGATCTCAAAACCGTTGATTTGCATGAGGGGCTAGAAAATACTCTTTTGATGTTGAACTATCGCCTACAGCATTGTCGCTTGGAGGATGATATTAAAATCACCAAGCACTATGGCGACCTGCCGGAAGTTGAATGCTATCCAGCACAGCTCAATCAGGTTTTCATGAATGTGTTAGACAATGCGATCGATGTTTTGAGTGATGAATCAATCCTCCATCCTGAAATTACGCTCAGCACTCGAGTTCTTGATTCCCAATGGGTGCAACTGAGCATTGCCGATAATGGCCCAGGAATCGAAGAAGCGATTCAAAGTAAGTTGTTCGACCCGTTTTTCACCACTAAGCCGATCGGGCAGGGAACGGGCTTGGGCTTGGCGATCGCCTATCAGGTGGTGCAGCAACACGAAGGGCAAATTCAAGTGATTTCAGCACCGGGTCAAGGAACCACCATTCAAATTGAGTTGCCAGTTCGACAAAAATTGGAAACCGAGGACACTGTGAAACCAGTTCTGGAAAAGGCTTTGGCATAGTAATCCAACGCATGAATCCAGTGCATGAATCTGGTGTGTACACTTGGTGCATGAGTTGAGCGCATAAGTTACATCAATTCGATGACTGAAATTTCTGTAAACCGTTGGCAATCCACAGACCACGCCCTGAGTTATTTGGCCCGGGCTGATCGAATTCCGCGTCGCACTGAAGGGGAAGCGGCTCTGCTGGAACAAGTGCCGCGAACCGTGCGTAGAATTTTGGATTTGGGTACGGGCAATGGGCGATTACTAGCATTGCTCAAGGTCGATCGCCCGGCGGCGGCAGGCGTGGCGCTGGATTTTTCGGAAACGATGTTGGCGGCGGTGCGCGATCGCTTTGTGGCCGATGACAAGGTGACGGTGGTGGCCCACAACCTTGATACAGCTTTGCCAGAGTTAGGGCGATTTGATGCGATCGTGTCGAGTTTTGCGATTCATCACCTCAGCCACGATCGCAAGCGATCGCTCTATCAAGAGGTGTTTCAACGATTGGAGCCGGGGGGCATTTTCGCCAACTTGGAACATGTGGCTTCGCCAACGCCCCAGCTTCATGAGCAGTTTTTGAAAGCCATTGGCTATCGACTGGAAGAAGATGATCCGTCAAACCAATTGCTAGATGTTGAAACGCAGCTTCAATGGTTTCGAAATATTGGTTTTCAGCAGGTTGATTGCTATTGGAAGTGGTTGGAAATGGCGCTATTGATTGGTCTCAAGCCAGCCTAGTTTTTTGAGAATTGATGAGCGAATTTCAGGATATTTTCTGGATTTTTGCGTTTTAAATTCAGCACAATCGGTTACAGTTCTTTACAATCGAATTGAACGAAGCCAATCAGGCCGCAACCCTAGGCTGCGACAACGGGGCAAGATGGCCGAGCCGATCGCCTGCTGGATCCGGAGCCGGGGCATCGAAAGCTTGCCTGAAGCCTGTCTGAGCGATGCCGGTTGGGGTTGCGGTTGCCCGGCCCTTTCACCCATTTGTAAAGCACTTTAGAAAACCCGAAGCCCTATGACTGCGCTGGTTTCCCCGACTGAATCCCTGGCCCAGGAGGCCTTTCAAACCTGGCTGTGGCGTGGCTACCGAGTGCAATGGTTAGCCCAGGGCAGCGGCCAGCCGATCGTGCTGTTGCATGGGTTTGGGGCTTCGATCGGCCATTGGCGCAAAAATATCCCCGTTCTGGCCGCGGCCGGCTACCGGGTCTATGCGATCGATCTGTTGGGGTTCGGCGGTTCCCAAAAGCCCCCGATCGATTACAGCATGGAGCTTTGGCAAGATTTGGTTTTGGATTTTTGGGCTGAATTCATCCAAGAACCAGCCCTGTGGGTGGGTAACTCGATCGGGGCACTGTTGGCCCTGATGTTGTCGGCGGCGGCTCCGGAACATACCCGAGGAACGGTGTTGCTGAACTGTGCCGGGGGGCTAAATCACCGCCCCGAGGAATTAAACCCGGTGTTGCGGTTGGTGATGGGTACGTTTGCCCAAGTGGTGAATACCCCAGGCATTGGGCGGTTTATGTTCAATCAAATTCGCCAAAAACACCGGATTCGCGGCACGCTTAAGCAGGTTTATGGCAACCCAGAAGCCGTTACGCCGGAACTGGTGGATTTGCTGCATGAACCTTCTGGGGATGAAGGCGCATACGAAACCTTTGCCTCGATTTTGGCTGCACCGCCGGGCCCCAAACCCGAAACGCTGCTGCCGCAAATTGCCGGGCCCCTGTTGGTGTTGTGGGGAGAAACGGATCCTTGGACACCGATTCAGGGGGCCAAAATCTATCAGGATTTGGCGAAAACGGCGGGCGATCGGGTGACGTTTGTGTCAATTCCCAAGACGGGTCATTGTCCCCATGATGAGCGTCCCGAAGTTGTCAACTCGGCGATCGTCAACTGGCTGAGTCAGATGGCCTGAGTGGGGCAGAAAATTTTTGATGTTTAACCTTTGGCGCTAAATCTTTGATGCTGAATCTTTGACGTTTAACCTTTGATTAGCCGCGCAACGAGGGCCCGTTGCGCCTAATTCACGCTGCGGCCGGGCCGATCGCGTTGCAAAACCTTGCAAAATTCAAGTCAAGTTGACCGCCAAGCCTGGCCCAATGGCAATATAGACGGGCCCGATGAAATGAGGAACTCGGCCCCCTTGTGATCGGCTGTTCCAGCATTTGGGAATTAGCCCCAGTCCATCCCGCGATCGGGGTCGTCCAGAGTTAATCAACCGCAACGTCAATCAACGGACAGGTGCTGTGTCAGTGCCGTACCCGCTGGCGTGCTGATTACGCGCAAATTACGAGGCACAGTTCTAAGCTGGCCGCTGATCGCATGACCGCCAATCCATCTTCCACCTCCCGATCGAACCGTCGCGCCCAAGCTGTCAAGTTTGTGAGGCGCTGGCATTTGGTGCTGTGGACTGAGCGGCTGCTGATCCTTGTGGCTTGGCTGAATTTGATGCTGGTGGCGTTCCACATTACCTATGTGCCGCTGCGATCGTGGTATTTGCGCGCGGCTCTGCTGGTGCGAGATTGGGGCACGGAAGTTCCCTTGCTGGGCCAAGTGGTGGGGCCACCGGGAGAAGTGCGGCTATTTTATGACCCGATCGTTGGGATCGAGCCGGAACGCCAAACCCAGGCCTATCTGAAAGTGGTTGATCAATTGGTGACGGTGCTGGAGCGCGGGGGAGTGGACTCGCCTCAGGTGTCGCCCCTGCTAGCGGATCTGCGTGATCGCAGCCAGGAAATGATTAACCAAAATCCTTTCACCCTATCCGATCGCACCGGTAGCTTGGAAATTATTAAAAACCGAATGCGCGATCGACTGGGCGTGGAGTCCTCCAAACGTGCCTTTGACACCTTTTGGAGCGTTGACTATCTTCGTTCGCGCACCTGGACCAGGGAACTCCGATTTTTTGATCGGGAAATTCGGTTTCAACTGCAAAGTAACTATTTCCGCAGCATTGGAGAAGACGGGCGACCCGCCGACTATTTTGGAATTTTAGATACGCCCTTTGTCATTTTGTTTGCGGTGGAATTTGTGGTGCGGACTTTGTGGATTCGTCGCCGCTATTCTGCCCTCAGTTGGCAAGCCGCCGCCTTCAGCCATTGGTGGGATCTGTTGTTCATTAGTCCCTTCTTCCGCTGGTTGCGAATTATTCCCGTGGTGATTCGTAGTAACAAGGCGCAATTCCCCAACCTGGAACCCATTCGGGCCCTGATCAGCCGAGGAATTTTGGCGGGCATTGCTTCAGAATTAACGGAAGTGGTGGTGCTGGAATTTATCTATGGTCTCCAGAGTTCGGTGAAATCCGGCAGCCTGTCCCAGCAAATTTTGGATGTGGCGAATAATCCCTATGTGGAAGTGAATGACGTAAACGAGATTCAGGCGATTTTTGATCGGGTTTTACAACTGAGTCTCTATCGCGTGCTGCCGGAAATTCAAGAGGATTTAGCCAAACTTTTGGCCTATCAAATGGAGTCGGTTTTGGCTCGCACGCCAACCTATCAAGCCCTGCGAGCTTTTCCGGGGTTCAGCAATTTTTCAAATCAGTTGGCGGGGCAAATTGCGGCCAATCTATCTGCCATTGCCACTAATGTGCCCCAAAAGGCCTACAAAACCTTTGCAGTTGCTGATCCTGAGGCGGAAAAGTTGCTTGAAAAGTTAGTCGAGGATGCTTCGCTTGCATTCCGCAAGGGATTGGCAGAACCCAAAACTCAGCAGGAGTTGCAAGAGCTGATTTTTGATTTGTTAGAAGAGCTGAAGTTGAGCTACATCAAACGATCGCGCGATCGGGCGGATTCGTTGCAAATTTTGCAGGAAACGGAGCAGTTGCGGCTCAAGGCGGGTAAGCCCAAACTTTGATGTTGCTCAGCAGCTTGGATTTCGCTCAGTCCAAACCCAGCCAGCACAGACCAGCCGATCGCAACCGAGATTTCTTAACTCACGCTTAACGAACATGCTTAACTAAACTGTCGTTGGGCAAAGCGCTGAGCAACGGTTAAGCGGCAGGTGATGTTATGCAAGTGGTGAAAACGGTGGCGGCCTTGCGCTGCGCAATGGAATTGTTTCGATCGAGCGCTGCTGGCATCGCGATCGGCTTGGCTCCCACCATGGGGGCCTTGCATGAGGGCCATCGCAGCCTGATGACCCGGGCCCGATCACAATGTGGCCGGGTGGTGGTCAGCATCTTTGTCAATCCACTGCAATTTGGCCCCCAAGAAGATCTGGAGCGCTACCCTCGAAATTTGGCGGCGGATTTGGCCCTTTGCGAAGCGGCGGGCGTGGATTTGGTCTTTGTCCCCACGCCTGCGGCATTGGGCGTGGCAGCCGATCGCGCGGAACTGACCCAAGTGGTGCCGCCGGACGGCTTGGCCAACGTGCTCTGTGGGCGATCGCGGCCGGGGCATTTCCAAGGGGTAACCACGATCGTGACCAAGCTGTTGAATGTGGTGCAGCCTGATTTGGCCTTTTTTGGCCAAAAGGATGCCCAGCAGGTGGCGATTTTGCGGCGGTTGGTGGCGGATTTGAACCTGCCGGTGGAGCTGATTACCTGCCCGATCGTCCGGGAGAGCGACGGTTTGGCCCTCAGCTCCCGTAACCAATACCTGAGCGCTCCGGAACGACAGCAGGCCTTGGCCATTTTCCAAAGTCTGCAAGGGGCGATCGCCCAGTTCCAGGCCGGCGAGCGATCGGCGGCGGCCCTGCTGGAACCGGTGCGATCGACCCTGAGCCAAGCGCCGGGCCTGAACCTGGACTATGCCGAGCTGGTGGATCCCGACTCCCTCACGCCTCTCCAAACCCTGGAGCAGGCGGGCCTGTTGGCGGTGGCGGCCCAGGTGGGATCGGCACGACTGATTGACAATGTGATTCTGCAAACGCGCCGGCCGATTGTGGCGATCGATGGGCCGGCGGGCGCGGGCAAGTCCACCGTAACCCGACGGGTGGCCCAACAATTGGGGTTGCTTTATTTGGATACGGGAGCCATGTATCGATCGGTGGCTTGGTTGGCCCTCGATCGGGGTCTGGATCCCGCCGATCGCCTGGCCATGGCCGAGCTATCCGCCGATTGCACCATCCGCTTTGGCGAGCCGGTGACCCCCGGCGGCGAACAGCGCGTTTGGATTAATGGCCAAGAGGTGACCAGTTTGATTCGGACTCCGACCGTCACGGCCCAGGTGTCCGTGGTGGCGGCCCATCCGGAGGTGCGGCGGGCCCTGGTGGCCCAGCAACGGGCGATCGGGCGTTGTGGCGGTCTCGTGGCCGAAGGACGCGACATTGGCACCCATGTTTTTCCCGAGGCGGAGGTGAAAATCTTTTTGACCGCCACCCCCCGAGAGCGGGCCAAGCGACGGCTCCAGGATTGGCGCGATCGGGGCCAAACCGACCTGCCCGACCTGGACAGCCTTGAAGCCGCCATTACCGAGCGCGATGATCAAGACAGCAACCGCGCGGTGGCCCCCATGGTTAAGGCGATTGACGCTTGGGAGTTGATCACCGATGGCATGACGATCGAGCAAGTGGTGCAAGCGATTGTGGCGCGGGTTTCTTAGGGGCTGTCATCCTGGGACTGAATTTCGATTCGGGGCAACTGGTGACGATCTCCGGGGCGGAGTAGGCGCGATCCCTTGGGTTCAAAATCCGATGACAGGCCCTAATCCTAGGCGGCGACGGTGGCCAACGCTTGGGTGGCCGGGGCGATCGAACCGGGGGCAGCGCGTTGGGCCGGAATCGCCACCATGAACTCCGTGCCCCAGGCGGGATCCGTGGTGCAAATCAGTTGACCGTCGTGTTTTTCCACCACGATTTGATACCCGATCGCCAGGCCCAACCCCGTGCCGCGGCCCACCGGCTTCGTGGTGAAGAAGGGATCAAACATCCGTTGCTGCACCGATTCCGGAATCCCGGGGCCATTGTCCCGAATCCGCACCACAAACAAACCATCGCTCGATCGCGCCTCCGTGGAAATCACAATTTCCGGGTGTGGACATTGGCCCCGCAACGCCGCCTCTTCCAGCGCATCCACCGCATTCACCAGCAAGTTCACAAACACCTGGCTCATCAAACCGGGGTAGCAGTCCACGGGCCAAGCCTCGTCGTATTGGGTCACCACATGAATTGTGGGCGACGAGCCATTACCCTTTAATCGATGCCCCAAAATCATCAGGGTGCTGGTGAGGGCTTCGTGCAAATCCACACAGCGCATTTCCTGGCCATCCATGCGCGAAAAATTGCGCAAATCATGCACAATATTGCGAATTCGTTCTGTGCCTTCGCGCATCGATCGCACCACCTTTGGCAAATCATCCACCAGGAAATCCAGGTTTAAATCATCCTGGTAATCCCTAATTTCTTCAGGGGGATGGGGATAGGTTGCTTGATACATTTCCAGCAGCGTTAGCAACCCATTCATATATTCCTGAACATAGTCCAAATTGCCATAAACAAATGAGGTGGGATTATTAATCTCGTGGGCAATTCCGGCCAACATTTGCCCCAAGCTGGACATCTTTTCAGTCTGAATGAGTTGGGCTTCCGTGTCCTTCAAATCCGTGAGGGCGGCCGACAATTCACGGGTGCGCTCTTCCACTCGCTGCTCCAAGGCCAAATTGGCTTGTTCCAGATGATCGTTTGCCTGTTCCAATTTTTCAAAGGAGGCTTTTAATTGCCGACCCATGGAATCAAAGGAATGGGAGAGCGCACTGAGTTCCACAATGGGCGATCGGGGCGGCAGGGTTTGTTTTTGATCGATCGCAAACCGTTCCGCCGCTTCGGCTAACTGTTGCACGGGCCGGCTGATAGTTCGAGTGGTGACCACTCCCAACACCACCGATCCCGCCACGGCCAGGGCGCAAATCCAAATGGTTTGTTCAGTGCTGCGATCCACTTCCCGGGTCAAGTCCGATCGGGGGATGGCCAACAGGATTTGCCAATCTAAGCCCTCTAAACCATTCCAACTGGCCGATCGCACAAAATAAGGCTGATCTTGCAAGGGGGTTTCTAGCTCCACATTTTGCAAAAGCTGCCCATCTTTGGCCCGCACCAGACCCCCCAAAGATTTCAACACCCGATCGTTGGTGTTATCCATCGACAGGCGCTGAATGGAACCGCTTTCTTGCGAGAAACTATTACCCGTCGAGGCAGCAATCACCTTACCGTCCCGCTCCAACAAATAGACCCTGGCGTTAGGGGTAATGTGGAGAGATTGGAGTTGTTGTTGCAAGGCATCAAACAGAAAATCAATGCCAATCACACCCTTGAGCGATCGATTCTTTTCGCTATAAACGGGGTAACTGGCAGACACCGCCAATCGCTTGGTGGGTTCACCGGTTTCCCAGGTATAAATGGAACTCCAGGTGGGGCCTTTTGCTCGAACGCCTGCTAAATACCAATCATCCGTTCGCGGTTCATAATCATACAAATCAAGCTGTTTTTTGATCTGCCCATTGCTGTCTAACAACGATCGTTTAATCTTGCCCGGATGCTGTTGGGGATCAATTACCTCCGAGACCAAATCGCCATTGCTCAGCCGTTCAATCCCAACAAACAACCCTCGAGGATTGGCAAAGTTAATGTAGGTCATGCCGGGATAAATCCGCATACTCTGCCAGAGTTGCTGTTGGATGGCTCCCAAGTCTTCGGAGGAGATCACATCCCGAGCCAGAAGCTGACCATTGATGGCATTGATTTGATGAGGCTGCCGCAACTCCTGTAACAACTTAGCCTCGACCATTTCAACCGTGTGGTTTTCCAGATGATCCACCATCCGACCAACGGCCTGGCGACTATTTTGGATCGACCAATAGGCACTGAGACCAACAGCCAAGCCCACTTCCAGGCAAAACGGAATAATTAGCAAAAACTTAAGACGAATCCAAGCACCTTTGCGGATTCCGGCCCCTTTGGCTGCACCACTCGATCGCCGTTGATGTTGAACCATCGTCATAGTCGCCATCCACTTTCCTAAAGGAATAGTTGTAAACCGTCAGTTGGAAAAAACTAGGGAAGGCTCGATCGAGTTGCGAGTCCACGGCAGAACATCCCAGACAGATGCTCAGCAAACGACGCTTCCGACAACAATTGGTATGCCAGGATACCATCCGACTTCGATTGTGACTTAGGAAATTTAGACTGATTTGAAAGTTCTTTGGAAGTTTTTAAGTTTAAATTTGGCGAAATTGACTAATTTTGTTTAGATTTAAGGGGTTTTTTCAATTCCGAAGCGCTGTTGCTCGCCCGGAGCAATCGTTTCGCCCGCCATTTCCAGGATATTGCTCGCCCCTTCAGGATGGAATCCGGCGGCCCTGGAGCTTTGAGCAAAAGGCATCAGAATAGAAACGGCCGGCGAATATTGCTGCTGGTGGCCATCCAGTGTTTGATGGGTGGTTTGGCATGTTGGGTGGTTGGGTTTGTGCCTGGCTCTTGCAGTAGGAGGTTAAAAACGTGGCTAGCGGATTTGTTTCGCAATCGATCGCCCCTGGGGCAACATTCCCGAGCGCAGATCCCCATCAGTTTGCAGTGCGGCATATTGGGCCCGACCCGATCGAAACGGCCGCCATGCTGGAGGCCATGGGGCTGGAGTCGATCGCGCAATTAATCGATAAAACAATCCCGGCAGATATTCGACTGAATCGATCGCTCCAGTTGCCCCCGGCGATGACAGAAACGGCGGCCCTGGCTCGGTTACGGGAGATTGCCAGCCAAAACCAAATTTGGCGATCGTTCATTGGCACGGGCTACTACGGTTGCCTTGTGCCCGGCGTGATTCAGCGGAATGTGTTGGAAAATCCCGGCTGGTACACGGCCTACACACCCTACCAGGCAGAAATTGCCCAGGGTCGGCTGGAGGCGCTGCTGAATTTCCAAACCCTGGTTTGTGATCTGACCGGGCTGGAAGTTGCCAATGCGTCCTTGCTGGATGAGGCGACGGCGGCGGCGGAAGCCATGGCCCTCAGCTATGGCGCGACCAAATCGAAAACGGCGCGGGCTTTTGTGGCCGATCGCGGTTGCCATCCCCAAACGATCGCCCTGTTGCAAACCCGGGCCCAACCGCTGGGGATTCAGGTGATTGTGACGGACTGGCGATCGCTGACGGCGGAGGACTGGACGGCGCGCGGCATTTTCGGGGCGATCGTCCAATACCCGACTACCTTGGGGGCGATCGAGGACTACCGGCAATTGGTGGAGCAAGCCCACGCCGCCGATGCGTTGGTGACGGCGGCCACGGATCTGTTGGCCCTGACGTTGCTGGAACCGCCGGGAGATTGGGGCGCAGACATTGCGATCGGCAGTTCCCAGCGGTTCGGCGTGCCCCTCGGCTATGGCGGCCCCCATGCGGCCTTTTTTGCGACGCGCGATCGGTTCAAGCGGCAAATGCCCGGCCGGATCGTCGGGGTTTCCAAGGATGCCCAGGGCAAGCCGGCCCTGCGCCTGTCGCTGCAAACCCGCGAGCAACATATCCGCCGCGACAAGGCTACAAGCAACATTTGCACGGCCCAGGTACTGTTGGCGGTGATGGCGGCCATGTATGCCACCTACCACGGGCCGGCGGGCTTGCGAGCGATCGCCCAGCGGGTGCGCCACCAAACCGTCAGCCTGGCCCAGGCCTTGCAGTCCTTGGGTTACGACCTGGCGGAAACCGCCCAACTGTTCGACACGATCGCCCTGAAACCCACGGCGCGATCGCCCCATCGATCGGCCGCCGAGGTGCAAATCTCCGCCGAAGTGCGCCAGGTAAATTTGCGCTACCTGCCCGACGGAGCGATCGCCCTCAGTCTGGACGAAACGACCACCGAGCAGGATTTGGAGCAACTGATCAAGATCTTTGGCGGCCAGGCGATCGCCCCCGTGGAACCGCCCGCCCTGACGCGATCGCGCACCAGCGACTACTTAACCCACCCGGTTTTTAACCGCTACCACAGCGAAACGGAACTGCTGCGGTACTTGCACCGCCTGGAAGCCAAAGACCTGGCCCTGAATCAGTCGATGATTCCGCTCGGGTCTTGCACCATGAAGCTGAACGCCACGGCGGAAATGATTCCCGTCACCTGGCCGGAATTTGGCAATCTGCACCCCCACGCGCCCCGATCGCAGGCGGCCGGCTACCAAATTCTGTTTGAGGAACTGGAGCAGGATTTGGCGGAAATCACCGGCTTTGCGGCCGTGTCCCTGCAACCGAACGCCGGTTCCCAAGGGGAATATGCCGGATTGCTGACCATTCGCCACTACCACGCGGCCCGGGGCCAGGGCGATCGCACCGTTTGCCTGATTCCCCAGTCCGCCCACGGCACAAACCCCGCCAGCGCCGTGATGGTGGGGCTGCAAGTGGTTCCGGTGGCCTGCGATGCCAACGGCAACATCGACCTCGACGACCTGCGAGCCAAGGCCGACCAACACGCCGATCACCTGGGCGCGTTGATGATCACCTATCCCTCCACCCACGGCGTATTTGAGACGGCGATTCGGGAAATCTGCGCGATCGTCCACGATCGGGGCGGACAGGTCTACATGGACGGCGCGAACCTGAACGCCCAGGTGGGCCTCTGTCGTCCCGGCGATTTCGGGGCCGATGTGTGCCACCTGAATTTGCACAAAACCTTTTGTATTCCCCACGGTGGCGGCGGCCCCGGCATGGGGCCGATCGGGGTGGCGGCGCACCTGGCTCCCTTCCTGCCCCCCACCGATTGGCAGGCGATCGCCCAGGCCCCCACGGGCGACGGTTCGATCGGCTTGGTGTCCGCGGCCCCCTTCGGCAGCGCCAGCATTCTGCCCATTTCCTGGATGTACATTCGGATGATGGGCGCAGACGGCCTAAAACGGGCCACGGAACTGGCGATCCTGAACGCCAACTACATCGCCCACCGGCTCGATCGCCACTTCCCCGTGCTCTATCGCGGTGAGGCCGGCTTCGTGGCCCACGAGTGCATCCTCGACTTGCGAAGCGTGAAACAGTCGGCGGCGATCGAAGTGGATGACATCGCCAAACGGCTGATGGACTACGGCTTCCACGCGCCCACCGTTTCCTGGCCCGTGTTGGGCACAATCATGGTCGAACCCACCGAAAGCGAATCGAAAGCCGAAATCGATCGCTTCTGTGATGCCCTGATCGCCATTCGGGAAGAAATCCGGGCGATCGAATCTGGCTCCATGCCCCGGGACAACAACGCCCTGAAGCACGCACCCCACACCGCCGAGGTGCTGCTGAAGGCCGACTGGGATCGCCCCTACAGCCGCGAGCAGGGAGCCTACCCCGCCCCCTGGACGCGCGAAGTGAAATACTGGCCGCCGGTCTCCCGGATCGACAACGCCTGGGGCGATCGCAACCTGGTTTGCTCTTGTTTGCCCATGGAGGCCTACGCCGAACCCAGCTAAAACCACCTGAAATTAGCGGGTGATCGCATCATCAAGCCCGATCAACCTTGGACAGATGCGATCGCCCACAATTACTAATCGGTTTGGGGCTGATTAACCGATTTGCCAGGGTTAATCAGCCTCATTGCCGAGAAGACTGAAACGGCTAATTTTCTTGGCTGCCATCGTCGTAGCAAGGGGCTTAAGCCCTTTGTCTGCCAACAGTTTTGCAGTAACAGATCAGGGTTTTCAGCAATTTGAAAATGCCCCTTAATCATCCTCGGAGTGATCGCTACTCCAAAACAATTCCAAGGCTGATTCATCCACAAGATAAGCTGAGGTTGGATCGCCAATGACCCGCTTGCCCACCCTTGGAAAAATAGCCATATCCAAGGGCTTGTTTTCACCACCCATCAGATAAACCAACTCTTCATCAAAGGGATTGCGCAAGTGGTGCGGCTGTTGCGGAATGCCAAATCCCATGAAGTCTCCGGGCCCCACTTCATATTCCGCCTCACCAATTTCCGCAATGCCCCGACCTGACAAAATATAAACCCACTCTTCTTCGGTTTGGTGGGCATGGTAAATAAACGATTCTTTGCCAGGCGGCACTCGGGCGATCGTGATGCCAATCTGTTTGAGGCCGGCTACACGACCCAAAAACCGTAAATCAATTTCCGAATTGGGATTCAGTGGATGTTGAAATTTGACTGCATCCATCGCATCAATTTCAGATGCTTTGATCAAGGCAGGTGGCTTTTCAGGATTCATGATCTGGACTCTCTAGGATGATGTATGAACTGAAACCAGACGAGCTGTTTTTGGATCACACTGAAACTGATCGATCGTGCCCTCCTGAATTTTTTGAATTGTGGCTTCAATCACCGCCAACGGCTCGAAAAATCATTTTTTAGGGTTTACAGGCTTTCCCAATCGATCAAATAGTTGCAACGCCAAACAGGCACAATCAAAATTCCATGGAATCGCAGTTACCGATTAAATTGGGCTTTGATCGGGCGGATTTTGATCGGAGGATGGCGGTTCAGTATTCTCGGTTGTCGTCTGGGTGGTATCTGGGTTGCTAGGGGGCGTTTGCAGTTGTTGCATGAACCAAGCCGCCGCGGCCGTGTTGGTTTCCGTGGCCAGTCGCTCCAGGGTTTGTTCTAGGAGGGCGATCGGCAAACCGGCTAACACCTGCGATTTCTCTAGTAATAGATAGTGACCCGATTCATCCAAACCAAAGGCGAAAATTCGCAATCCCTTAACATCAACCACCCAATATTCAGGAATCCCTAAACTCGCATAGAGCTGTTTTTGTTCATCCAGATCTAGGCTGAGGGTGGTGTCAGCAATTTCGCCCACTAAGTCTGGCTGGCGATCGCGTTGTAAATTAATTCGACGCGGCTGGCCCGGTTGCCATTGGGGAATATTATCCCCTCGATAGAGCACCAAATCGGGTGAACAGGCGTGGGTCTCCGGTGCTTCCAGCAAGCAGCGACCATAGGATTGCAGGGTGGTTTCTGGATGGAGAAATGCCCAAAATCCAAAAATCATCGTGATCAAATCGCTAAATGCCGCATGATTCGGCCCTTCAAATCCCATATTGACCCACAGCCAGTCGTGATGAAATGCAATTTTTTGCCAATTTGAATTGGAATCGCGAACCGCTAGATAATCTGCCCAGGTGGCATCATGGCGCTGCCAGCTAGATGCCAGTGGTGGTGTGGTTGGTCTATCCAGTGCTAGGGTCATCGATCGCCTCCTAGGATCTCTGATCTGCTCTCACTTTGCTGGCCAAAAATGCGATCAATGTGATCGCTGCTGTTATATAAATTCTCTTCGCAAGTCAGCTTTCAATCAGGTCTCTAATCAAGATTGTGATCGTGTCAAGATTGTGATCGTGTTAGTTGGGTTTTGGGTAGGTGTTGCCAATGGGGTTCCCGATCGCGCTGGTGGGGCAATTGTCCGCAGGGTCTGAGGTTAGCGGATTTTGCTGATCTGCAAAGGTGCGTAAACCATCCAAAACATTCAGAATTTGAGCAGTGTTCAGGCGATCGAGTGCCTCTTGGCCCTGACTGGCCCAGGTAACCCAAGGCTCCGTTCCGCTGGCCGCTGACCACTGGGCCAACTGCTCCACGAAACTACGCATCTGGCGCAGGGTCATGGTTTGGCGCAGGGATCCTTCATAAACCAAAAGCCACGATCGCACCATCAGGGGATTGGGGGCCGCGTCGGTGGGTTGCATCGGGGCGATCGCCCGGCTCTGTGCCGCTAAATCCGTTGGGGCCAGAGGCGGTGGGGGTTGCTCTGCGGCCTGTTGCAAGGCAGCTTTCAGAGCCACGTCCAGGCTGGAGGGGCGGCCTGTTCCTGAGCTAATCGGGGCGATGGCTGAGATCGGGGGTTGGGTTGGGCTAGGACTGTTGGGCGGCCACTCTGTGGGCGGTTTTACGGGTAATTCTGAGGGTGATTTTGAGGGTGATTTTGAGGGTGATTCTGGGGCTAGCTCTGGAGCCAGACCAAAGTCTAACGCCTTGAACGCTAGGGCCCGATCTCCCATTGATCCCATTGCTAGGTTTGGTTCCAGCTCCGGTGCGAATTTCGGTTCCGACTTCCATGATGATTGCGGCATCCAGTCCTCAAAATTCTCCAAACCTTTCCAGGCCGCTAGCGTTTCCAGACCGTTGGGGTGGGGTTGGTCTGGGGCAATGGGATGCGGGTTCGATCGCCCCGCGATCGGTGTTGGAACCACCGGAACCGCCGGAAAGTACAAACAAAACTGGCTGCCCTGCCCCAAGGTGCTGCGTACTTGGATTGTGCCCCCCAGCATGGCCGTGAGCCGCTTGACGATCGCCAGTCCCAACCCCGTGCCGCCATATTCTCGTTCACACTGCCCTTCGCTTTGAATAAAGGCCTCAAAAATTCGAGCCTGCTGGTCGGGCGCAATGCCAATTCCCGTATCTGTGACCGTCAACCGCAGATTTAGCGTGGGTTCCGGAAGGGCTTCGGGGTTGGGTTGTCCCGTAAAGTTGGGATTAACGAATGTGGGATGCATGGGGGACTGGTGCGGGGGGGTTGCGCGATCGGGGTTGTTGGCCGCCTGGGGAACCGCATGGCTGGGAATGGTTTGCAGGGAAATCGTGACATGGCCACGCTCGGTGAACTTCACGGCATTGCCCACCAAGTTGACTAAAATTTGTCGGAGGCGCACGGAATCAAAGGTGATCAGCTCAGGGATCCGATCGGCCACGGCCACCTGCACCTGAATGCCTTTTTGTTGGGCTGCTACCGTAAACATTTCTGCCACTTCACGCAACACCAAGCGCGGTCGAATGGGGCCCCAGTGCAAAACCAGTTTTCCCGCTTCAATTTTTGAGAGATCCAACAAATCGTTAATTAAAGCCAACAGGGTTTCCCCGCTTTGGGTCATGACCTGAAGCCAAGATCGGGTTTTGGGGTCTCGGGCTTCCCGTTGCAGCAGTTCACAAAACCCCAAAATGGAGTTCATGGGGGTGCGAATTTCGTGGCTGAGGTTCGCTAAAAATTCGCTCTTGGCACGGTTGGCCAAGTCGGCAGCTTCTTTGGCTTGGCGCAGGGCGGCTTCGGCGGTGGCGCGGGATTGGGCCATGGCCATCAATGTGCCGACTTGCTGGGCCCATTTGATGCTGCTGGGTTCCCAAGCGGCGGGCTGGTTCATGGCCAAAACAAAGCAAGCCACCAGTTCACTGCGGTAGTGAATGGGCAACACCCCGATCGAACTCATGCCCTGTTCAGCTAACCAGTGGTCAATGGCAGCGTTCAGGGAATTTGAGCGATCCGTCGGATCTGGCAACAGGATCGGTTCCGATCGATCCAGGCGATCGCCCAACCAATTCAACGGCAACAACAGCGTTGAGGGATCGGGTGTGAGCGGACAAGCCACCTGATCCGTGGGCCGCAACCAATAGCCATCCAGGCTCCAGGGCTGACCAGCGGCCGGCCGCGAACAAAACCAGGCATGGCTCAGATGCAGGGCGGAAACCACCGTGGAGAGCGTGGTGGCCAGGGCAACGCCAATCTCTTCGTTCAAAAACTGCTGGGATAGGCTGGCTAAGACCCGATCGCGGTGCGATCGCCGTTGCAAAACCTCCAGCAGCCGTTTCAGATCCGTAATGTCGTTGGCTGTGCCCAACAACAGTTGCGGCCGCCCCTGCTCATCCAAGCTAAAAACCGTTTCCCGACTGCTGAGGGTGCGCCATTCTCCATTGGCATGACGCATTCGATATTCCCGTTCCAAAACCTGGCCCACCTCAGTTCGCGCACAGGTGCGCCCATATTGCAGCAGCGCCAACCAGTCATCGGGATGGAGCACATCCACAAAGGAGCCTTGGGCCATCCGCTGAATTTCCGGCACTGAGTAGCCCAGCAGGGTTTCCACCGCTTGATTGACATAGACCAACTCTTGATCCAACAGGTTGTAGAGGTAGAGCAAGTTGGGGGTGGAGTCGGCCAACTGCTGCACAAACCGCTGGCTTTCGGCCAGTTGGGCCGTGCGCTCCTGAACGCGCTGTTCTAGCTGTTCGTTCAGTTGGCGCAAGGCTCCTTCAACGGCCTTGAGGGGGGTGATGTCTGCAATGTTGCCCAGCAGTTGGGTGGGATTACCTTGGCGATCGCGCGAGAAGATCGTTAACCGCTCAAAGAGCCAGCGCCATTCCCCATCCGATCGCTGCATTCGATATTCCCGCTCGCAAATTTCCCCATCCGCACAGCCCAAAACGGTGCCGTAATGATGGGCTAGGCGCTCAAAATCGTCGGGATGCACCAGGCGCACCACCATGGCGCTGGTCATGGCTTGAATTTCTCGAGGGGTGTAGCCCAAAATATCCTGCACTGCGTGGTTGATGTAGAGGGTGCGGTGCTGGGTCAGGTCGTAGAGATAAACCATGTTGGGGTTGGCATCGGCCATTTTTTGCAGCATATGTTGACTGTGGGCCAGGTCGGTGGACTGTTCGGCGGCGCGGGCCGCTAATTCCGTGTTGAGGCGATCGATCGCGCGGTTCGCCCGCTGCCGTTCCAGCTCGGCCGCAGCCCGGGCTGCAAAAATTCGCAAAATGGTGATGTGGTTGGGATCCTCGGGCAACGGCTGCGTATCCATCACAATCAAGGCCCCGATCGTTGTGCCTTGGGAGTCTTGGAGGGGCACGCCTGCATAGCTTTCGGCTCCCAGGTTGCGCAGGTTGGTTCCTTGGGGAAATTGGGATTGCAAATTTTGCCCACAGGTGTAGGTTTGGCCGCCAAAGACGATGGCACAGGGGTGATGGGTCCAGTAATAGGCAAAGCTGGTTCCCCATTCCGTTTGATTCCACCAGGCCAACACTTCCGCTTGGTTGCATCGATAATCCATGACGCTGGTGAGGAATGCATAGCGAACGCCCAGGGATTCCGCTAACAGCCGCACGCAGTTCTCAAAAAAGGCCTTGCCGATGCTGGTGGTGGCTTCGACCAAGGCCCGCAACATGGCTTCCCGGCGCTGGAGGTCGCTGATGTCTTGGAAGGCTAAGAATAAACAGGCTTGGCCATCCAGTTCGATCGGGGCGGCAGACAGTTGCACCAATTTGCGCTGGCCGTTGAGATCATGAATCGCCAGTTCCGGGGACTGGTAATAGCGACCGGTTTGGATGGTGGAGCGAATTTGTTGATAGTCCCGATCGCGCAAAAATCCCTGAAGCGATTGCACGCTGAGGCCTTGCACTTCCGCTGGCAAATAGCCGGCCAAGCGTGTGAAGGCTTCATTGGCCTCCAAAATCAAACCTGCGCCGTTCAAAATTAGGCCAGGAGAAGGATTAAGTCGAAAAACCGCCATCCAGCGCGATTCGGCCAGGCGCAGGGCTTGGGCAATGGACTGACTGACCCGATCGCGATCGGGATTGCGATAAATCAAGGCGCGATCGGTGGCGGCCAAGGTTGGGAGGTGCGATCGGTGCCAGGGGCGATCAAATCCAAGTTTGCTAGATCCAGGTTTGCTGAATTCAGGTTTGCTGAATTCAGGCTTGCTGGATTCAGGCTTGCTGGATTCAGGTTTTGCCGACCCAGATTGTATGCAATTCGGCTCGATCGCCCCCCCAGACCCGTTGGATCTAGCCGATTCTGACAGGCCTGGCTCAGGAACTTCCACCACCGCCTGCGTTTCGGCGGCCTGCTCCAATCCTTCCAGCCGCAAGCCCACCGCCAACGACAGGGCCACCGCTTGCAATTCCCGCTGGGCCGCAATGGACAGGGGCGGTACTGGAGCCGACTGCACGGCCATGAGCCAACCCCAATGGCGTTGTTGGGGGGCAATGGGAATCGCCACAAAACATTGAATTTGCAAGGCCTTGAGATGTTGCCAGAGCAAGGGCGATCGTCCTTGTAACGGCCCCGCCACCCCAATCACTGGCTCCAACGCCGTAATGGGCAGCAGCGGAAACTGCAACGGAAACTCCCCACCCAAGCGGCTGTCCTCGTCGGGGCGGCTGGATTCATAAACCACCTGCAATCCTTGGTTTTGGATCCGCTGGGCAATCAACACCGCATCCACCCCCAACTGAAGCCGCAAATCATGCAGGGCGGCTTGGGCAATGCGCGGCCAGCGATCGCCCCGGGCCAACCGCTCCATCACTCGCTGGGCCAGATTTCCCGTTTCCGTTGCCCGCTGTTCGCGCGATCGCTCAACGCTGTGGCCCATGTCCGGGCGATCGAGAAAGGTCTCACTCAGTGCCATAGCAAAAACGAACCGCACCTCAGTTTGGGATAGGCGGAACCTTCTATTCTGCATTTGCACTAGGAGGCTGGGGTAATGGTGCTCGATCGCCATTACCGCCCAAGAATCCTTCGAGGCTTCCCAATTGTTGGCCGAAACTCTCGGGTTTCCTCAGATGCTTGCCAGCCAATGAACTGGCGAGCAAATTTCCCAGAAATGCCGCCAAGAAATGCTTCTAGGAAAGATCGCCAAGGCTATCCCCCAAGGACATTACCCAGAGATATTGCCCAGAAACAGGTCTGAGCAAACCAGGATCCGCACACTAGGAATTGGCAATTGGCAAGCTGCACTTGAACTCAGGTTCTATTTCAATTGTGTCTTTTTTAAACTGTAATGGCCTTAAATGATCAAATTGTGTCGATCGACCCAACGAAGGCGCGATCGCACATCACCGCCAATCAATATTTGTTGCTGTATATCAATATCTGTTGATCATTTACTGATCACTTTTTACTGATTATCTCATTTTTTACTGATTATTTATTAATCTCTATTAATTTCTGTCGATTTCTATCAAATTTTGCCTTTAAAAGCGTGAGTTTAAAATATAAAACGAGCTTGAATATGAGCTTAGAAAAATGAATCTACAGTCATATCAAAAATCAACAGCCATATCAAACTGCAAAGGGGGCGCACGGCCGCACGCCCCAATCCGAACTGTCAGAAATTAGGGCCTGTCGTCATTCCCTAGGATCAGGCGGAAACGATTGATTTTCCATGTCCCAGTCGTCGGAACAAGGGGCTTGAGCATCTTGTTCCCCACGATCTGCCAACGGTGGAATCAGGGTTTCAGGCGATTTGACGACAGGCCCTACGGCAAAAATTTAGCCTAAGCTTGACCGCAATTGCAGCCGGAATTGCCACAGCAAGCGCCGCCTTCATGGCCGTTGGCGCAGGCTTCGCTGCAATAGTGTTTTCCGTCTTTTTGGATGGCGGTTGCCAAGTCCACGGTGCAGAGGCAGGGGCCGCAGTCGCATTTTTGAGTGGTCGTCGTCATGGGTTGCTCCTAGCAATCTCACTGAGCAGTGAGGCGAGTGGGTTGAAGATCCCTAAGATCCCCGATCGAGGATGGTGCGTCGCTGGGTCATTGGTTGTTGTCCAAGGGGGAGTTCCCCGAGTTCTGGGCCCGGCATGGGGTTCCAAAACTGAATGAATCCAAGCCATGACCTGATCGCGATTGGCGTTTGAGGTGGGAATCTCAAAGTTGGGGTCTAAGTTGGGGTCTAAGTTGAAACCTAAGTTGATTTTAGGTCAGCCTTAGATGAATAGCTGAACGTTTGTTCAGATGTTGCTACTTTAGCATGACTTTTCCCGCGATTGTCAAGGGTCGATCGGGGAAAGGGAAAATTTTCCGAGAATGCTGAAGCCCTTAAGCCATGCCCCTAGGCAATTTTGATGACCCTAGGCATCGCTCAACTGCCAGCAACTGGCGATCGGCATTCGCCAACCCACCCCAAAGGCCTGATCGCTAACCTTGAGCACCGGGGGCGTTTGTCGCCGTTTAAATTCAGCCCGAGCGACCAGGTGCATCACCCGCCGCACGGTGGCTGACTCGTGACCAGCAGCCACCAAATCCGCGAGGGACTGCCGACGATTCACCAGGCGATCGAGAATGTCATCCAAAATTTCGTAAGGGGGCAAGGAATCTTGATCCAGTTGGTCGGGGCGCAGTTCGGCGCTGGGGGGCTTGTTCAGCACGTTGCTGGGCACAATTTCCGCCCCCTGGGACACCAACCGCGCAAAGGCAGCCGCGCCCACTTGCCCCTGATTGAGCCAATGGCAGAGGGAATAGACGCGGGTTTTGGGCACATCGGCGATCGCGGCCAAGCCACCGTTGGTGTCGCCATACAGGGTGCAATAGCCCACAGCCATTTCAGATTTGTTGCCTGTGGAAATAAGCAAATAGCCAAACTTGTTGGCCAAGGCCATTAACAAATTGCCGCGAATGCGCGATTGCAGATTCTCTTCGGTCACATCCGGTTGGGTTTGGGCAAAGGGTTCCGCTAGGGTTTGCTCAAAGGTGGCCATCAAGTCCCCGATCGGAAGTTTCAGGGTTTGGAAACCCAAATTTTCCGCCAGGGCCAGGGCATCAGTGATCGAGTGGTCGGAACTGTAAGGGGAAGGCATCAACACGCCCAAAACGTTTTCGGCCCCCAATGCCGCCACCGCCAAGGCTCCAACCAAGGTGGAATCAATCCCCCCGCTGAGGCCCAGCACAATTTTGCGAAAGCCACATTTGCGGGCATAGTCCCGAATGCCCAACACGAGGGCTGACCACAGTTCCGCATCGGTGCTGGGAGCCAGGGGAGCTAACAATCCAGTTTGTTCTGGCAGGGGTTGCTCATCTGCCAACAGGGGCAAGCTGTGGGGCCAAGATCCTTCCTGGCCAGTGACCACAAAATCGCGGGTTTCCGGATTAAATTCCGTGATGATTAACCCGGTTTCAAAGCTCGCTCCCCGGGCCGCGATCGCCCCTGTGCGACTGATGACCAAGCTGGTGCCATCAAAGATCAGATCATCATTGCTGCCCACCTGATTGACATAGGCGATCGGGAAACCATAATTCAAAACCGAATGTTGCAGCATTTCTTCGCGCAACCGAGGCTTCCCGATCGTGTAGGGCGATGCGGACAGATTCACCACCCAATCCACATCACAATCCGCCAATTCCGCCAGGGGATCCACATCATAGAATTTGCGGCCCCAAAACTGATTGTTGTTCCAAATATCCTCACAGATTGTTACGCCGATTTTGATGTCATCGAGCGTGAACCATTCCGCTTTTTTACCCGGCTCAAAATAGCGCCCCTCATCAAAAACATCATAGGTGGGCAGCAGTCGTTTACTAAACACATGCCGCAGGGCACAACTATCAATCAGCACTGCGCTATTAAAGAGACTTTTTCCACCTTCGGTCGCCAACAAATTGCCAATGATTGTCCCCGTCAGCACGGCCAGATTAGGCGGCAGCTCACGGGCCAGCTTGGTCAACTGTTGTTTGGTGGCTTCCAAAAAGCTGGGCCAAGCCAACAAATCGCGCGGTGGATATCCACAAAGGGCTAATTCCGGAACCACCAACAGCCGCGCACCTTGGCGACTGGCCTGCTGGGCAGCGTTGAGGATGGCACGGGCGTTTCCCGCCAAATCTCCGACCACAAGGTTCAGTTGAGCGAGGGCAATTTTCATGGGGGCAAGCGGGGGAGGATCGATCGGGATATCGACGGAACTACGAAATTATCGATATAGCCTATCGGCAAATTAGCGATCGCGTAATGGGAATTGATCTGCAATTTGCCGAGTCGATCGCCCCTTTCCTTGGGGCCCCGGTGCTTTTGTTGCGCCACCGTGGAGAACAGGCTGAAATGTCTGTTCTGGAATCGTTAGCCGTTGATTAGCCCCCAAACATCAACCGTTTGATTGGATTTGATCGGCTTTGATTCGGACTAGGTCGCATTTAGTCCCGTTGAATCCATGTTCCAAGGCCTAGCTGGCTTGGGGGTGATAGGGATGAGGATGGGGATATTGATGGTGGTGATGTTGGCGCTGAAGTTGGGCCATGTGATGGAAGAGTTTCCAGCAATATTCTTCTGGCAAGCCGCAGGTAGTGGCTCCGCGCATCACGACGGTGAAATACCAATCATTGGGGGCCAGTTCGCGGGGCAATTTGTCCACAACCACGTAGGTGCGCACGTCGCGGTAGGTTTGTCCCTGGCTAGTAACGGTGATGGTTTCGCGACGGTAGCCGCCTCGGGGCACATCTTCGCGATCGTCCAGTTGGTCGCTTAAGCGCCAGGGCAGGGCATAAAGAACCCCAAAAACGCGCGATCGGGCATCGGGAACCACATCCAACACGCCGCATTCTCGCCGGGGCGATCGCCAGTTAAACCCCAACCGATAACCCTCAAGCATGGCCGTGCCCACCAGGTAAGGATAAGCCGGCTCTCCGAGGGTGCGCTGCAAATCCACCGGGCACATGCAGGAGCCATAGGCAAAGTACAGAAACGTGGGTTCAGCGAGAGAACCGTTGGTCAGTGAGGCTTGGGGGGCGACGGGTGCGGCGATCGGGGCGGGGCGAGAGGGGTTCATCGGCAGACGGAGGTGGATGGGGAAACGTTGATCCGATTGTCACCGCTGGGGGCTGTTGGGTTACGGAGGATTAAGCATTCGATCGAACCCGAAGCGAAGGGGTCAGCAGCGAGCAAGATTGTGCCAGCATTGTGCTGGTTTGCATCCTAGCAAAACTGTTTACCGAAATACAACTAAAACTCGATCGAAAAACCGTAGATTCAACGGTAGATTCAGATTACGTTACCGAGTTCCGAAGCCCATGCGATCGATTGCCGAGATCAACGACAAAATCCGAAGTGGCCAAGTCACCGTTTGGACGGCCGAAGAACTGAAAGCCCAAGTGGCCACAATCGGCATCCAGGCGGCGGCCGCGCGGGTAGACGTGGTGGTGACCGGAACCTTTGAACCCATGGAGGCTTCTGGGGCCTTTCTGAACCTGGGGCAAACGGATCCACCGATCAAAATTCGCCGTTGCTGGCTCGATGGCGTGCCGGCCTATGCGGGCTTTGGGGCGGTGGACTTATATTTGGGAGCCAGCCACCCGGTGGAATTCGCCGACGGGGAAGCACCCGAAGAAGGCCGCGATCGGGGCGGTGGCCATGTCATTGAAAGCTTGATCGCGGGGCATTCGGTGCAACTGCGGGCGATCGGACATGTGACCGACTGCTATCCCCGAGGCTCCTTTGAAACCTCGATCTCCCGCGACACGATCAACCAATTTTATCTCTACAACCCCCGCAACCTCTACCAAAACTTCATCGTGGGCGTGAATGGAGGCGATCGACTGCTCAATACCTACCTGGGCCCCTTGCAGCCCAACCTGGGCAATGCGGTCTATGTCAGCGGCGGGGCCTTGTCTCCCTTGCTGAATGATCCGGAACTGCGGCTGTTGGGCATTGGCAGCCGCATTTGGTTGGCTGGCAGCCAGGGTTACATTGCCTGGGAAGGAACTCAGCATTTTCCGCTGCAAAAACGCCTCCCAAACCAAACCCCGATCGGCCCGGCGGCCACCCTGGCTTTGGTGGGAGATGCCAAACAAATGCAGGCCCAATGGGTGCGCGGTTGCTATTTCAAAGGCTATGGGCCGTCCCTGATGTTGGGGGTGGGTGTGCCGTTGCCGGTGGTGGACGAAGCGGTGGTGGCCCGTTGCGCCGTCAAAGATGAAGAGATTGTGGCCCCGATCGTGGATTTTTCGATTCCCCGACGAGTGCGGCCCACCTTTGGCCTGGTGAACTATGCCCAACTGAAGTCCGGTCGCATTGAAATTGATGGAAAACTCGTGCGCACAGCACCGCTCACTAGCTTGGCCCTGTCGCGCCAGGTATCCGAGGCGCTGAAATTGGAAATTCAACAGGGGCGGTTTTTGCTGTCGGAGGCCGTGGCCCCGTTGCCGAGCGATCGCACCTTTATTCCGCAGGATCGCTGGGGACAAATTGGGATGGAATCGGAACCTTAGGGCGCAGGGGTCGCGATCGCCCAAGGCATCGCTCACCTAGGCGCGATCGAGCGTGTGGTGAGCCACCAAGGAGCGCAAAGCATCTTGATCGAACGGTTTGGTGATGTATTCCGTGGCTCCCGCCAGTTGCCCTTGAATGCGATCGAACGGGCGATCGTGGGAAGTCAACATAATCACCGGTAGCGCAGCAAACTGGGGCAAGCTGCGCAAAATCCGGCACAGCTCCAGCCCATTCAGATTCGGCATCGACACATCCAACAGCAGCAGATCGATCCGCTGGTGGTAGATCATCGACAGCGCCTCCACCGGATCCGCCGTCGTCACCACGTTGTACAAATCCTCTAACGTGCGGCGCACCAAGGTATGCACAATCAAGCTGTCGTCCACCGCCAGCACCGTGGGCTTTGTCATGCTCGATCGAGCCACAGAAACGACATCAGAGGAGCTGTTCATGACTGACCCCAGGATTGAGATGATCGATGCGGCAATTGATGGGGCAAATTCCCAAACGCCTTGTGCCTCACCCCTCGCAGGTTGGTTTCAGGTCGCTGGTTGAATCAGCCTGCCCAATCCTGCAAGAAATAGCACTCTCGTTTGATTAATCCATCAATTGCTACCTTAGCTGCCTTATTAGATGATTATTCCTAGATTCCTGATTTCTTTCACCCATGTGGCTAATCTCCCAAGGAGAAAGACAAGGACTTTCAAGACAATTTCAAGGCGATCGAGGGACTGAGACTAAAGCAGGGAACTAATTAAATTTTGGCATTTTCCGTTGCGCCCTGGTCAAAATTCTGTCCATAGGCATCAATTTTTGATGATTTGTCAAAGTTGATGATTGGCGCGCGGATTGCGACCCAGGCGCGATCGGTGCTGATCTTGCCCGCTGCGTCTCTCAGACCTCGACCCACGGCAACAGTAGCGCAATTTGAAAATAAGGAGTCTGGGTCTCTTACGCTTGTTGGCGGAGAGGGCAGCGGCAATGATTTGGCCCTTGTCAAAGGTCTTGCAGGGGAAATGGCGTGGTTTTGGGCTGGTTGGGGCGGAATGGGTAGCTCAGGGATTTTTTGAAGAAAAGATCAAAAAACATGAAGGGAATTTGAATATTGTCTCTATTAATAACTGTAATTTATCCAAAATTCATTCAAAATTCATTCAAGATTGATCTGATATTTGTCCAGTATTTGTCCAGCATCTATCCAGCGTTTATTGAGTGCTCCTCTGGTGTTCATAAACCATTGCTCGACTGCTGATTGATGACTCATTAACGGTTTGTCAACTATTCGTCAATTATTCGTTATTAATCCAGTAGCGATGAATGGGCGATCGGGGCGTTGGGGCATTGTTGATGGGCCATGTTGATGAGCCATTGGTGATGGAGTAGGGCCTCGATCGTTCATGGGGCATCATCAGTTTATGGGGCATCAGCAAGGCCCTATCAAGATTGAAAGTCATCAAGGCTAACGTTGGAATTTTGCGAGCACTGATGATGCCAAAGGCCAATTTGCATCCTCTCAGGATTCTCTGAGGGGATGCAAAAGCAATTGGAGTGGTCAATTGCGATCGGGAAACAATTGCCGTGGAATCAGGTTTTTGAACAATTATGAAGATCAAAAACTTAACCTGATCGGCCGAAGGAGTAATTGAGACCAGTAATGAGAATAGATTCAATTTCTGAAAGCTCTAATGGGCGATCGCCCGTGAAATCAAGACTTAGTGTCAAAATCAGCAAATTATCTAACGAGAATCAAGGGGAAGCGTGTTTATTTAAGGGTTGGAGAGTATTTACATAAATTTATGATCAAGGGTTTGCGTCCAATCCTTCGTAGATTTATCAATAAAACGCCACATTCGCAGATCTAGTGAAAGATCCTGGGCTAAAATTGATAGCAAATACAGATTTTTTTAACAGTTTTGGGGAGAGATGCCGCAACTATCCTCCAGCAGCCAATTTTGGAAATTGTAATGGTTACTCAACTACCGTCCTACGCCATGCGGCGATCGCCTCATCGATCCCAAGCTGGGCCGTTGTTAGTTCATTCCCTCGGAACCTCAGCGGCACGTCTCAGAAATAGCTCCTCTTGGTCTGACGGTGCGATCGAGTCAACGAATCATTCAGCGAATCAACCAGTGGCCAATTCGGCTTCCCTGAATCAAGAGTTGGCCTTCAGCGCGGATCCAGATTCAACGGCTCATTGGCTAGATAGCAGTTCCGAGGCGGACTGTCGATCGCTGCTGACGATGCTGAATGGGGTGGGGGCCATTTTGACCGGCACGGGGCCCCTGGAACGGCGACTGCAACGAACATTACGTTACTTAGCCCGTTACCTGGATCTAAAGGAAGCGGAACTGTGGTCTTACGATCGGGTGCAACATCGGTTCAAGTTGGCGGCCCTGTTTGTGCGGGGACAGGGGCGAAATTTGGCGGTGCATTTTGATCGCTCCGTGTCGGAAGCGGAGGTGCGCAAGTTGGGGCGGCGGGGCAGTCGCTCCATGGGCAAGCTGGAACTGTCGCAGCTTGCACCCCAAGGGTTGGAGACCGGTTCCGAGGGGGCGGCATCCTCTGCCCAGGCTTTTTACTGGGGGGCTTATCCCCTGCGCATGGAGCGGCATCCCCTGGGGATGTTGTTGCTGTGGCGCGATCGCCCCTGGTCGTTGGCCATGCAAGAGGCGGTGGAACAGGTGGCGCGGTTGGTGGCGCTGGCGCTGGGCCATGACTTGGCTAAACAGGGCGATCGACAAAAGCCAGAGGTGCGGCTGCGACCTTGGCTCGAAAAAATCCGCTCATCCCTCGATTTGGATGCGATTTTGGCGGCGGCGGTGCGAGAGTTGCGCCTGGTGTTGCGGGTCGATCGCTGTGCGTATTTGTGGGCCTTGCGGGGCCCCAACGGAGCCATGCAGCTCACCGTTAGCCACCAAGACAGCCGCCAACCGGCCTTGGACGGGGCTTTCACCCGGGCAATCGCCCAAGGCCTGCCCTCCCTGTTGATGCCAGCGGCGCTCGATCGGGCAGATTCAAGCACCACTTCCACCCTGCCCTGGACACAACTCACCCACCTGCTGCACCACCCCGATCCCCAAGTGGCCCACTGGGCCGAGTCCGCCGGGATCAATGCCCTGTTGATTGTGCCTGTGCAGACGGCTTCTGGCCATGCCGGGGCGATCGCCTGCACCACCACTAGCCAACGTCGTCAATGGTCTAGCGACGACTGCGAGGCCCTGCGCTGGGCGGCCGATCGCCTGGCCGTCGCCATCAGCCAAGCAGAACTGTACGATCGCTCCCAGGCCGCCGTGCGCGCCACCGAAACCCAATTTCACGAGCTAGAACGTACCCTTGAGGATTTGAAAAAAGCCCAAGCCCAACTGGTTCACTCCGAAAAAATGTCTAGCCTTGGCCAGTTGGCGGCCGGCATTGCCCACGAAATTAACAACCCCGTCAACTTCATCAGCGGCAACCTGGATTGGGCCAGCGATGCCCTCACGGAATTGATCGAACTGGTGCGCCTGTACCAACGCCACACCCATGACCATGATCCCGAAATCATGGCCCAGGCCGAGCAGATGGACTTGGAATTCGTGCTAGAAGATTTGCCAAAGGTCTTGCATTCCATGCGCCAAGGCACAGAACGGATTCAAGGCATTGTGGCTTCCATGCGCAATTTCTCGCGGCTCGATCGCGCGGAAGTCTCCTCCGTGGATTTGCATGAAGGCATCGACAGTACCTTGCTCATTTTGCATAGCCGCCTGGAGCGTAAAGGCCGGCAAAATCGAATTGAAGTGGTGCGTGATTATGGCGAGTTGCCCTTTGTGGAATGCCACAGCGGCCAACTCAATCAAGTGTTTATGAACCTATTAAGCAATGCGATCGATGCGCTCGAAGACCGAGAAACCGATCCGCGCATTGTAATTCGCACTCGATTAATGGCAGAAAATTCTGCGGTGAATGAGTTTGGTCAACCCTCAAAGCCAGGCGTTGAAATCACCATTCAAGACAACGGCAACGGAATTCCCCCAGAGGTCACTTCTCGAATTTTTGATCCCTTTTTCACCACCAAACCCGTTGGCAAAGGCACTGGGTTGGGTCTATCCATCAGTTACCAAATTGTGGTCGATCGGCATGGGGGCAAAATTGCCTGCGAATCCCAACCCCAAAAGGGCACAACCTTCCACCTGTGGCTCCCCCTAGCAGTGACCGATCGTAACCACTAAACTCAAGACAGCTCGTTGCATGAGTTACTCGTGAAGACAAGGGCTATTCCCTGTCTCTTTCTGTCAAGGTTATGCCCCCAGAGGTTATTGCGCTGCTCCATGAACTGGTTCCTGTCATCTACGATCGCTATGGCCTACGACTACGGGCTAGCGATCTCGAAGATCTGACTCAGTTTTTGCATAATCGTTGGCGAGTGGGCAGCCCCCAAACCTGGGCTACCTATCGTCAACTACTGTTGGATCAAAGTCCCTATGGTCACCAGGCTTGGCAACCTTTAATTAATGTCATCACTAATACGGAAAGTTATTTTTTCCGCGATCGGGGACAGTTTGCGCTCTTGCAACGGCAGATTTTGCCAGAGCTAATTTTGAGTCGGAGAGGAAGTCGGCGGCTTTGTTTATGGAGTGCGGCCTGTGCTGGGGGCGAAGAACCCTATTCCTTGGCGATTGCTTTGCAGGGCATGTTGCCGGCCCATGAAAATTGGCAAGTTCGCATCTTTGCCACAGATATTAATGAAGAAGCGCTCGATCGGGCCCGATCGGGTCGTTTTCGATCGTGGTCATTCCGAGCGATTGATTCCACCGTTTGGCAAACCTATTTCCGACCTCTGGCGGATGGTTGGCAAATTGACCCGGCGATTCAGCGATTGGTGACCTTTCAAAATTTCAACTTGGTGAATGATAAATTGCCCTTAACTGATGTTGGCAAGTTTGATTTAATTCTTTGTCGAAATGTTTTTATCTACTTTGCCACGGAGTCGATTACACAGGCCGTTGACTTGTTTGCCAAGGCTCTCGCACCTGGGGGATACTTGCTCACGGGTCATGCGGAACTATGCCATCAACCGCTGCAGTCCTTTGCAACTCAAATTTATCCAGAATCGGTCATCTATCGTCGCCGATCGGGACAAGCAACCGCACCGTCTTTGCCACCAATCAATGGCTTAAGCCAACCCTATGCCGCTGCCAGTAATTTAGAAAATCCATTGGAAAATCTCTTGGAAAATACGGTGAGGCTGAAAAATGGGGTGGAAACGCTTCATTCGGCTCCGTTGATCAATGCTGATGCTCAAGTGATTGCGATTGAAACGGCAATCGCCAATCATCAGGAACGGCTGAATTATTCGCGATCGGATCATTTGAATGATCTAGCTGATTCTAGCCATCTAAATAATTCCCGATCGAGCAATCCCCGGCCCACCGATGCGTCCCCCCATTCCCTTCAGCCGTCGTCCCCTAAAGTGCCGGTGGTTAAGCCCCTTTCCAAGCCCTATGCTGCCCCAAAAAATCAAACAGAGCAGTTGCACAATCGACTCAAGCAAAAATTGTTGCAACTGCTAAAACACTATCCCAACAGTAGCGCCACACTTTATGCACTCGCTTGCCTTCATGCCAATTGGGGAGCCAGCCAAGAAGCCAACCAATATTGTCAGCAAGCCTTGGAAATTGAGCCAGAGTCCACAGAAATTTGCTGTCTGTTGGCGCGTATTTGGGAGGAACAAAACCAGCTCGATCAAGCCAAACAATTTTTGCGACGGGCGGTATATTTGGATCGCCACGCGCTGCCTCCCCGACTGGAATTAGCCAGCTTATATGAGCGAATTGGGGATGCTACGGCGGCGCGTCGTCTTTATGCTTCGGCGTTGGAACTGTTGCAGGATTTTGCTCCCCATTGGCCGGTGTTTGACCATCACCATTTAACGGCGGGGGAGTTGAGCGATCGCCTCAAGGAGCATCTGGCCACAATCGGTGCTGCCCGAAATCATTAGTGCTTCTTGTAGGATTTCCTAGATTTTTATTGATTTTCCATCCACAGGCAATTCGTTGATTGGCGAGTAGTTTGTCAATGAATAGTTGTCAATTCGTAGTCTGTTAATTGTCAATTAGTTATCCATTGGCGATTAATTATGCAAAAAAATAGAGATTTCACAAAAAACATAAAGAAAACGCCAAAAATCCCAAAGGTTGGAAAAATCGAAAGTAAACTCAAGTTAGTTTATCAGGACAACGATCGAACAAAAAGCCATGGCAGAGTCTCCGTGATTCAGGAATCAAAGGTAAACAGCGAAAGGTAAAAGCGAAAAAGGTTTTTGTCAAATCTGTGTGATCCCCACAGACAAGGGGTTGTAACAGATTTCTAAGAGGTTGTTTGAAAAGCCAAAATTGCCACTCTGCACGCCTCAGTGATCGATGTAGACAAGGGGCTTAAGCCCTTTGACCCCACGATTATTGGTGCTTGACCTGTGCCAAAAAATACTTTTCAAACATCCTCTAAAAGAGAAATATGGCAAAAAGACGCATATTTTGCCCGGTAACTTTGAGCGTTCGAGACTTCAAACTCACCCTAGCATTGTGACGAGTCTGAGGTCGATTCCTGGCGCGATCTCTTTGGGGCGATCGCTAGCGTGATGGTCGGGGCGATCGAGCGGGGCTGGCTGGTTCAGCAACATGGGCGGTGAAGGGGGCGGTGAAGGGTTTGTGGCGACTGAACAAAGCTATTTGATTGTGGATGTGATGCGAACCCTGTGCGGTTTGGAGGCCCAGTGGGTGGAGGAAACTTTGCCCTTGGTGGAGTTGAAGCCGATCGCGGGGTTGGGAGCCGGCTATTTGGGAGCGATCGACCGGCGGGGAAAACTATTGCCGGTGGTGGATTTGGCAGATTGCTTGGGCCTGGCTCGATCGCCCTATGGCCTCTCCGATGCGATTGTAGTGTTGCGATCGCCCCAGGGGGTGAGCTTGGGGCTGATTGTGAATGAGGCGGTGGATCTGCAAGGGGTGATGCTGGATCCAGACCCCAGCCTGTTGGTGGCAGAACTGTCAGCCCAGGCCCGCGAGATTGTGCGGGATGTGGTGCTTTTGGCCGGTCAGCCCATCGCCCTGATCAACAGTGAAAATCTGTTCACGGTGTTGCAACGGCCCGAGTGGCACCAATCATCCCTTGATTCCGCCACCGATCGATGGCAAACCCTCTCAGCGATGGATCAGGCCCTGTTGCGGGCGCGGGCGGTGGAACTGGCTGAGGCCGATCGCACCAACAGTGACCAAGAGGGGCAACCTTGGATCGTGGTGGAAATTGGTGGCGAACGCTTTGGCATTGACGCAGCGGCCGTGCGGGAGTTGGCGGAGTTGCCGGTGATTGTGCCTCTGCCTTGCTGTCCCAGCCACGTGCTGGGAAATGCCAATCTGCGGGGCGAGATTGTGACGGCCATTGACATCAGCCCCTGGTTAGGCCAAGAGCGCCGGCCCGCCGTTACCCGATCGCTGGTGGCGATCGTGCAGGTGGAGGACTTAACGGTGGGCTTAGCGATCGATCGGGCGATCGAAACCCAATGGGTCAGTGCCCAGCGCTTAGCTCCCGTTCCTTTTAATGCCAGCACCGCTGAGCAACTGGCTCCCGTCAACGGCTCCCTAGATTCAGCAATCGTCAACCGAGACAACACCTACATTCGGGGCATCCATGTAAACGGAGGCCAGGCCACCAGTTGGCTGGATGTGGCCACCCTGTTGCGCGATCCGAGCTTGGTGGTCAACGAAAGTCTCTAGGTCAGTCTTGAAGCCCACGGGGCGATCGCCCCCCCAAGCTTCCGAATTTCCCCCCAACTTTGCAGGACAAAACCATGAATTCCCCCCTCAAAGACAATCGCCACTGGCGGCTGCGGTATCAAATTTCCCTGGGATATGCGATGCCGATCGCCCTGTCAATCATTGCCACCACCGTGGTTTTGAACAATGTGCAATCCGTGCGAGAGCAACAGGCAACTTTTAACCGAGTTACGCAAGTGGAAGAAAAAATCGGTCTGTTGGGGTTTAATGCCCAAACGATTTCCCGCGCCACCCGAGGATACTTGCTCGATCAAAATCCTGTTTCCATTACTTCCTTTGATCAGGCGCGTCGGAACGCTGACAAGGCTATGACCGACTTGGAAGCGATCGTTGTGGATGCTCGGCAGCGGGAAACTCTGGGCGAACTGAAGCGAGATTTGGCGCAATTAATTTCCATCAACGAAAAACTATTGACCATTGCTCGCCAAAAGCCGGCCGAGGCGATTGTGGAATGGAAGCGGGATGGGGGTCGCCAAGCCATTCAAAGTGTTGAACGGTTGGTGGAAATTCTGCGCAGTCGGCAATCGGAATTGGTGGACAAAACCCTGAAGGATCAAAACGATGCCCTGACGGCCCTGTCGAATATTTCCCTGTTGACCACCGGGCTGGCGGTTTTGGGATCCACGGTGTTGGGGATTTGGATCGTGGTGGCGGTGAGTCGGCAAATGTTTGAAGTTAGCAGCAGCCTGGCAGCTTCATCCAGTGAAATTGCGGCCACGGTGGAACAGCAGGAACGCACTTCCAGCGCCCAAGCCGCTTCGGTGAATGAAACCACGGCCACAATGGATGAGCTGAGTGCTTCATCTCGGCAGTCGGCGGAACAGGCGGAGTCGGCGGCGGCGGCTTCCCAGCGGGTTTTGCATTTGGTGGAGGATGGCAACCGCACGGTGGGCCAAACCCTGGAGAGCATGACGGAAATGCGAATGCAGATGAATGCGATCGCCCAACAAATTTCCCAACTGAGCAGCCAGGCGGCCCAAATTGGCAGCATTACGCAGTTGGTGACGGATGTAGCCAATCAAACCAATATGTTGGCCCTGAATGCGGCGGTGGAGGCCGTGCGGGCGGGGGAACATGGCAAGGGTTTTTCGGTGGTGGCAGCGGAAATTCGCAAGCTGGCCGATCGCAGCAAGGAATCGGCCCAAAAGATTGATGGGTTGGTGACGGAAATTCAAGGGGCGATCGACACCACAGTTATGGCCACGGAAGAGGGTAGCAAGCGCGTGGAAGTGGGCTTAACGGCCAGCCAGCAAACGGCGGGGGCCTTTGACGAGGTGGCGCGGGCGATCGATATGGTGGTGGTGAGTAACCAACAAATTTCGCTGAATATTCGCCAGCAGGCGATCGCCGTTGATCAAGTGGTGCAGGCCATGAACGCCCTGAACCAAGGGGCCAAGCAAACCGCCGAAGGCATTGCCCAAACCCGCATCGGCACTCGACGCTTGGAAGAGGCGGCCCGCGACCTGCAAGAGATGGTTTAGATTCCGGATGGGGAACGGCTGATGGCAATCATTGACGATCGGGATCTGCGGGAACTCTATCGCTTGTCCAGTGGCGAGCACCTGCAAACCCTGGAAACAGGACTGCTGCGGTTTGAACAAAATTCCAGCGATCGCGATGACTTTGCGGAACTGTTGCGGGCGGCCCACACCCTGAAGGGAGACTCGCGAATGCTGGGGGTGAACCATGTGGAAAAACTGGTTCATCAGGTGGAGCATGTGCTGAAGCAGTTGCAGAGTCAGGAACTCAGCCTCACGCCGCTGCTGGCGGAAACGCTCTATAACACTCTGGATGCGGTCAAGCAGTTGGTACAGGAGGCCACGGAGGAGCTGCCGAGTGAACTGCCTTCTGCGATCGATCCGGTGCGGGTGTTGGCTCGGCTAATGCAGGCCAGCAGTGGGGTGGCTGAGTTGGAGTTGATGCCGCTGGAACCCAGTCCGCTCCCGATCGCCCAAACGCCCCCAGCGAGTTTTGAAGGAAACTCAGAGCTAATTCCAGAGCCAATTCCAGAGCCCCAATTAATTCCAGAGCTAATTCCAGAGCCAATTCCAGAGCCCCAATTAATTTCAGACTTAATTTCAGAACAGCCCAGCGAACCGGAAGTAACCCCCTCGACAACACCGCCAGCAGTTTCTAATTCGGTTCCAGCGCTTGGAGCCGATCGCCCCGCTTCTTCAGTCCCCACTTCCCCAGCCACCACATCGCCCCCACCGGCTCGATCGCCCGATCGCCCAACCAGTCCAGTTAATTCAATCCATTCAGTTAATCCCATCACGCCCACCAGCGCCGAGCCATACCACATCGACACGATCCGCGTTGCCACCCGCCATTTAGATGGACTGGTCGATCGGGTGGGTGAGTTGGCGGCCATTGAGCGACGACTCTCCCACCAGGCGGCCTTGCTCGATGGGTTGGTGCGGCTGTGGGAAGAATTGCGCTTGCTCGATCGGGGACAGCAACGGATTAGTGATCACACCCTAGCCATCGATCATCGTCGTAGCGATCAGCAACGGCATCAACTGCACGAAGAATTTCAACAGGCCCTCTATGGCTTGCGGGAACGAGTCCAAAACGCCAACCACCGCCTGGAGGCAATTACCGATGACCTGAAAGATCGCACCCGTTCCCTGCGGCTGTTGCCCTTAGCCACGGTGTTTCAACATTTTCCGCGCATGGTACGTGACTTGGCCCAGCAGCAGGACAAGGCCGTCACCCTAGTGGTGGAAGGGGGCGAAACCACCGCCGACAAACAGGTGATTGAAGCGCTACGAGATCCTTTGCTACACCTGGTGCGCAACGCGATCGACCACGGCATTGAGTCAGCGGCTGAACGTCAGGCGGCCGGCAAACCCGCTTGTGCCACCTTGCGGTTGTGGGGTGCTCAACAGGGCGATCGGGTCTTGATTTCCCTCAGCGACGACGGCCGCGGCTTGGATCGTCAGGCAATTATCGCCACCGCCGTTCGCCAGCAGCTTTACAGTGCCGAAGAACTCGCCCATTGGCAGGATGAACAGATTTTTGAGCTGATTTTGTTGCCAGGATTTTCCACCCGCCTGGAAGCCACCGAGCTATCGGGACGAGGGGTTGGCCTTGATGCGGTGCGGGTTTGTGCGGAACGACTGAAGGGTCGGGTGATGGTGCAGTCCAAGCCGGGTCAGGGTTGCACCATCACCCTCACGGTGGGGACAACCCTGGCGGCCACCCAAGCCCTGTTGGTGATGACGCGCGATCGCACCTTGGCCATTCCTTTGGAATATGTTCACGAAACGCGCCTTGTGCCGGTCAGTCAAATCACTGCCTTGGAAGGTCGCCCCGTCATTTTGCTGGAAGGGGAACCGGTTTCCGCCACCGACCTGGGGGATTTGCTGGAGTTGCCGGGATTGCCGCCGGGGCCCGCGCCCGATCGGGTCGATGTCATTCCCCATCCCTGTGTGGTGTTGGTGATGGGGCGCGATCGCCTGGCCGTATTTGTCGATCGGCTGATTGATGTGCAAGAAATTATGCTCAAGCCCCAGAGCAAACTGCTGGTGCGCGTGCGGAATGTGTCTGGGGTGACGATTTTGGGCAATGGAGATGTGTGCCCCGTGCTGCACCCGCCGGACTTGTTTGCCACCTTGGGCGGCCGCACCAGCCGCAACAGCAGCCTGAGCACGGCCGACTCCCTGAGTATGGCCCGGCCGCCAGCGATTTTGTTGGTGGAAGACTCGATCGCCACCCGTACCCAAGAAAAGCGAATTTTGGAAACCGCTGGCTACGACGTGGTGACCGCCACCGACGGGATGGATGCACTGCACAAGCTGCGATCGCGCACCTTTGACGCGATCGTCTCCGATATTCAAATGCCTCGTTTGGACGGGTTGGGGCTAACGGCGCGAATTCGTCAAATGCCCGAGTACGACGACCTCCCGATCGTCCTCGTATCCTCCCTGAATTCCGACGCAGACAAACGACGGGGCGCGGAAGCCGGAGCCAATGCCTACCTAACCAAGGATGCATTTAACCAAGCGGCGCTGCTGGGAATTTTGCGCGAACTGGCTCGATCGCCCTAGTTACTAATTACTAGTTACTGGTTACTAGTTATTAGTTATTAGCCCCAGCGTTCCCAGAAATCAGCAGACTGGACGCGATCGGGGTCAGTAAACCCAAGCTCAAAAACCCAAACTCGAAAACCCAAACCTAATCAACAACCCCGAGGCATCAACGGCTAGACATAATCGGTGAAAGATTTAATGGCGTTCTAGCTCGTGACCAGCAACGGTTGACCCATGCCAACCCAGAAACTCAACAGCTTCCTCAGTTATCCAATCGATCTAGCGATCACGAGCTAGAACGTCCCCCCCTTAATCGATCAACAACTCCTCATGAACCAATCATGAATGAATTGTGATGTCTGTTTGCTCTGAAGCTACTTGAGCAAGATTTTTCGAGCAAGATTTCTTGAGCAAACACACAATGAAATTAAGCTAAAAAGCTGAGAGCGAAAGCGATTCAGAATTTCCCAAAGACCTGACAGATTCCTAGAGCCGTTAACCAATTCTCATGGGATTATCCATGCGATCGGGCGGATACTGGCGGCGATCGGGAAGATTAGTCCCCTTTGGGCTCCTTACCAACCACCAAGCGATTGGCAACGGTTTCGGGCTGAATAGCAGACAACACCACATGACCCGAATCCGAAATAATCACAGCTCTGGTCCGGCGACCATAGGTGGCATCAATGAGCTGGCCACGATCTTTTGCATCAGTAACTAGGCGACGAATCGGAGCCGAGTCGGGGCTGACAATAGCAATGATTCGGTTGGCCGCCACAATATTACCGAAACCAACATTAATTAGTTGAATGTCCATCGACAAATTCCTCAAAGAGAAAACCCGTGAAGGTTGATTGAGCGGTTGGTAGGTAATGATTAGTCACTCCGCGACAGAATCGATCCCAGCCTAATTAGGCAGGTGATGGCCTGGTTGATCGACATTGTTGAGCACAGCAGGGCTATCTCAGGCAGCAACCACATGAGCGGTTATACCTACTGAGCGCTCTCTCTAATGAACCAACCCAGAATGAGTGGGTCTAAATCTCCTATTAGGAGGATTAGCCCCAGTTAATCAGGGTAGGAGATCGATCGGGAGTCGATATCCCAATGGGAAATTCAGTGTGCATCAGGACGATCTAGCACGAATGAACCAGGATAGATCGTCATGATGTATCACAACATCGATCAGACGGGACGGATTTGCGCGGACTGACTAACACACATGGAAAATTTAGCTCGAAAAATGAACATTCAGTCTATTTTCACAAAATTTCCCAGTAAGTTGATCAATCTCTGTTCTCCAATAGTTGATTAAAGCGGTGAATTTGCCAAAAAACATGGTTCAACCGCTGTTGATCGTCTAAACCCATGGCGAGTTCTTGGGTAGTTTGCCAGCGGGTTTGATCGAGCCATAGCTCAAAAACTGCTCCGTGGGGGATGGAAATTTGCCATGTTCTTGGGGAGCCGAGGATCTCTGAGATTAGGTGTTGCAAGATCCAGTGATGGGTGACGATCCAAAGGCAGGGATCGGGATTTTGTGGCCCTGTTTCGTTGGGTTTTGTGTCAATAAATTGGCTAATTAGACCTTGTAAAAAGATCTGTGCGCGAGATCGACCGGCTTCTAGGGTTTCTGATTGCGGAATTGGGATCCATTCCAAGGAATTTTCCAGTTTTTGGCAAAGTTCGGGATATTGCTGCCTGGCTTCATTCCAGGTCAGCCCCTGAAAAATTCCGTTGTCAAATTCGCAAAGGTGGGTGTCGGTGATGATCGGCGGCAGGGGCCGATCACCCGTGGCCGGGTGGGCCATGGCGGCCGATCGCGCCAGTTGGGCGGTTTCTTGGGCCCGTTGTTGGGGGCTGCTGTAAATGGTGTGGGGATGGGCCCCCTGTTGGGCCAGGGCCCGACCAAGCGATCGCGCTTGGGTTTGGCCCCGATCGGTCAAGGGGTCGTCGGCTCGCCCCATCATCCGCCCCGCTGCATTCCCGATCGACTCCGTATGACGGATAAAAAAGAGTTTCAGCATCAATTAGAATTCGTGGCCCTTAGGAAGGGGTAGAACGCATTGGGCAAGCTCCTACAATAATTGGGGAGTTTGGAATTGGGGAGTCTGGCGATCGGGCCTTGGCTGTCCATGCCCAGATCCCTTCTCAACCGCCGCGTTCAAAACCAGAGCCGATGCTACTAAAGTCCACCACCCGCCATATCCGCATCTTCGCCGCCGAGTTGGTCAATGATGACATTGTGCCCAGCGAAACGAAGCTCACGATTGATATTGATCCTGATAATGAGTTTTTGTGGAGTCCGGAGGCGCTCCAGCAGGTCTACCGCAAGTTTGAAGAGTTGGTGGCCCAGTCGGCGGGTCAAGATTTGACGGAATATACCCTGCGGCGGATTGGGTCAGATTTGGAGCATTTTGTGCGATCGCTGTTGCAAAATGGCACGATCGCCTACAACTTGGAAACCCGCGCGGTGAATTACAGCATGGGCTTGCCGCAGGTTTCGCCCTAGGGGTTGTGCTCAGTCAAGGGGCTTTGGGCAGGTCGTCAGTTCCATCGCCGTAGGGGTTGGGTCTCCCAACCCTAACCTGAGCGATCGCCACAACCCTGTCCACCCCTGGGAATGCCCAAGGATCACGAGAACTGGGCGGAGAACTGGGTGGGGAACTGGGTGGGGAACTGGGCAGGGAGACCCATGGGCTTTAACCTCAGACCGAGAAAATCCGGGTAGGGGCGTACACGGCCGTACGCCCCTACAGGGTTGACGAGTTTCGATCAACGTTGGTTGGGATAATTTTGAACAAGCTAACCGTTCAGTTGAAGCACATGGGGAAGACCCCGCCCCCACGGCCCTAAACAGCCAACTGCCGGAAAAAAGATTGCCGCCACTGAGCATCCCGCTTGCGATCGCACAAAAATTCCAGCACGCGAATGCCTTGGGCGGGCAGTTGGCTCAAGGAGTCGCAAAACTGCTGCCATTGGGTAATTTGCCGGTACTCAATGCCATAGCTCTCGCAGAGGCTGGCAAAGTTGACCGATTGTGGCGTGGCAAAAAACTCCTCGAAAGGGGGTTCAAACTGCGAAACGGGCAGCATTTCAAAGATGCCGCCGCCGTTATTGTTAATCAGCAAAATGGTGAGGCTGCCTTGGAAGTGGCGACGGGCTAAGAAGCCGTTGGTGTCGTGCAACAGGGCCAAATCTCCGGTGAGCATCACGGCCGGTTGATGGTGTTGGGCAAGGCCGATCGCGGTGGAAAGGCTGCCATCGATGCCGTTGGCTCCCCGATTAAAAAAGGGCTGAATTTCCCGGTTGTTAATGCCCCAAAAATATTCCACATCCCGCACGGGCATACTGTTGCAAATGAAGATGGGGGTGCGATCGGGCAGTGTTTGCGGCAACAACCAGGCGATTTTGCTCTCCAGACGTTGGGGCTGTTCCGCCAGGGCTTGTTTCACGGTGACTTCCATGGCTTGATCGCCCGCTAGCCAAGTTTGCAAATAATCGGAGGGGGGCAAGTCCGGTTCCGGGGTTTCCCAGAGTTCGATCGCCCCCTGGATTGATCGTGTGCGGCCATGGAGGGGATCCAGGTTGCGATCGCCCGGATCTAGAACCCATTGGGGCGCATCGGTTTCCATTAACCACAGGCGCAGGGTCTTGCTGATTGGTAAGCCCCCCAGCCGCAGCACCATAGTGGGTCGCAGTTGTTCCCGCTGGTGGGGATTGCGCAACATCAAGTCGTAGTGGGCCACCAAATGTTGATTCAGGGCCCCAAAATTCCGCAACGGCGAGAGGCCCTCCGCCAACACGGGCCAACCGAGCGATCGCGCCAATCGGCCCACCGCTGCACAATAGGCCGCCGGATCCGCCGGTTGGGCCGGCCCCGCCACAATCAGCCCCCGTTCCGTTTGGCGGGCCCCTTGCCAAAACTCCTGCCAGGGCAACCGGGAGAAGGTAATCGGTCGGCGCACCGGCTGCAAGTGCCCAAAGAATTCCTGATCATGCCAATTGGCCTGTAACTGGGCCAGGGCATCGGCCACGGCCGGTTCCGGCAAAGGGGGCAACGGATCCCGCAAGGGAACATTCAGATGCACGGGGCCCGGGGCGGCGATCGCCCGTTGGGCCGCCTGGGCCAGGGTTTGGCGCAAATAGGCCAACAGGTCTAACCGAGGTTCCGGCAGGGCCAACTCTGCCTGCCAAACGGGATAAATCCCAAAGAGCTTGAGCTGATCGATCGCCTGGCCCGCCGCGCAGTCGCGCAACTCTGGCGGGCGATCGGCCGTGAGCAACAACAGGGGCACACCACTTTCGCGAGCCTCAATCACCGCCGGGAAAAAGTTGGCTCCCGCCGTGCCCGATGTGCAAACCACCGCCACCGGCCGGTGCGATCGCCGGGCCGCCCCCAGGGCCCAAAACGCCCCCGATCGCTCATCCAAAATCGGAATCGCCGTCATTCGCGGATGGCTGGCCAGGGCGATCGTTAACGGGGTCGATCGGGAGCCTGGGCAAATCACCACCTCCGTCACCCCCACCCGCACCAGCGTTTCCGCCAACACCGAAGCCCACAACGTATTGCGATTCGTGAAATCCATCCCCAAGATCAAACCCCTATCCAACCGCGCATGACCCGCGTGTTGACACTCCCCGCCCTAAAGAGACAGGGATTCTTGATTCTACGAGGTTGCTTGCCTTGACAGGGTTTCCCCAACCAAAGTAGAGGCATCCTCTCCCCAAGCGTTGCACGGTTCAAGACCGTAGCTTCCGGTATGCCCTACCGTAGCCAATCCCCGACTGAGGATATTTCTAGCTGCATTGTGGTCACGATTGAGGACAGCTCCGCACCGACAAATATGCGTCCTTGTTGACAGCCCTTTCTTGACAATCGCGCCACAGCTAGAGCATTCCTGGCTTGTGTAGTGAGGCGGGACGGCAACAGTAATTTTGCCAAACACTTTGCCAAAGTATTCCAGCCACACTCTGAACTGATACCAGGATGCATCGTTAATCGACTTGGCAAGGCAGTGATTCTGCACCATGTTTTTGATTCTCAAATCTTCGTAGACGATCAAGTCGTTAGACTGAACTACGCACCGTGCCAATTTCACAGCATGGTCTTTACGCTGCCTACTTATCTTGAGATGGCGCTTGCCTAAAATCACCCTTGCCTTGCGACGATTGCTTGACCCTTTAACCTTTCTGCTAACCCTCCTTTGAGCCTGCTTGATCCGTTGCTCTCCCCTGCGAAGAAAGCGCGGATTTTCTGCTCTGTAGTCATCCTGAGTGACGTAGAAATCGTTGAGTCCTACATCTAACCCAACCGCCTTACCAGAAGGCTGGACTACTTCAAAGCGTTCAACAGATACGGCAAATTGAACATAGTACCCATCTGCACGTTTTACCAGTCTGACCCGCTTGATTTGGTTAGGTTGGTAAAAATGCAAATCACGAGTTCCCTTCAGTTTCAATCTGCCAATCTGCTTACCATCAGTGAACGTGATTGATTTACGATCCTCCGCTAGTTTCCACCCAGTCGTTTTGTATTCCACTGAGCGAACGTCTTTCTTAAATTGCGGAAAACCTTTCTTGCCTGGGATCTGCTTTTTGCAGTTCTCATAAAATCGCGAGATCGCAGACCAAGTGCGTTCTGCCGATGCTTGGCGAGCCATTGAGTTGAGTTCATTGGCAAACGGAAATTCTTTTGCCAGCACCGCACAATACTTGTTGAGGTCGTATTTAGACAAGCCTTTATTGTCCATCCAATAGCGTAAGCACTTGTTTTGGATGAACTTGGCAGTCCTCAACGCCTCATCAATAGCGCTGAATTGAGCAGGCTTTCCGTAGACTTTGAACTCAAGAATTAGCATATTTGCATTATAGTTTATGCTGACCTACTTAGCATAAGAATGACGGGCACTAAAGTACCCCTGTCGCCTTTTATCCTTGCTCTAAAGAGACAAGGTTTTCATGCTCCCGTGCGACCTGATAACCTTACTGCTGTCTAGGCTTTCTAGGTTATCTAGACCGCGCAGGTTCTTGGATCTCATTTCCCCTTGGATCTTGGATTTTGAATCTGGGATCCGGGGGGTGGTCTTGGGCCGCACAACCCTCGCCCCTTTCGTACACCTTCGGCATACCGCCATGAAACTGCTCGACTCACAGGGTCGCCTCCTTGGCAAACTCAGCATTTTAGACCTCGGTGCAGGCCTGGTTATCCTGCTTGTGCTGGTTGGGATCTTCTTGGTGCCCGGAACCGGCGGCTCCGTGGCCCAAGTGGGCGCAGTAAAACAAATGGTTGAAATTGACGCGGTGGCTCGGGGTCTTTCCATTCGGGATCCGCAAACCGTGATCCAAGAAATGACCAGTTCCGGCAAAACCAACGTGATTATTCGGAACCAACCCTACGGCAGCATCACTGTGAAATCGGTGCAAACCCTCACCCGCACCACCCTGGTTCCTCAACCCGATGGCACGGTGAAAGCCCTGCCGGATCCCCGCCCTGATTTATATAACAGTGACCTGTATTTGACCCTCAGCGGCGAGGCCACCATGACGGAAAATGGGCCCGTTCTGGGGAATAACAAGCTCAAAATTGGCATTCCCGTGGAATTAGAAGGAAAGGCCTATAACTTCAATGCCAGCGTGATTGATGTGCGGTTGCTGAAGAAATAGGACTGGTCTTTGGGTTTCTGCTAGTGCGGGTTCCCAGCACATGTCTTTTGGGCAGATTTTTACTTCTGCGTGATTGATTTCTGTGTGATTGATTTCTGCGTGATTGCTCGCTGTTTGTTTGCATGATCGACTGTTGAATTATCGATCGAACCGATCCCGGCAATCAGCGCGATCGAGGCGATCGAGGCGATCGCCCCCATAACCCCATAAAATTTCGCCCTATTACCCTATGAATATTCACCACGTCGCCAGTCAGCCTTTTTTAGATCAAAAACCCGGCACTTCCGGCCTGCGAAAGCGCGTGCCCGTTTTTCAGCAGCGGCATTATTTAGAAAATTTTGTTCAATCCATCTTTGACAGCCTCGAAGATTTTGCCGGTCAAACCCTAGTCCTGGGCGGCGATGGGCGCTACTACAACCGCACCGCGATCCAAACAATCCTGAAAATGGCGGCGGCCAATGGGGTTGGGCGCGTGTTGGTGGGTCAGGGGGGAATTTTGTCCACTCCGGCGGCCTCCTGTGTGATCCGCAAAAACGAAGCCTTTGGCGGCATCATTCTTTCGGCTAGCCACAACCCCGGCGGCCCCGATGCGGACTTTGGCATTAAGTTCAACACGGCCAACGGCGGCCCGGCTCCCGAAAAGGTGACGGATGCGATTTATCACCGCACCAAAACCCTGGATGGCTATCGAATTCTGGAGGCGACGGATTTGGATCTCGATCGCCCTGGCACGAGCCAACTGGGCGACATGACCGTTGAGGTGATCGATTCCGTCAGCGACTACGCGGCTCTGATGCAGTCGTTATTTGACTTCGATCGCCTGCGGGATTGGTTCAAAACCGGCCGCGCCTGTGTGGATTCCATGCACGCCGTGACCGGCCCCTATGCCCAAGCAATTTTGCAAGGGCTGTTGGGTGCGCCGGCCGGCACGGTGATGAACGGTGTGCCCCTGGAGGACTTTGGCGGAGGGCATCCGGATCCCAACCTGGTTTATGCCCATGACTTGGTGGAAATTCTGTTTGGCGACGGTGCGCCGGACTTTGGGGCCGCTTCCGATGGGGATGGCGATCGCAACATGATTTTGGGGCGTAACTTCTTCGTCACTCCCAGCGACAGCTTGGCCGTCTTGGCCGCCAACGCTACCCTCATTCCGGGCTATCGCGAGGGCTTGGCCGGTGTGGCGCGATCGATGCCCACCAGCGCCGCAGTCGATCGGGTGGCGGCCAAATTGGGCATTGATTGCTATGAAACCCCCACCGGCTGGAAATTCTTCGGTAATTTGCTGGATGCGGGCAAGGCCACCCTCTGCGGCGAAGAAAGCTTCGGCACGGGGTCGAACCATGTGCGCGAAAAAGACGGCCTTTGGGCAGTGCTGTTTTGGCTGAACTTGTTGGCGGTGCGGGGTCAGTCTGTGGAGGCGATCGTGCGGGAACATTGGCAAATCTACGGCCGCAACTATTATTCCCGCCATGACTATGAAGAGGTGGAGAGCGATCGGGCTAATACCCTGGTCGATAACCTGCGGGTCAAGCTGGGCGACCTGAAGGGCCAGAAATTCGGCTCCTACGAAGTGGACTACGCCGATGATTTTGCCTACACCGACCCCGTGGACGGCAGCCTCAGCCAAAAACAAGGGATTCGGATTGGGTTCACGGATGGCTCCCGAATTGTGTTCCGCCTGTCGGGTACGGGAACCCAAGGAGCTACGCTGCGGTTGTATTTGGAAAGCTATGAACCCGATTCCGCCAAGCATGATCAAGACACCCAAGTGGCCCTCGGGGATTTGATCGCGATCGCGGAGGAAGTGGCCCAAATCAAGTCCCTGACCGGGCGCGATCGGCCCACGGTGATCACCTAATGTCACCTAATGATCGGTGCGATCGATGGCTGCGATCGATGGCTGATTGATTCGTGGATTGCCTTGATAGGCAATTAAACCTCTTGCGCGAATCAGTTAGCAGACCTCATCTCCTGACTCTCAAGGCGGGCGGGGAAGCCAGAAAGGTTGGCTGACAGCGATCTCGTTGCGGGTTGTCAAGTCCCTCTCCCGGCTTGGGAGAGGGATTTGGGCGAAGATCTGGATGGGTGCAAAAAATCCAATACCCATAAAAAACAAAGACAAGGAACCTTCGCTCCTTGCCTCCAGAAATTGGCAAATTTGTTGGCAAATTTGGAAATTTAGGATGCTTCTGATTTGCCGGTGTTTTTGACCCGCATGATTTTGCTGAGCAGGTCAAACCAAAAGGGCGCACCCATCGCGATCGCCAAGCCCGTGACCAGCCAGCCCAAAGCCGTGCGAATTAAGACCCAAATCACTTCTCCTTGGTTTTTGGGTTTGCGATTGTCGTAGCGCAATTGCTCATTTAATTTGTTGGAATCCCAGCCGATCGGGAGGGTAGTTTCATCCAAAGCTGCCTGCATGTCCTGGCTCACTTCCGACCACTTGGGCAGCATAGGCCGCGAAGGAACTCCGGGAGCGCTGCCCGTTTGGACGACTCGATCAGCGTAGGCGTTTACCGCTTGCCGCAAGGCCGTATCCCGAGACAGCTTGCTCACAATGTTGAAGGTATCGGCGTTGCTGGCCACCGCCAGGACAATGCCCAAAAGGATCGAAACCCCGCGTGCATTGCGGCGATAGACCCCCGATGCCCGATCGCGCGCTCGATCGTACCAACCTTCCACTTCCTTTTGGAATTCCTGGAAATCCTCTTGCACGGAGGTCGCCCGCGATCGGGCCCGCTTTGCCAGCAGCAACAGGTTGTCTTGCACAGGCTCGGGCAACAGGTTCAGGGCCTCTTCCAAGCCTTTGCGAGTTGGGTCATTGGCATCGCGCAATTCAGCAATCACCGCTTGCACTTCCTGGTAGATGGCGCGTTTGTGGCGCAATCCATCCAGCACTTCTTCGGTGGAGGGCAACAGGGCCGCCAGCAAAATCGTGTGGCCCTCGCGGTCTTCAAAGGTGTCGTCCCGCAGGATCACCAGTCGATCGACCTCAGGCACGTGGGCCGCTTGCAGAATGCTAATGAGTCGATCGACGGAGTTCAACACTCGGGTGAGGCTGATTTTGAGGTCAAATTTACCCGATCGATAGTCAGTGGTGATGTCTCGCAGGCGTTGTTCAAAGCGATCAAGCAGTTGGGTCAATCGCGAATCGCTCAGTTGCGGTTGCAACAGTTGGCGGGTTTGTCGCCCCAAATCTTGGGTAAATTGCTCAAACCGCCGCAGGCTGACGGTACGAATCAGATCGGGAATTTTGGCCGAAGACAGCAACGCATCGGCAAAGGAACTGGGCGGGATATGGGAAGGGGCGCTGGTATGTTGCCCAAAGATCGGATTGCTGAGGCCAATCAGGTTACAGAGAACCCGAAAGCCCTTGCGAAAACCAGTGGCTAACAACCCCCGAGCCTCTTGGTTCAGGCTGTTGATGGTGGGGGAATCGTAGAGGCGTTCGGTCAGTTGTTCGGCGCGGTTGCTGTCGCCGGGACGCTGGGGGGCGCGGCCGCTGACGGTGGATTGGCTGCCGCCGCCCAGTAATTGGGCGATCGACTGTTTCAGATGAGCAGCTCGCCATTGCAACAGGGTGGCAATCAGTTCTTGAATTTCCGAAGCCAACAGACTGAGGGTTAAGTAAACGAATAGGAGGCCGATAACGATATCGACGATGGGTGAAAGCTGCATCTTAAATGGTTAGGTTGAATGGCTAGGTTGAATGGTTCGGTTGATTTAGCTGGAAATTTTTGAAGACGCTATGGGGCCCACGATGCCAGCCAGTATAAGCCGGCCGATCGGGGTCAGGTGTGCGGTCTGGGCCCCACGAATGGCACCGTTGCCAACGACCATTTCAACGGCCATGTCAGCCTTCAAAACGGATTGATTCTGGGTTTTCGGGCCCCTTAATTCGCTAGATTGGGCATTGATTTCAACCTCGCGATCGATTTCTCAATCCCTTTTCCCCATCCCTATGGCCCCTAATCCTGACCCGGCTGGTTCTTCGGCCTCGGTGCGATCGTCCCGCATGGGGGCCATCGCTCGGCAACTGTGGCGCAGGGACGATCGGGCGGTGGATTGGGCCTGGGCGATCGGGCTGGGATGGTTGGCCCTGGTGTTGTATGGCATCAATTTGGGTGGGTTGCCCCTGCGCGATTGGGATGAGGGCACGGTGGCCCAAGTGGCCCGGGAACTGTCCCGCGTCCCGATCGGCTCCGAGGCTTGGTGGTTTCCCACCCTGCACGATCGCCCCTATTTCAACAAGCCGCCCCTGCTCCATTGGGCGATCGCCCTGTTGTTTCGGATTTTTGGCGAAAGTGAATGGGCCGCGCGACTGCCCGGAGCCTTGCTGGGTGCGGCGGCCGTACCACTGGTTTTTGCGGTGGGGCGGTTAATTTTCACCCACCGGGCCGCCGCCATCTTCAGCGCCTTGGTATATCTCACCTGGTTGCCCGTGGTGCGCCATGGGCGGTTAGCCATGCTGGATGCGGCAATTGTGGCCTTTGGGTTGCTGACCTGGTGCTGTCTGTTGCGGGCCCGGCGGGATTTGCGGTGGACGCTGGGAATTGGGTTTGCCCTCGGCGCGATCGCCCTGTTGAAGGGACTGGTGGCCCTGCTGTTTGGGGGGCTAATTTTCGGCTTTTTAGTCTGGGATACGCCTCGGCTGTTGCGATCGCCCTATCTCTGGCTCGGGGGGCTTTTGGGCTTGGCCCCAGCCCTGGCCTGGTATGGGGCCCAATGGCAACACTACGGCCCCACCTTTTTTGAGACTAATTTGCTGAATCAGTCCCTGCGGCGGGTTTGGGATTCCGTGAGTGATCGGGGCGGCCCGCCTTGGTTTTATCTGCAAGAGCTGTTGGAATTGGCTTGGCCTTGGCTGTTTTTGTTGCCAGCGGGCTTCCAAGCGGCCTGGCGCGATCGGGATTGGCCTTGGGGCAAGTTGGTGCTGGTTTGGAGCTTGGGCTATCTGCTGCCCATTTCCGTGATGGAAACCAAACTGCCCTGGTATGGCCTGCCGCTCTATCCCCCCTTGGCCTTGGCGATCGGGCCCTTGCTGGGGTCTTTGTGGGAAGAACCGCCGGCCCGGTTTGGGCGATCGTGGCAGGTGGTTTTTGGTTTGCTGGCCTTGGGTGGCGGGGCTGGAGCCGTTTACTTCAGCCTCTTGGCCACACCGTTGGAGCCGATGCTCGCCCTGGCGCTGGCGGCCTTGGGGCTAACGGGGGGAGCCGTGGTCTTGTTGGCCCAGCAGGGCGATCGACAACTGATCCCCGTGGCTTTTTGGGGCATGTTTGTGGGGTTAACGCTGTTTTTTTCGTCGGGCAGTTGGCTCTGGGAACTGAATGAACAATATCCCGTGCGGCCGGTGGCCAATCTGCTGCGATCGGTCGCCCATTCTGGCGCAAAGGTTTACACGAGCGATCGCACCCAACGCCCTTCCCTAGATTTCTATTGCCATTGTGAAGTGATTCCCGTGCCTCAACCGGAACAGGCCAAACATTGGGCCGATCGCCGCGTGGCCCTGTGGGTGATTCGGCCCCAAGATCGCGATCGCCCTCCGTTTAAGGCAGGAATTTTAGTTGGCAAAGCGGGCGATCGGTTGGTAATTCGTCGGGGTGAATGATCGCCCTCAAACTTCCAGTGCTGCGGCTTGTGATCCTAAAGCTTTGATTGCTGAAATCAGCATCAACAGGCTGTGAGCAAAATTTTCCCGAAACCTACTTTCAATTGCTTTAATTGGGAGTGATCTTAGGTGTAATTTTAGGTGTGAATTGAGTCACCGGTTCCACCTGATCAAAAAATCGGTAATCGATACAAATGACCCCATTGGGCTGATGGGTCAGCATATCCACAAATCGGTGATTTTCTAAAACATCAGGAATTGCATAAATATGGCGAGCATGAACCGTTTGGCTCAATTCATCATCAATTCCGGTCAAGGACACCACAAAGGTAGCATTGCTATTAAACAAAGACTCGATCGAGCGGCCAAGCAAGGGACTTTGTTGATCAATTCGATGTATCACCAACCACGACAGGGCAAACATTGGTGAAGTCGATCGCACCAACGATAAGTCCTGAATTTTGCGTAAATATTCCCCTTCCTGAGTGACCGTATCCTCAATGAAAACTAAACTCACCTGGGCTTCAATAATCTGATTCTGCCGCTGATTAGCCATCCGAAACAGCAACGCAGGTTGACCTTCATGGGTTGTTTTCAGGAGCGATTGACTAAAGCGCACCTGCGCAGTGGGCCGCGAAAATCGGGCAAACATTAACCCCGTCGCTCCCGAAAATCCCATCAGACCCACCAAGGCTTCAACGGCCGTTAGTATCTGCGTCCAAGGCTTAGCCGGATACATTGCGCCATAGCCGATCGTTGCCATGGTTTGCACACTAAAAAAGAACGCATCCATGAAAGATTGCGGTTTGGCATTAGCAATTCCTTCGGGTTCCAAAAGATATAACCCGGCAAAGAGGAAATTGGCCAGCCCATAGCCCACAATAATCGCTAGCCAAAACTTCGGCCAGCTCAGGGTTAGTAATAAATGGTAAGCATCTTCCCAGGGGTGGAAGCGATGTCCCATGCGCACGATGCGTAACCGTTTGCGATCGGGAGTCACTTGACTATGGGGTTCTTTGGAAGCACGAGCTTGACCCGATCGCTTGAAATTCAACATAGATAGACCCAGAGAAGATAGACCTAGACCCAGAAAAATAGACTCCCCAAGGATAAATAAATATTTAAAATCTAAAAATAAAATATTTAAAATCTAAAAATAGATGCCTAAAAATAGATTTTCAGAAATTTTCCAAAAATCAATCTTCAAAAAGAGATTCCGAAAGAAATCCCGAAAGATAGGGACAGAAAAAGCCCCAACGGGCGATCGCCCCATTCCCACCCGCATCTTAGCAAGGGTCTTCCGTCACCGAAAAACCCAAAAAATACCCCCAGCCTGCTCAAGGAGCACTGGGGGTATGGGGCTAACGCTCACTGAAATATGCGGGTTTTGCAAAATATCAGCCAGAACGAATTCAGGAAAGAGTCCAAGGTAGCCAGCCCGTAAGCCAACCACCTTGGATCAGAACCTTTCATTCAACCGATACCCTGCTCTACCGAACAGCATTCGAGAAAGAGTTCACAACAAACAGGTTTGAGACAAGTTCGAGACAATTCAGCTTAGGAACCACTCAACGAAACCCAGATGACTTCCGGGTGGCCCAAAACCCAACAAGGGGTGCTTAGCTCATTGCGACGGAGCTGGGTTCGCAAGAAATGGCGATGTCGTGCTGCATTTTGCCTTGGATGCGGCTGAAAGTAGACGACAGGTGACCCAGGCCCAATTCGGCTGCTGCGCGATCGAGTGCCAGTTGTTCACGAGCAGCGGCTTGATGATGACGGGACATCATTTGGACACGAGCACGAGCGGAGATCGATTGGGTAGACATAGCAGAACCTGCGGTAAGGGGTTGGCTGATCGGCGAAGTGACGGGGCGGCTAGCGGGGACGCTGCTGGGCGCGAAGGCCTCAGCGCCCGTGCGATAGGCGACACCCCGATAGGTCAGATCATTGACTGGTTGCGGCGGAATGCTTTCGGCATGGCGAAAATGCACTTCCAAACCGCGATATCGACCAGTGCGGCCCGTTTCTACCGTGGGCAGAGGGGTTTCTGTGCTGTCGTACCGGACACCGCGATAAATGAGTTTCATGAGGATCGCCTCCAGGAGATGCGTTCAGGATCTGACTGAGGCGCGTTCCTTCGGGATTTGCGGGCTGTGGATCGGTGGTTAGGACTTAACCCAAAATCGACATTGACCTAGAATCCCTACTTCCGTCTTTCTTTCTAACTAACGGCTGCAAGGGTGACCTGTGAGCTGTGGTGTTAGCGGGGAAAGATGAACGATTGGTTTCTGTATCTAAAGATACGATTTAAGCCCAAAATAGTCAAGGGGTACTTAATATTTTGTGAAGCAAAGATCGCTGGGGCTGATGAATGGGCGGAGATCGAACCGTTGGCCCTCGCCCAAAACCCTTGCATGGAAACTGCTGAGGGCGATCGGGAGCCTTGGAAACTGCATCATGGATCGATCGCAAGTTGAGGATTCGATCGCGATGATCTAGCAAAAAGTTTGCTGAAGGGTCGATCGGTTCCCGCCTTGCTTACTTTCTTGTCTAAATTGCTTGTCTAATTTCTTGTCCAATTGCTTGCCTAGTTTTTGGGCAATCCCACTTATCACCACCATGGATCGTCACTGATCCCTACCGATCACCACTAATCACCACCGCCATCGGCTCGCAAATCTTGCAAAATCCCTGTACTGCGCCGCTTGAGATGAATCAGCGGTTAGAATAGACCTCCTATCGATCCCGGTCAGGCTTGAGTCCAGTGACCAACCTGCAAATTTCCGATTGGGTTCAGAGCGCGACGGAGGGTTAATCAACAGCGTGGCCGACAAGCAAAGTGGGTACAAAATTGTCGCTGACAACCGCCAAGCCCGCTACGAGTACGAAATTTTGGCAACCTACGAGGCGGGGGTTGAACTCAAGGGCACTGAGGTGAAGTCCATTCGGGCTGGCAAGGTGAACCTCAGGGATGGTTTTGCCCTCATCCGCAATGGCGAAGCGTTGCTGCTGAATGTGCATATTTCGCCCCACGACACCACGGGCAGCTACTTTAACCACGACCCTCGCCGCACGCGCAAGCTGCTGTTGCACAAGGAAGAAATCCGCAAACTGGTAGGACAGGTGGATCAAAAGGGGCTGACCCTGGTTCCCTTGCGCATGTATTTGAAGGGAGGATGGGTCAAGGTGGCGATCGGGCTGGCCCGAGGCAAGAAACTGCACGACAAGCGGGAAGACCTCAAGCGCAAGCAGGATCAGCGCGATATGGAACGGGCCCTCAAGCGGTAGCTCGGTTAATCGGTTAGTTTGATGGTTGATTGGCCATGAATTGCGATCATGAATTTCAATCATGGATTTCGAGCATGAATTTCAATCATGAATCTTCGAGCATGAATTTTCATGATTTGTTTTCATGATTTGATCGTTACTTGCTCGTTTGAAGTGGGTTGATTTTGCGGGTGTGTCTCGGGCCGTTGGTATAACACAGCAAGGCGGACTCCTTGCTTGACCGCCCATGAGGCGTTTTGGATGCGTTGTTTCGTAACTGGCGATCGGGTGAACACAGCAAACGCGGGGAACCTCAGCACCCGGTGGCCGTTTGCTATCTTCCTGGGGAGGGGCCTTGGCCAAACGGGTCAAATAGGCCCAAAACCAATCCAAAGGACGATGGGAAATTTGCGGCGGAGATGGCTGGCGGCGGGCTGTTGTGTTTGGCTGTGGGGAGGCGCTGCCGGGGCCCAAGTGGGGCCGATCGCTCCTGATGGCACATTGCCGGAACCATCGCGCATCCAAACCACGGGCGACACCATCCAAATCGACGGGGGCACTCGATCGGGTGGAAATCTGTTCCACAGCTTTGAGCGCTTTTCGGTTCCTGAGGGCATAACCGCTTGGTTCAACACGGGCGCAGAGGTGCAAAACGCCATCACTCGGGTGACCGGTAGCCAAGGGTCGGAGATTTTGGGCACGCTTCGGGCCAATGGCTCCACCAATCTTTTTTTGCTGAATCCCAACGGGATTCTGTTTGGGCCCAATGCCCAGTTGCAACTGGGGGGCGCATTTTGGGCCAGCACAGCCGAAGGGTTGGTGTTTGGTGATGGGGTGACCTTCGATGCGGGGCGATCGGGTGGGCCCCCACTGCTGTCTTCCCAGGTTCCTTTGGGGTTGCAGTTAGGACAACAACCGGCTCCGATTCGGCTGTTGGGGAGCTTGGTGGTGGCTCCGACCCAGCGGTTGTCGTTGGTGGGCGGGGCGATCGACCTGGCAGGCGGGCGGGCCGTGGCTCCCCAAGGGCAAATTGATCTGATCAGTGCGGCCGGTGGCACAGTGCGCTGGCAAACCAACGGGCCGATCGGCCCGGGCACGGCCCAACGCAGCGGCGTGATTAATTTGGATCAGCAAGCCGCGATCGATGCCAGCGGCCCCGGCGGTGGCCTGCTGAATCTTCAGGCGGGTCAAGTGGCGATTCTCAACGGCTCCACGGTCACAGCCCTCACGCAAGGGGACATGAACGGCCGAGGAATCGCGATCGGGGCTAATCAAGTGGTGGTGGCGGGCATTGATCCCACCGGCCAACAGCCCAGCGCGATCGTGACCGACACCAGCGGCTCCGGCCGAGGTGGCTCGATCGTCATTGAAGCCAACCGCTTCAACACCCAAGGGCCCGCCCTCCTCTCCGCCAGCACCTTTGCCTCCGGCCAGGGCGGCGACATTGATATTCGTGCCACCGATGCCATCACCCTCAGCGGCCTGGGATTGCAGTTTGTGAACGAGGTAATTGTTGGTGGCAGCTTGGTGGGGGAAATTACCCCCGAAGTTCGCATCGCTGGCCTGTACATCAACACCGCCGGCCTGGGGAATGGGGGTTCCATTCGGCTCAATACCAGCAATCTCACAGTTGCCGATGGGGCGGTTGTGTTTGCGCCCACCTTTGGCGCAGCCCGAGGCGGCAACATTATCATCGATGCCGAGCAAATGAACGCCGCCGGCTCCCTGATTAGCACTGGCAATGCTATCGAGTCCACGGGCGAAGGGGGCACCCTCACCATTCGTGCTGGATCCTTGCTGGTGCAGGGGGGAGCGCTGCTGGTAACGGTGAATTTAGGCAACGGCCCCGGTGGTGCTTTGACGGTGCAAGCCCGAGACAGCATCGAAATTAAAGATGCCGTGCCCGCAGCTTCCGTGGCCAGTGGGATTTTCACAAACACCATCACTGGCAATGGTCGAGGCGGAGCCATGCTCATTGAAACCAATACCCTCACAGTACGTGATGGGGCATTTATTGGGGGTCAAAGCGGGGCCAACATTCGGATCGGGGTGTTCGAGATGGGAGGGATACCCGGTGAAATCACGATTCGGGCCGCCCGCCAAATTGACCTGATTGGTAGTTCCGGCGATCGCTTGTTCTCCAGTGGGATTGCCACCGATACCTTCACGGAATATCCGGCCGGCAACGTGTTAATTGAAACGCCATTTTTGCGGGTTTTGGGCGGCGCAACCCTCTCTAGCTCTTCGCTGGGATTGGGACAAGGGGGAGACATCACCATCAAGGCCGATCGCATGGAGATTAGTGGGCAATCGGCCGATGGTTTCCGCAGCGGGCTGTTGGCGGTTTCCGGGCGGGCAGATTTGCCCCAAATTACCGCCACGGGCAACAGCGGCAGCTTGAACCTGCAAGTGGGCGATTTGGTGATTCGCAACCAAGGAGAAATTGCCGTCAACAGCAGCCTGACGGGGGATGCGGGCAGCCTCAGCATCACGGGCGATCGCCTACGCCTGGAAAGCGGCAATATCACCGCCAACACCGCCTCCGGCCGTGGGGGCAACATTGATGTGCAAGTGAACACACTGCAAATGTTGGCCGGCAGCTCGATCGCCACCAATGCTGTGCGCAGTGACGGTGGCAACATCCGGTTTCAGCTTTCTTCCCTGGCAGCCCTACAAAACAGCGATATCACGGCCAATGCTCAGGCGGGGCGGGGCGGGCGCGTTGAAATTCAGGCGGATACGGTTGTGGGAACGGCCTTTCGACAGCAGCTCACCCCCCAAAGCGACATCACAGCCACTTCGGGGCTGGGAGCGAATTTCAGCGGTGCAGTGCAGATCAACACCCAAAACTTCAATGATGAGTCGGGGTTCATTGATTTACCAGAAGACACCTTGGATCCAACGGCAGCGATTATTATCGGTTGCGCAGCGGACGAGGGTAACCGATTTGTGGTGACGGGGCGAGGGGGGTTACCGGCGGAACCCGATCAGCCAGCCAGCAGTGCGGGGGCCTATTGGGATGATGTGCGGTGGTTGGGCGGTAATCTGACGGGGGAGGCGACGGGTACTCCTGATCGGGCGATCGCCCCGAATTTGCCCGATCGCCCAGTGCCTGCCGCAGCGCTTTCTGAGTCAGCATCTGAGTCAATTTCTGAGTCAGCATCTGAGCCAGTTTCTGAGCCAATTATTGAAGCCCAAGGTTGGGTAACTCGGGCCAACGGTTCGATCGCCCTTGTGGCCAATCCGGCAACGCCCCAGTTGGGTTTCCCGTTGAGCTGTCGCCAACTCCGCCAGTCCCACTAATCCAACCCAAGCCCCATCAGGCTAGTTGCCCAATACCTACAAATTCCTAGCGCACTTCTACCTAGCGCACTTCCAATCGTTCCGTAATCCAAGTCATGCCCTCGGGACCCACCAAAACAGCGGAAATCCAGCGAGACCCTGGGCTGTTGGGCGCGCGCCCCACCTTGAACAGCCCTCCAGCAGAAATGGGTTCTAGGGCTGCATTTTGGGGAATGGCATACAGTTCCGGGCGCACAGGCGTATCGATCGCACTGCCAGCCAACAGGGTGTCGCCCAACGGATCTTGAACGATCGCATCGAAGGTGTAAGTATCCCCCGGGCGCACTCGCTCTGGCAGCCGCACCCTCACGCGGGGTGGTTTGCTGCCCCATTGGGTGGTGGTGCGCTCATCAAGCAGTTCTTGACGGATCACCAGGCCGTTTTGAATGGTTTGGCGGGCCCGCACTTCCGTGACCAACTTAGCGGGCCCGAGGGTGGTGTTGGCTTTGGTGGCCGTGATGTCGGTGCGGGTTTCGAGAATCCAGGTGTCCCGATCGCGATCGGCCTTTTCAACGGTGGTGCTGTAGGTCACCTGATCAAAGGATTGCCAAAACTGACTAAGGGAGCGGCCCAACTCGTCGCGGCTGAGGCCATCGGCGCTGCGGAAGTTGGGGGCGAACCGTTGCAGCAAACCGGCATCTTTGGCGCTGGCGGCGCGATCGATGTCGCTCAACAGGGCTTGCACGCTGGGATCGATCGTCACAGCAGCGGCGGGGTTGACGGCAGTGCCCATGGCCATCAGCAGGCCGGCTCCTAGGGCAAGTCCCCACCGGCTAGCCCGCTGGATCGGTTGTTGATTTCCCAAGACGTAACAAGCGCGAAGAAGCATGGAATGATAATTTAGGAAGTCGGGAAGTGGCCGGATTGATGACTCAAGGGGGGCGATCGGCCGGATCGCGTCGCTTTGGGATCAATTCCCACCTTGCCTGTCCGATTGTAGCGGTTGAAAGAGAGAAACGGTTTGGCAGCAACCGCCCCACAGCGATTGTTAGTGGCCGCCAGTGGCACGGGGGGGCATCTGTTCCCGGCGCTGGCGGCGGCCCAAGAGTTGACCGATCGATGGACGATCGAGTGGCTTGGTGTGCCCGATCGCCTGGAAACAAAGCTTGTGCCCGATTGCTTCCCATTGCACACCATTCCGGTGACCGGTTTTCAGGAGCGATTGGGCTGGAAAACCCTGTCCACGGCCTATGGCTTGGTGAAGTCTGTCTTTGCGGTGCGTCGGCTGTTGCAGCGAGGGCAGTTTGCTGGCGTGCTGACCACCGGCGGTTATATTGCCGGGCCGGCCATTGTGGCCGCTCGATCGCTCGGGTTGCCCGTGGTGTTACACGAGTCCAACGCCATTCCTGGCCGGGTCACGCGCTGGTTTGGCCCCTGGTGCGACACGGTGGCCGTGGGATTTGAGGCGGCGGCCCAGCGGTTACGCCAACGAAAAATTGCGGCCCTCTGTACCGGCACACCGGCCCGCGATCGATTCTGGAAGCCGGAACCGCTGGCCTTGCCCGTGCCGGAGGACGCGCCGTTGATTGTGGTGGCCGGCGGCAGCCAAGGGGCCGTGGCCCTGAATCGGTTGGTGCGGGAAGTGGCGGCGGCTTGGTTTGCGATGGGGGCTTGGGTGGTGCATTTAACGGGCGATCGGGATCCGGATGCGGCCAGCTTGGAACATCCCCAATACATTGCCCTTCCTTTCTATGACGATATGGCCAGCCTGCTGGGGCGGGCCAATTTGGCCGTTAGTCGATCGGGTGCAGGCACGCTAACGGAATTGGCCGCCACCGCTACCCCTTCGATTTTGGTGCCCTATCCCTTTGCAGCGGATGATCACCAAACGTTTAATGCACAGGTCTTTGTGGAAGCGGGGGCAGCACAGGTGTTTCCTCAGGGGCAACTGTCTCCCGATCGCCTACGGGATTTGGTTTTGGAGCTGTTGGCAGATCGATCGCGCCTGGACACCATGGCCCAGCGGGCCCGTGCCCTGGCTGTACCCGACAGTGCCACCCAGTTAGCCCAATTAATGACGGCGGCGATCGACCGCGCAGCCCGCCGCCCATGACGGCCCCACGGTTCACCCCTTGGAGCGATCGGCTCCGGTGCTGGCTGTTTCCGGCCCAGCCCCAACGGCGCGATTGGTGGGGCTGGCTGTTGGCCAGCGGGGCGATCGCCCTGGCCATTGGCTGGGCCGGCTATCGCCAGGCTACAGGCGGCCCCTACATTGTCCAAGACGATGCTCGCCAGCATGTGTTTTGGATGCAGCGCTGGCTAGACCCCACCCTCTTTCCTCAGGATTGGATTGCGGACTATTTCCAATCCGTGGCCCCGGAAGGTTATCGCACCCTCTACCGGTTGCTGGCTTGGGCGGGGTTGAATCCGCTGGCGGTGAGCAAAATTCTGCCGATCGGGCTGGGGTTGGTGGTGGCGGGGTTGGCCTTTGGTTTAACCACGGCCCTGTTGCCGATTCCGGTGGCCGGATTTTTGGGATCGGTGCTCACCAGTCAAGTGCTGGCCATGACTGATGACTTGGCTTCCGCCACCCCCCGATCGTTCCTCTACCCGCTGTTTTTAGCCTTTGCTTGGGGTTGGGTACGATCCAGCCTGGGTTGGGTTTTGGGCACGATCGGGCTGCTGGGCCTGTTCTATCCCCAATACGTCCTGGTAGCCTTGGGCATCTTGGCGATCGACTGGTGTTGGCGCTGGCGCTGGCAGTGGCCGGCCGGATTGCGATCGCTAATTGCCAGCCCTTGGGGCCCCGCCGCCACCCTGACTCAGCGGCGCGATCGCTTGGCCCTGGGCGGTGGGATTGCGGGGATCGCTGTTCTGGGTCTCTATGCCCTGCAAGCTTCGGACTATGGCCCCGTGGTGACCGTCAGCCAAGCGCGATCACTCCCGGAATTTTTCTCCAGCGGCCGGGCCAACTTTTTTGATGACAACTGGTTTGACTTTTGGATTTTGGGGCAACGCAGCAGCCTGTTGCCCAAGGATCCATTCACACCGGCCACCTTGGTTTTGGGGTTGCTGTTGCCGGTGGCCTGGTGGCAGCGCGATCGCTGGCGTTTGGGTCAACAACTGAGCGATCGCCTGGCTCTGTTGCCCATTTGGCTCGCCTCTGGCATCGGTTGCTATACCTTGGCCCATTTGCTGTTGTTTCGGCTCCATTTGCCCGGTCGCTACACCCAACACAGCATTCGGATGATGTTGCCGATCGCGGCGGCCTTGGTGTTGACGCTGCTGCTGGATCAGCTCTTGGGCGCTGGGCGATCGCGTCCTGGCTTAACCGATCCAGTGATCAGCGCCAAATTCACCAACCCCGAAGCCCACGCCCCATTCCCTAGCTCAGACTCAACCCCAACCATGCCCCCAGCCTCAGGCTTTGGCCGAGGGTTCAAACGCTTTTTGGCGGTGCTCTTGGCGATCGGGCTATTCAGCGGTGCAGTGCTCTATCCCCTCAGCCTGAAACGCTTTCCCAAGGCCAACTACGTGGCGGGAGAATCGCCGGGCCTGTACCAATTTTTTGCGACCCAGCCGGTGGATCTGCGGGTTGCGTCCTTGGCCAAAGAGGCCGATAATCTGCCCACCTTTGCCGGGCGATCGGTTCTGGTGGCCCGTGAATATGCCATTCCTTACCACTGGGGCTATTACCGCTTGTTTCGGCAACGGATGATGGATCTGCTGCAAGCGCTCTATAGCCCAAATCTGGCAGCGGTGTTGGCCTTCAATCAGCAATACAGTATTGATTTTTGGCTGCTCGATCGCGATACCTTCACGATCGATTACCTGAGCGCAAAGGAGCGGCGGGCCAACCGCTGGTTACGCCAATTTCAGCCGGTGCAACAGGAGGCGCTCGATCACCTCAATCGCGGCGAAAAGCCAGCCCTGAGCAGCTTTTTAGCCCCCGATCACCCCTGCCAGGCCTATCAACAACCGGATTTGGTGGTTCTCGATGCGAAATGCCTAGCCAAGGTGGCCACCGAGGCCAGCCGTTGATTAGCCCTCGGCCACCCGCCTGATTTCGCTGAGCACCGCTAGACATGAGCGATTTTGCCCCTTTGCCGTTGCCCCTAACCTTGCCATGTATGCCCTAAGACGATCGAGCTGGCTGCTGTCCCTGGTTTTGGTTCTGGCGATCGGGCTGGGCCTGGGTTTGCGGGTCACCAACTTGCCCCAGAAATTTCACTGGATTGATGAAATCCATAGCGCCATGCGGGTGGCCGGCGTGGGCAAGGAAACCGCCGTGGCTTGGGCCACCCGGGCCGCCAGCGATCGCCAGCCGGTGACCATGGCCGACCTGATGCAGTTCCAAACCCTGCCCGCCAATCAAAATCTGCTGGAGGGCTTGCGAGCCACCACCGTGGCCCTGGCCACGGACAATCCCCAACATCCACCCCTGTTCTATGGATTTGCCAGGGTGTTGGCTGGGTTTGGCGGCCGGGCGATCGATCAAATTCGCCTCACTGCTGCCCTGATCAGTTGGCTCACTTTTCCGGCCATGGTTTGGTTGGCCTGGGAACTCTTCCGCTCTTGGGCCGTGGCGTTGTTGTCGGTTTTGCTGCTGAGTCTGTCACCGCTGCACTTGGTCTATGCCCAAGAGGCCCGGGAATATAGCCTAGTGGTGTTGTTGGTGTTGGTGTCCGGGGCCCTGTTGGTGCGGGTGCAGCGGGCCTGGCATGAGTCCCGCGCCTTTGACCCGGCGGGCCGACTGCGACGGGTGCAACGGGGATGGCTGGCCTATGGCGGGGCGATCGCCCTGGGTTTGTATGCTCACCCCACCTTTGCGCTCACGATTTTTGGCCATGGGCTGTGGATGACTTGGCTGGAACGGTTTCGTTGGAATCGTCAAATGCGCGCCTGGGCGATCGCGGCGGCGCTGGGTAGTGCGGCCTTTTTGCCTTGGTTGGTGGTTTATTTGATCCACTTTGACGGCATGGCTTGGGTGGGGCGCGATGTGGGTTGGCTGACGATCGGCCGGCGCTGGTTGATTGGCTTGGTGGGTTTGTTTGCGGATGTGCAGGGTCTGACGAGCGATCGGCTGGTGAATGTGGAAACGGGCCAGGACGAAGCCCAGTTGGCAAGCTGGGTTTGGTGGGGCGTGCTGTTGCCAGTGGGCGGCTTGGTGGTTTGGAGTTTCCGAATTCTCTGCCAATTTGCCAATGAAGCGGCGAAATGTTTGGTGCTTTGTGGGTTGGCTGTGCCCTTTTTGGCCCTGGCAATTCCCGACTTGATTGATGGGGGACAGCGATCGACCGTGCCGCGTTTTTTGCTGGGCCCCTCGATCGGGGTGATTTTGGCAGTGGCCTACAGTTTGGCGGAATTTTGGGTCACGCCACGCGCTTCCCGTTCCCTGGCGGGGCAATATGGCCGACGATTGGGCCAGATCGTTACTGTGCTGTTGGTGTCGGTTAGCCTTGCTTCCAGCATCGCCATAGTGCGAGCGGATACTTGGTGGAACAAATACAGCAGTTTTTACGATGGTCAGGTGGCCGCCGCCCTGGCCAACCGCCCTAACCAATGGGTGCTGACGGGGCCGGAAAAGGTGGGCCGGGCGATCGGCCTGGGCTATCGCACCGATCCCGCCGTGCAGTTTCTATTTTTGCGATCGCCTGCTGATTTGGCAGGCCGGCCCTTGGGCGATCGGGTTTGGCTTTATCGCCCCTCCCGCGAAATCCTGGAATCCTTACAGAGTCGGGGTTGGCAAATTACCCCCACCGTTGAGCGAGGACAACTGCTAGAAGCCACCAAGGACTCTTAGACCGGCCCGATCATGGAGCTGCCTGATTAACCCGATTTAGAAGCTGGCAAGGGGACTTGAACCCCTGACCTACTGATTACAAGTCAGTTGCTCTACCAACTGAGCTACGCCAGCGATTGGCCATTCTGGGGATGACGTTTGATACTTTAACCCACAACCGATCACGCTTCAAGGGTGGCGATGAAGTTTGATGAAGTTTGCGGAAACTGCCCCGATCGATCTTGCCAAGTCTTGTGCGCCAAGTGTTACCCGTCCTCACTCAGCACTAGCCCAAGGCTAGATGTAATTGAGCCTAGGGCGCGGCCGATGGGCGATGGGATTCAATCAGGGCCTCAATAATTTCCTCAGCCTTCGCCTTGCTGCTGACCGCAATCCCCTTATCTCTGGCGAGGATTTTGAGCTTGGTCAACGCAACCGCACTGTAAATTTTCCGCAGTTCGGCTTCTTGGGGATCAAGAACTTGGGCTGGCGACTTGGCCGGCGGCTCGATCGTCAGGGTGATTTTTGATCCTTCGGTCACCACTTCGCAAAGGCGATGGATCGATCGCTCCAAAGAGGCAACTATTTCCTGTGCGGCGCTGCTGGAGCTGGTTTCGCTCGTGGGGCCGGGTGGCTGTGGCTGCGCGATCGGGTTCCCAGTCTGGCTAAGGTTTGCCAACTGTTGGCTGAGATCGGTCATTTGGCTTTCTAGCTTGGCCAATGTTTGCGCTGAGTTGGCATCCCCCAAAGCCTGGCGATCGGCAACGGTCACTCCCGCAAGAGACTGGGTTAGTTTTTGATCAAGGAGTTGCTCCAACCGTTGGGTTAATTGTTCTTCCAGGCGCTGGCTAAAGGTTGGATCGATGCCTGGTTCCACAACTGCCTGAGGGTCGGGGTCGGGGTTGGCAATCGAGGCCGGAGGGGGATCGCCCCCTAACAAAACCGCCAGCTCTTCTTGGGCTAATGCCGCTTCCGCATCACTCAGGTCAAAAACCCAAGCCCAAAGCATCCCAATGTCTAAATCATTGGCCACCACCACCCAATCAGCCCCATGGATCACCTCATATTCCACTTCATCCCCAAGCTGATCGGTGCGGCGAACCAAAATCGGGATCAAATTGCTGTTGTGATTCTGCAAACTCCACCGCAGTTCCTCATAGCGATCGGGTGAAATTTCCGGCTGCGATCGCATTCCCACCAAACAGGTATGAACCTGACCATGGTTAACGGGTTGAATCTTCAAATTTTCGCGAATCAGGCGGCGACGTTCTTGATAATCGCTCATGGGTTAGGTTCAACGTCAACACTAACTTTTTGAATCAATTCTTTGGCCAAATTCTCAAAGGCTGCCAGGGCATTTTCAACGGAATTGCGATCCTGAGATCCCAGATCCTCGTCAAAATCAGCCGCGCAAAGAGGATAGCCTTTCGACTGGGATTTGGACAAAACATTTAACCGAGGAACCCAAGTTTTCTCGCGGAAGAGCGCCGTGCGATCGCCCCCCGGGAGCCGATCAAGCTTGGCGTTTAAATCATCTACCATCGCTTGATTAAAGGTCTTGGACTGGCGATCATACATACTGACGGCAATGCCCACAATCGGCAGAGGTGTTTCTCGGAATTGCCCCACCTCTTCCACTTGGCTGAACACATATTCCAAGGCACGAATGGGATAGGGGGAAAGCTGCGTGGGAACCAGAACTCCCGCCGAAGCCATCAGGGAAATTCGGTTAACTTTCCCAAAGGAGGGCGGTGGGTCAACGAATACAAAATCATAGTCATGGTTTTTGAGTTTTTTGGCCAGGATTCGATCGCTATCCACTAACTGAATGAGCTGATTCTCCATATTGCTGAGCCGAATATGGGAAGGAATCACATCCAAAGTCACATTGCCCCAACGTTTGCTGATGGTGACGGAGGCGGCCGTGGTTTTGGGTTCCGTCAGCAGGTGGGTAATATCCTTGCGTCCCGCTTTTTCAATATCTTCAAGGGGGTCAATTCCGAGACCGGTGGTTAAATTCGCCTGAGCATCAATATCAATCAGCAAAACTCGCTTGCCCATTTGGCTTAAGGCAGCGGCTAAGTTGATGGTGAGTGTCGTTTTACCGACTCCACCCTTGTTGTTAAAAACCGTGATAATCATAGACTCTCGCCGTTGAGGTTCTGGGTCTGAGGTTTGACGATCGTGAATCGCCGAAAGGTTCATCATTTTGGGATCGTGAGAAAGCCGCGCGATCGCCCGAATGAATTGGTGATGAACCTTTCGATGGCTATCGGCAAAGGCGGCCATGACCCGATCGCAATTGCGCTGCCACAGCAACGATCCCAGCAGCCGATAGTTATTGTAAAGATCGGCTCGCTCAAACTCCCACAGAATGTGAATTGCCCTGCCATCGTTATAGAGCAACTTGAACTGATTGCCATTGGTTAATAGGCCCAACAAACTGCCCGATTCACGGAGATATTCCCGCAGTTGCCAGCTATTGTGGGCGATCGATTTGTGGGGCGCTTTTGCCTCAATGACCAAATAGTGGCTAGAGGGAGCCGCTTGCTGGGCCTTGACTAAAAAATCAACTCGTTTACGCCCAAAGAGAACCTGTTGGGCCACATCGGCTTTGTCATAGCCGAGCAGCATCAGCAGCGGGGTCAAAACTCGATCTTCTAGGGCTTTTTCCGTGGTGCAGGTTTCCACCCGATCGAGCAGGGCTGTCCATTGTTGCTGAAACTCCTCGGGCGTTAGCATCATGGGAGGTCAAGGAAAAAGCATTGGGGCAAATCACAGCCTGTGGCAATTGTGACATGTCTTGAACGATTGTTTGCGCCAAGCCCCTTGGGTTAACCCTTCTTAAAATTAACCCTTTCGAAACCTTATCCTATTGACCCTTCCGATTATGAATTGGCAATGGTCACAAATCTTGCTGATGCCTTACCACCGCCTTATCGGCCCATTGCCGGTGAATGGCCCGTGAATGCTCGCGATCAATGTGTTTTGATCGCAAATCAATCAAGAACTTATCGGGAAGTGACCATATCAAGGACAGCCATTGAGAGGCTATGTTTTAGCCGTTATGTTGCAGTTGCAAGCGCACCTGATTGGTGTGGGTCGCACCGGGATCAAGCCACAGCAGTTGTTCGCCTGTGTTTAAGGCGTTGCGCGGCCCGGTCCAAGGTTCCAAGCAATAGAAAGGTTTATCCTTCAAAGTCCAGAACACCAGAGTGCGGTAACTGGCATCAAACTTCAGGCTGAGGGTTTGTTGTTGCTGACAATCTGTGACCGTGGCCGACAGACGATCGACCACAGGAAATCGCAGATCTAATTCATCTTGCTCAAAATCCAAAGTGCCATCAAACGCCCCAGTTGATTGGCGCTTTTGATCGAAATATTCAGTAACAGGAAGATCGATCGCTAGGGCTGATTTATTAGTCACGTTGAAATAGGGATGCAACCCAGAAGAAAAGGGCATGGGTCGATCGCCCAAGTTGTGATGATTTTGAATAATTTCTAACTGATTGCCCTGCAATCGATAGGTGAAGTCCAATCGAAACTGAAAGGGATAAATGGCTAGGGTTGTGGGTGTAGCATCGAGGGTAAGGGTAATGCTCGCTGCGTCGCGCAAGTCGGAGCCAGTGACCATCCAAGGCAAATCTCGCGCAAAACCATGCTGCTTGAGAATGCCTGCTTCCCCGGTGGGTAGCTGATAGCGATTGTCCGGCAAGTTCCCACAAATGGGAAACAGAATAGGGATCCCGCCACGAATGCTGAGGTTGGGATCTTGATAGCGATCACGATCGAGATAGAGCAACTCTTGGCCCTGAATTGCCCAGCGGGTGATGATGCCGCCGCGATCGGGAACCACTTCCAAAACGGACTGGGCAGCCCCATCGGTCAAGCGAAAGACCGGCCACCGTTCAGCTAATTCTTCAACTTGAAACATGAGGTTCTGAATCCTGAATGAATGGCAGATTCTAGAGCGGAGCTGCCCTAGTTCATAGGGTCAAGGTTGCGGGGTCAGTCGTCATCACAAGGGGCTTAAGCTCCTTGCTGCCTAACAGTTTGGCGGCGGCAACAGCCATTGGGCTTGACCGATCAAAATCAGCTTGCCTTGCTACTAGAACGGGGCTTGGCCGGTGAAATTCCCCGGCGGCGAATAGCGGCAAACCAAGGTATCGTTACCACCGCCCGAGGCCAAACCGCAGCCCACTTGCGTTGTGTTGCGCCAAACGATTTGGGTGTAGTGTCCCACATCGGCCCAATTGCCGGTGGTGCTGACATTGGGGAAAATTCCCTGCTTGAAGAACTGCTTTTCGGCTCCCCACAAATCCACCAGCGCTTTGGTGGAATAGGCTCCACTGGTTCCTCGGGCTAAATTTTCGCCCTGGCCGGTGTTTTGGGCATGGTTAAAGGCTCCGGTGGATGCCAATTGGTTCGCCCAGGCCTGGGCATCCTTGGCCAGGGAGTCTGACCAAGTGAGAGGGGCAACGCCCACCGCCGATCGGTAGCTGTTGTGGGTGGTGAGGATGTCGTTAATGAAGGTGCTGGTTCCGCCACCGCTGGTTCCGCCACCGTTGTTGGTGTTGCCCCCGGCCGCGCGGGCCACAGCATCGGGGGCAGCCCCCAAAAAGAAGGCAATTTCTTGACCGGCCGCATTGGTCACTAGCGTGCCGGTAATGGAGCCGTCGCCGTCGGGATCAATGTCCACGCCCACGGTGCTCTGGATCGTTTGGCGAATGGTGGCGGCGGTGGCATTGGCCGGCAGGGTTAAACCCGGAGGCAAGCTGCCGCTGCTGCCTTGCAGGAGGGTGACCAAGAGGCTGAGGGAATAGCTGGTGGCTTGGAAGCGCATATCGCTGGCATTCAGATTGTTGAGTTGCAGGCGATCGATCGTGGGATCAAAATCCAACACCACATCCACATCGCTGAGGCCGGTGGCATCACCCCGCAGGCTGAAGGTATCGGTTCCTGCGCTACCGATCAGCACATCGCTGCCCAAATCGCCGCTCAGGAAATCATCACCTGCCCCGCCCAGGAGCAGATCGGAATCGCGCCCTCCCACTAGCGTATCGTTGCCGTCGCCACCCACAACCCAATCGTTACCCAAGTTCCCAGCCACGAGGTCATCCCCCAGTCCGCCATCGAGGTCGTCTTGGTCGCGACCGCCCAACAGGCTGTCGTTTCCACCGTTGCCCCGCAGCCGATCGTTGCCCAAGTTGCCATAGATAAAATCACCCCCTTCGGAACCTTGAACGCTGTCTGCGCCTTCCAGGGCCCGCAATCCTTGGGGGGCAGTGGCAAGCAGGTTGGCCGGAACGGTGTAGTTATCGTTACCGGTACTCAGATCAAAAAATCCTTCGGGAGAAAGACCAGCCATAGCTAGGAACACCAGGGGAATGGAGGATTGGGATTGGGTCGATCGAGTCGGTGTGGGTGCTTGAGCCAAATCAACTCAGCCATTAACCCAGTGATCGACCCAGCGATCGACCTAACCCCAAGGCCAACATACCCAAGAAATTCCCAGGAATCAGGTTAGGAACGCACATCGATCGACCCGTCGGGCCAAAAAACCACTCGAAACTGAGCCAAGGGAGCCAGTTGCACCTTGCCGTTGTCGCCTTTGATGGCGCTGGCGGCCGGGTTCAGCAATGGGCCCAGGGGGAAGGGTTTTTGGGCCGCATTGCGATTGGCGGGATCCGCGTCTACGGCGATGCCAACAGCGTTGGTGCGCACGTCATACATCAGGGGCATACTGGGCGCAGATTTGCCCTGCCAGGCGGTTCGCAAGCTCTTTTCGAGCTGGGCGCGGGCAGTTTCACGGGCGATCGCGTCGCTGAGGCTGGGATTCTGAATTCGGTTGACAGCGGCATTACTGGCATTCACCGATTCCATGGGAATCACTTGCACCCCCTGGGCAGCGCTGAAGGAGACCTGGAAGGTGGCTAGGGGTTCCCCGGTATTAGCCCGATCGAGGGGCTTAAACAGCAATTTGGGCAACGGCGTGCGGGCGATCGCCTCTTGGGCCATGGCGTTTTCTGGCAAATAGCCCACGATCGAGCCATCCTCGCCCACGCTCACCCGGTAGTTCAGGGTCAGGGCCAAATTCTGGCGATCGGTCCAAGCCTGATCCAACTGGCCGAGGAGATATCGCTCCAAGGCCGCCAACTGTTTGGGATCCGTCACCGGCTTGGCGGGAGTCAACAGCGTATCGGCTCCTTCTCCGGCCAAGGGCGAGGGCACTGAAACCGATGAGGGGGGAATGGCTGCACTCGTGCTGGTTGGGGATGCCGCCGGGAGCGATCGGGTTTGGGGCTGGGGTTTGGCGGGGTTGGGTGCGGTGGCCGGCGAGGGCAAGGCCGACTGATTTTGAGGCGTGGGTGTGGGCGTGGGCCGCAACACATCCTTGGGCTGTTGCACCTTGGGCACGGGCAGCATAAACAACAATCCCGCCGCCACGGCCAGCCCGGACGCGCCCAAGGCCACGGGAGCCGCCCGTTGCACCAGCGGTTCCGCCTGCACCAGGTCATGACGAGACACCGGTGAAAACACCTGCTGGATGTCGGGCAAGGTTTTGGGATCGCCATAGAACTGGTCGATCGTTTCCACCAAATCAAACAGTTGCAGCGGGGTCAGCAATAGCTCGATCGGCTGCGGCGGGCCATCGCCGGGCCCCTCCGGATTCGGCGGTGGCATCACTGACAGCCGATGTTTGCCCCCATCAGCCGGCACAACCGCCACATTAGGCTGACTGGGATCGATCGCTGTGGGTAACTGGGGCGATTGAATGCCGCTGAAGCAACCCTGGGCGTATTGACTCACCACCTGGGCAAACCGCTCAAAAAAGCTGCGATCGCACAAAAATCCCTGGCCATGGGCAGGAAACTGACAATTCACCGTCAACAGCACCGATAAAGTCGGCCTTGCTTCCCCCACCTCCGCCAATGAATCCATGCCCTCCAGGGTCAGGACACAATTGGGCAAGCTGTACTGTCGTTGAATTGTCACGCCACTTCTCCGTCAAACAAACTGATCCAAAAGCGTTCCAGCCCCGCCGTTGACGAGCAGTACAGTAACTGTTCCAGCAAGCGGAGGGCCAGGGTATTCAGGGCCTCGTCGGTGTTGTAAACCGTCACGGCCGATCGGCGCGGATTCATCCGGGCCCGGAAGTGGGCCCGAAACCGCTCCAGATAATCCGCCAGCCGAAAATGGTGCTCGAAGGATAGATCCTGCTCCTCCAGCCGCTCGCAAGCCAGAAGTAATTGCCGAATCAGCACCGTCAGCCGCTTGGCCAAATAAACCACAATCGTGGTCAGAGCCTTAGCCTCATTCAAGCTGAGGGGCCGCCGTTGCACCGCCCGCCGCAAAGGATTCGTGGCTCGCAGTCGCCACAGGTTAACCTTTGTGCCAATCACGCTCGTGATTCCCAGCTCTTGGGCACAGTAAAGAATGGCCTCAGACCCGCTGAGATCGAGGGCTTCGATCGCCAGGAGCATCAAGTCCAGTTGTTGGCGGGCCCGCCGGGGACATTCGCCATCTTTCACGGGCGGGTTGGGCAACCGCTCTAAAATCGGCGGGATCTCCGGTGAATCTGCGGAAACAGGCGATCGATCGGCAAACATTGCACTCGAAGAAGTCATCAGCACAGAATCACATCAGCAATTCAATGAAACCATTGATTAGAAAATCATTTCGATCCATCGGTCAATCCGTCCAATTGTCCGTGCGGGGGATGGGGGCAATCCCGCCCAGGCAAAGACCCTAGGGCCCTGGGGCGATCGGGGAGGATCGGAAAGCCTATGCCACTTGGGTGATCGTACCCTTAACGATCCTGCAATCATCCCGTAATCACCACCCACCGGACGATCGGCTGCAAAATTCAGCCCTGCAATTCAGCGATACTGATTTCGCACTAAACTTCGCACGGAACTTCGCACGGAATTCCGCACTGATTCCGCCGAATGATCCCCACCAGTTTAAGCAGTTTTAGGCAATTTCCTGGAGAAAACTCAGATGACCACGCCCCAATCCCAGCCGACGGATTTGCATCGTCTGGTTCGTGCTATTCCTGATTTTCCGCAGCCCGGAATTGTTTTCCGTGATATTACAACCCTCCTGCGCGATCGGGATGGTCTGCAACAGGCCGTGGATGACCTACACGATCGCTGCCATGACCTGCGCCCGGACTTTGTGGCCGGCATCGAAGCGCGCGGATTTCTGTTCGGCCCAGCCTTGGCGTTGGCCTTGGGGGTGGGCTTTGTGCCCCTGCGCAAACCGGGCAAACTCCCCGCCGCCACCCATGGTGTGGAATATGACTTGGAATATGGGCGCGATCGCCTGGAAATTCACCAAGATGCGATCAGCCCCGGTTCACGGGTGTTGGTGGTGGATGACGTAATTGCCACCGGGGGCACTGCTGCCGCCGCTGGGCAACTGATCCAGCAAATTGAAGCAACCCTGGTGGGCTATGGCTTTTTGATTGAACTACAAGACCTGAAGGGGCGCGATCGCCTGCCCGACGTGCCGGTTCGATCGGTGCTGGTTTATTAATCAGTGCATGGATCAGCGCTATCGATCGGTGCATTGATCAGCCGGTTGCTCAATTGGGTTCCTCAGCCCCGTGACTAGCCCCTGAATCCGTAATGGTTAGTTGAGCGGGAGATTGGTAACTAAAGATCGGTTCCTTGAGCAAAGATGTTGATTTGCTGTGACCAATTGGGATGAACTCCGATTGGTGACTCTTAATCATTCCTGGTGACTTGATTGAGATGCGTATTAGCAGCTTTATTTTCCCAATTTGCCTTGGAGCAATTCATTTAGCGCTGCTTTTTCCGCAAACTCATTTTGCTCGATCAATTCGAGCATCTGATGTGTGATCGAGATCAACGATTCAAGAGATCAATCTCAGAGGCTCATCCAAAGGCATAATCAAGATCAATCATCGAAGCTTTCAGCAGAACTTCATCAACTCCTTAAGAACCATTTGCGCAACTTTATCCAGTCTTTACCTAATCGTCCTTATCCTTCCCATAGGATTACATCAGTAGCAGGTTAAGTCAGCCCAGTGCGCTCAAAGCCCTGATGACTGACCAGCGCCAAGCCAAGCGCGTCCTAGCTGGGTGCTCCTTGAAAACAAGCCCAAAATTTTTAGCCCAAGTTAGCTCAAGACTGTTGGAGTCGAAAACATGGTTGGACTTTTCCCCAAACTGGTTGTAAGCGCCTCAATGGCTGCTAGCGTGGGGTTGTTTGCCGGAGCACCAGCCCTCGCCGCCAGCCTCCAGGGTGCTAGCACCACCGGCAATATCCTGGTGTATTGCTCGAACGGCACCAACACCTTTCTGTGCGATAACAGCAACCTCGGTACTGCCCTACAAGGGGATTCGACCGCGCCGGGTGGCAACGTTGAGCTATTCGCAGACAGCGAAACTGCGCCCGGTCTAGCCAAGTTCCTGAGCGGTACCTACAGCACCCTCACTGGCACTCTGAACGGTCAAGCCATTGAGTTCCGCAGCCTGGTCAAATCCGACTGGACAGCCCAATTCACCCAAGCTTGGCTGACGGATGTGGCTGCCCAAAACGGCATTAGCAGCATTTTGACCGGTGGCTTGCTGTCAGAAGCGGTTGGTTATTTCACCTCGAACACGACGGAAGCCAACGCCGCTTTGGCCAGGCTGAGTGACCCAAACATCGCCTTTGTTAACCAAAATCTGGTAAGCGGGATGATTTCGGTGGGTCTAGCGGGTCATATGGATGTGACCAATATTGTGTCGGGGCTGATTGCTACCAGCAAAACTCTGACGAACATCCAAAAAGTTCAGTACGGCAACGCCATCAAGGCCCTGGAAACCCAAGGGGTGAAGCTGCAAGCCAGCGAGCTGGTCAAGGTGCTTTACGATGGCCAAGAAGCTGTCCGTTACGGTGGTCAGGGGATCGCTTCTGGACAGGTGGAAGCGGGTGATGGTAAGTCCCACAATGGGACTTATCTGGTGCAGTTCCAAGGCAAGTTGCCGGAACCGCCGGCCGCCACACCGGAGCCGTCTTTGATGGTTGGTTTGGCTGCGGTGGGTAGCTGGGTGGCGCTGAAGCGTCGCCAGAACCGCGCCTAATTCGCCTCAGAAAGTCGCTCTTGAAAATTGAGCTGAAAAATGGGGGGTGATGCCATGAATTGGGTATCGCCCCCCATTCGCTGTGAGACTTGTTTTGAGTCTGGTTTTGATTCTCGGGGATCAGCGATCGGGTCTGGGATCGCTGATTTTGACTGTGGTTGGCAATCTGAATTGAGTATTGACATCCTCCCCAGCCTAAAGAGGATTGAACAGTCAGTACTGACCAATATTGACCAGTACTGACTGATATTGAATTTGCCCAGTTGACGATCGCTAAACTTCGCTCCAACCCGTGGGGGAAGGGAGGGGAACCTGTTCACCGGGGCGCGATCGAGACACTTGCTGCATACTGGCCGAAAGCCACAGAAACAGCTCTTGGAAACTGAGACCTTTGAGCTTCAGGGGCGATCGCACCGTGAGGGATCCCAGTCGCTCCATGTCTGCACCTTCGACACCCACGGCAAAAAAGGCGAGTGCTTTGCGGGCTTCTTCGTCACGAATTCGGGTGGCAGCGGATCCGAGTACTTCCGCATCATCACTGGGCGCACCGTCAGTAATTAAGAAAATCCAAGGACGGTAGTAAGCCACGCCATTGCTGCGATACTGGGCTTTACGATCGCGCAGCAAATCCAAGGCCGCATGGATTGCAGCCCCCATGTAGGTCATGCCGCCGGCTCGGAGCCGAGGCGCTTCAAAACTATCGGCCGTCACAAAGTCTTGAAGCACTTCCACCCGATCGGCAAAGGTTGCGATCGCCACTTCCACCCGTTTAGCTGCTAGGGAGTCGCCGTTGAGATCAGCCTGGAAAGCTTGCAAGCCAGCTTCCAGAGCGGTTAAAGGCGCGCCCTGCATGGAGGTTGAGACATCCAGCAGCAGCACGCAAGGGCAGCGCGGCTCTGGGTTTTCTGCGAAGGCGATCGCCTCTTCAAAGTCAAAATTTCCAGACACCATTAAAACTTCTAGACACGACGGAAGCGACGAAAATGACTCGGCTAGACTAGGACTCAACCTGAGGATGATCAACCGCTGACTCCCTGCGGACTGCCAGAGCTGACCACAGCTCTAGTTTTCCAAGCAAGACGAGGTTAGAGTGCATCCCAAGGCCTGATCCGCATCATTTGTTTGAGGAGTGGGGTCATAACCCAAGCCAATAACTTCAGTTATCAACTGCTCCCCATGCGCCATTGGGTTTCCCCGACCCGGCTTTTGGGTGTTATTTTTCCCTAGACCCGGTTTGGGGTGATGGGTTCCACTGGCCACAATCAACTAACTCAATTAGACAACATCAATCCAGTTAGAAAACAGTCAGCCAGCGCCAGTGACTCCTCCGACCCGATCGCTCTGTTCGATCGCCCTGTTCGATCGCCCTGGTTAATCCAGGCCTCGATCGGGAACCCCGATCACCACACCCGATCACCACACCCGATCACCACGATTGAGATTTCCTAAGATTGAGATTTCCGAAGGTTGATACCCCAAAGGTTTGATTCACTGCACTGGTTGATTGAGTTGATAGGCAGTTTGGATATCCGGTGGGGATCGCTACGATCGGGATCAAGCACATTTTCCCTTGAACCTTGGACAGTGCCAGGGCCCGTTCCGGCTCCCTGCCCATGCCCGATCGTCCCCTTGGCCCCCACAACCATTCGGCCTCTCACCTGATTTCTTTACCCACCGCCGCCCCTATGACCTCTACCGGACAACCGCTCTCGAATTACACGGAATCATTTGACATTCAGGGAAACTACTGCCCGATTACCGTTCACGTGGAGGACGATCGCACCGGGATGGCCCCTGACACGTTGCGGCGCGCCTTTGCCGACAACCTGTACTACATCCAAGGCAAAAACGAACTCACCGCCACGCCCTTTGACTACTACATGGCGCTGGCCTACACGGTGCGCGATCGACTGTTACACCGCTGGATCGCCAGCAACACCGCCTACATGCAACAGGACGTGAAGACGGTCTGTTACCTGTCAGCAGAATTTTTGCTGGGGCGACAGTTGGGCAAAACCATGCTCAATCTGGGGATGTACGAAAAAGCCAAGCAGGTGGTTACGGAAGCGGGCTTAGACTTTAATCACTTGTTGGAATTGGAGCCAGAACCGGGGCTGGGCAACGGCGGTTTGGGTCGGCTGGCGGCTTGCTTTTTGGATTCACTAGCCACCTTAGAGATCCCGGCGATCGGCTACGGTATCCGCTACGAATTTGGCATCTTTGATCAGCGGATCGAAGATGGGGCCCAGGTGGAGCGGCCCGATAAATGGCTGCGGTTCGGGAATCCCTGGGAAATTCGTCACCCGGAATTAACCGTGGAAGTGGGCTTTGGAGGACACACGGAACAGTATGTGGACGAGCATGGCCATGGTCGTTGTCGCTGGGTTCCGGCCCGACGCATTTTGGGCACGCCCCACGATGTGCCGATCGCGGGGTACAACAACAACACCGTCAGCACCCTGCGCCTGTGGAAAGCCAGCGCCAGTGAAGAGTTTAATTTCCAAGTGTTCGATCGGGGTGACTACACCGGAGCCGTGGCCGACCAAATCTTGTCGGAAAACATCTCCAAGGTGCTTTACCCCAACGACAACACGGCCCAAGGGAAGCAACTGCGCTTTGAGCAGCAATACTTCTTCGTGAGCTGCTCCCTGCAAGACGCAATCAACCGCTACCGGCGCGATCAGCGGCGGGGTCTGGAATACCTGCACGAAAGCATTGCCATTCAGCTCAACGACACCCACCCCGCGATCGCCGTGGCCGAACTGATGCGGTTACTGATCGATCGCTACGATCTGGGTTGGAACCGCGCTTGGCACGTCACCCGCCAATGTTTGGCCTACACCAATCACACCCTGTTGATGGAAGCCCTGGAGCGTTGGCCCGTCAACCTGTTTGAGCGGCTCTTGCCCCGCCACTTGGAAATCATCTACGAAATCAACCAGCGATTCTTAGACGAAGTGCGGCTGCAATATCCCCACGACGAAGCCCGCGCCGGTCGGATGTCTTTGATTCAAGAAAATCCAGAGCGGATGGTGCGGATGGCCCATCTGGCCTGCGTTGGCAGCCATGCGATCAACGGGGTTGCAGCCCTACACACGGACTTGCTGCAAAAGCATGTCCTCAACGACTTCTACACCTTCTGGCCCGAAAAGTTCCAGAACAAGACCAATGGCGTAACGCCCCGCCGTTGGCTGCTGTTGGCCAATCCTCGGCTGTCCAAGCTGTTTACGGAAAAAATTGGGGACGATCGCTGGGTCAAGGATCTGGAGTTGTTGCAATCTCTGGAGCCGTTGGCGGATGATCTCGAATTCCAACACCGCTGGGCCGAAATCAAACAGGCCAACAAGCGGGAACTGGCGGACTATCTGTTGCTGTACAACGATTTGGAAGTGGATCCCCGAGCCATTTTCGACACCCAGGTGAAGCGAATTCACGAATACAAGCGGCAACTGCTAGATATCTTGTACGTGATCTCGCTCTACCAACAGATCAAGCAAAATCCCAGCATGGATTTGCATCCTCGGGTGTTTATCTTTGCGGGCAAGGCGGCTCCTGGCTATTACCTGGCCAAGCTGATCATCCGATTGATCAACGGTGTAGCAGAGGTGGTGAACAACGACACCTCGATCGCCCGGCGGTTGCAGGTGGCCTTTGTGGCCAACTATTCCGTATCCTTGGGCCAGCGCATCTATCCGGCGGCGGATTTGTCGGAGCAAATTTCCACGGCGGGCAAGGAAGCATCTGGCACGGGAAATATGAAGTTTGCGCTCAACGGGGCCCTGACGATCGGGACATTGGATGGGGCAAACATCGAAATTCGCGAAGCCGTGGGGCCCGAAAACTTCTTCCTGTTTGGACTCACGGAAGCGGAAGTGGTGGCCCTCAAGGCCGAAGGCTACGATCCCATGGGCTACTACTACGGTGATCCGGAAATTCAAGGGGTCTTGAATGCGATCGCCGAGGGACAATTCAGCCGGGGCGATCGGGAGCTGTTCCGCCCCCTGCTTGATGCCCTGCTCTATCGGGATGAGTACATGGTCTTGGCGGACTACCGTGCCTATGCTGAAGCCCAAAGCAAGGTGGATCAGGCCTATCGCGATCGGGACTGGTGGACAAAGGCCTCAATTCTCAATTCCGTGCGGATGGGTCGCTTCTCCAGCGATCGCACCATTCGGGAATATTGCCGCGATATTTGGCATGTGTCGCCCGTGCCCGTGTCCCTGGAAACCTATTCCCAATCCAATGCCGGGCTGAAGGTCAGCAACAACACCTAGCTTAGCCCACTGATCTCCTCAAGATCTTCCCTACCCAAACACCGCCCGATCGCAAGATTTGGCGGTGTTTTGTCGTTTTATGCCTATGGGAATAGAATCCAAATTTGAAACCAAAGATTTAAACAAAGTTCAAATAGAACAAGAAATATTCATAGAGAAAATCAGTATGATCTCCTAATGATCTCCTATTAATTGTTCATTAAAATAATCGACATTCATAGTTTTCATCAAATACAGTCAGTTCAAGCCCTTTCAGCACATCGATCCAATTCTATCCATATCTGACTTGTAGCGTTAATTACATCGTCCGAACATTATCAAGACCTGCCTTGTAGCATTAATTACACTGCTCGTCACCTATTCTGCACTCTCTTTCCTAAAAACGAGGCTCGGTCATTGGATATTAATTCGCACTGTTCTCAGGAATCAGTCATGATTACTAATAATAATGCTGCCAATAATGCTACTGCGTTTAATATCAACGCAAATGCATTTCATGACCTCCAAAATACTAATAGTCTGGGTGGAAAAGCAGAAGGGGATGATAAAACCTTTGACGCTTGGTTGGGCGATTGGGAATATGCGATCGATCGGACAGCGATCGTGGCCATTACCGATCACAAGGGTCAGATCATTTATGCCAATGATTATTTTTGCAAGCTTTCAAAATATGAACTCTCGGAACTGATGGGGCAGAATCATCGAATTCTGAACTCTGGCCATCACTCTGCGGAATTTTTCACGGAACTGTGGCAAACCATTTCGCGGGGAAAAATCTGGCGCGGTGAAATTAAAAATCGCGCCAAGGATGGATCTGAATATTGGGTTTACACCATCATTGTGCCAATTGTGAGTCAGCGCGGAAAACCCGTGCGCTATTTGTCAGTGCGCACGGACATTACCGATCGCAAGCGCATTGAAGAGGCCCTGCAAGCGTCAGAACTGGCCCTGCGGCAACGGAACGAGGAGCTACAAAAAGCCCTGGCGGATTTGAAGGCGGCCCAGGCGCAAATTGTGCAACAGGAAAAAATGTCGAGCCTGGGGCAAATGGTGGCGGGCGTTGCCCACGAAATTAATAACCCCTTGAATTTCATTGCGGCGAATATCAGTCCTGCCCAAACCTACACGAAAGAACTGGTGCAGTTGGTGGAGCTATATCGCAAAAGCTATCCCCAGCCAACGCCAGAAATTGCCACCAAAATTGAAGAAATTGATTTGGACTTCATGAAGTCCGACCTCTTGGATATTTTGAATTCCATGAAGTTGGGTACTCACCGGATTTGTGGAATCGTGAAATCATTGCGCACGTTTTCACGCTTGGATGAAGCAGAGTTGAAATTAGCCAATCTGCATGATGGCTTAGACAGTGCGCTGACCATTTTGGGTCATCGTTTGAAAGCCCACGACGATCGCCCTGAAATTCAAGTCTTGCGGCAATATGGTTCGCTGCCCAATGTAATGTGCTATTCGGGCAATATGAACCAGGTGTTTATGAATATTTTGGTGAATGCGGTTGATGCGATCGAGGACTATCACCAGCAGCTCAAGCGGGGATTGATGCACCCTCGTTCCGGCGATGCAATTCCCTACAGTATTCAGGTCAGCACGCGCCTATGCGATCAAAATTGGGTTGAGGTGCAAATCACGGACAGTGGTTTGGGCATGAATTCCAAAACGATGGAGCATATTTTTGATCCCTTTTTCACCACCAAGCCGATCGGGAAAGGCACGGGTTTAGGCCTTTCCGTCAGCTATCAAATCATTGTCGATCGCCATCAGGGCGAACTAATTTGCACCTCTGAACCCGGCGAGGGCAGCACTTTCCTCATTCGCATTCCCGTAACACCGCCCCCAGGTTCATTCACGTCCTAAGGCGCTGTTTTGTGCTTACCACCACCAGCGCAATCCTTGGGCTTTCATATGTTCACGCACCAAGGAAAACCGATTTTGGGGCACAATTTCAGCCGCAATTAAACTCTTGGGTTGCCGGTGCAACCAACCGGCGATCGAACCAGCAGCGGCCCCCGAACTCCATTCGCTGTAGTGAATGCGGGTGACCCCGTTCACAATGTGGGAAACGGCGATCGCCTTGCCACCAATCAACAGATTATCCACGCCCCGAGGAATAAGCGCCTCGATCGGGACAGCCACCGGGCGCACATGGGCAATATCCGCACTGGCGTTGGTGGCCTCGCCGGGGTCTTCCCAGTTGCGATAGGCACAGCCCTGGATATCAATGTCGTAATGCACCATGGCGATCGAGGTGGCGGAAAAGTCGCGCATATTCTCAATACCCCGATGCACGTCGTTTTCCCGAATCATGAAGGCATTTTGGCGATAGGCACTGCGGCCCAAAATGCGTCGCCCCTCGCGGATATAGGGCATCAGGCTCAAGCCCGATCGCGTCCCCATCGGCGTGTTGGGCCCCGCCAAATGCATCAGGGGAAATTCTTTTGTGGCCAGGGTTTTCAGCACCCATTCTGAAAAAATGAGCGCCCGCTCCTCGCCATGGTGCAAGGCTTCCGTGGAAACGCCGCCCATCCAGTTGCGGTACTGATCCGTATCCATCAGCCGATCGCCCGTCAGGATCAAAGGCGGGTTCATCAGATTCCAGTTATTGCCATAGCCCCAATTGATCATGGCCATGTCCCCAGGGCTGGGCTTACCGGTAATTCGGTTATCCAGCCGCATACTCACGATCCGCCGATATTTGAAAAAGCTGCGATCGAGAAAGGGTGGAAAGCCCCAGAGGGAAAAGGTGCGTTGGTGCTCGTGCTTGGGGAAGGTAGGTTGCAGTTGACCCAGTTGCTTCAGGCTGCGGCCCTCATCATTGGCGATCGCCACCACAAAGGGGAAGGTGAAAGCCTGAGTACATTGGGGGTTATCCCAGTTGGCCGCATTCGGCTCACCCAGGGTGCGGCGCGATTCGGATCCCAACCGGTGTGGCACACGGGCCCAGGCCACCAGCTCGCCGGTATCCGTGGCATCAATCACCGTGAATCGCTTGCCCGGCACTGGTTCTAGGCGAATGGGTGTTTTCCGAAACGTGTCGTCACTGTTCCAGGAATACCAAGCCGGCAGTTCCTGAGACAAGCGCCCCGAGGGCACATAGTCCGCCCGAGGCGTGCGCCGCACTGCGTAGATGGCCGTAATATTGCGGCCTGTTGCATCAAAAGCCGCGCCCTTGAAGGCCGTGGCACTGCTCCAGCGGCTGCCAGGAGCCAATTGGGCAGCCGCGGCCAACGCCTCGCGCGCGGCCACATCGCCGGCCGAAGCAGGAAAGCATAGGGAACCAACCCAGCAGCTATCCACCTCGCGCACGGTTTTGATCGGTTGATTGCGATCGGCCCAGCGTGGAATCTTGACCGGTTGGCGATAGATGCGGGATTTAAAGGCTTTCCAGCTTTCCGAAAGGTTCCCGGCCAAAATCATGTCCGCCGATTCATCGATCGCGGACACGCCTTGGGTGCTAATTTGCCCTCCAATCCAGGGCGACACCTCAATCACGCAGGTTCGTGCGCCCGATTGCATGGCATGGACGGCGGCCCCCACGCCCCCCAAGGATCCGCCCACCACCACCACTTCACATTGCCAAACCTCTTGGGCCTGGGGCAGGGGCGACAACGAGGGCCGACCATTGCTGCCAAAAGAAGCCGTGATCCGTAATTCGTTGGCCAAGTCCTTGGCGGGGCCAGGGGTGACGCTGAGGGGTTGCAGATCGTCCGGCGGTGGCAACTGTGAGTTGATGGCATCGGGGCGATCGAATGCGGCCAGGATTACACCCGCAGCGACGACCCCTAGTCCCAGGGTCACTTGTCCAAACCGTTGCCACAACCCAATCAGTCGCTGCATGTTGCCGTCTTATCCTTGGTTGCCAAAAGGCGAGGGGGATGGAAAAGGGTGCGATCGCCCGCGAAAATCACAGAAATTACAGAAACTAATGCTGACTTGCGATGCGCTCGTACTAGGCTAGCGCTGAAAGAGGACGATCCCACCGCGATCGAAAGCGATTTTGTAGGCCGGATTCGATCGCAATTCCCGATCCAATGATTGAGCAAACTCATGGGTACTGCCCCAACCCGGATGTTTCAGGTTCAGCAACACCCAATCGTATTCGGCCCAGTTGGGCGGCGGTGCGGTGGCGATCGTTTGGCGCAACACTTTCCGGTGGCTGAGGTGGGGCCCCAGATCGGCGGTGGTGAGAATGCCGCCTCGTTGATTGGCGGGGATCAATCGTTCCTGGGTTTGGATCAAGGTGATCGCCGCGCGACTGTCCGACCAAGTGTCCAGTTCCGCCAAATAAATGGAGCCAAAATAGCCGAATTTAGCCAGGGCTAAAAAGCCAATCAGTGACCAAACCCAAATGGCCCGTCCGCTGGCGATCCAACTCCGTAGCCGATCGCCCATTGATCCCAGGCGATCGAGCCAATCCCAGCGTCCCTGCGCCAAGCTATCGATCGCCGCCACCAGCAAAAACGGCAAAATTGGCAGGGAATATTGATGCACCAAATCCCGCTGCTCGGCCACCGTGGATAGGGCATTCAGCCCGATCGCCGGAGCCGCCGCTGCCCAAGCCCGCAGCCGGCCACCCCCGAACCAAGGCAGCAACGGCCCCAAGATCAGCAGCAAATAGATCAGCGTTTCCCCTGAGAACAGTTTCCCCAGCACCAGTTGTGGCTTCAGGAACAGATTCAACGCCGCTTCCGAAACACTGGAACCCAAGTAAGCATATCGCCCGATCGCATCGTGGCTCAGGCCATGATTAAAAGCGGGGATCACGGCCTGGTTCACTACCACAAACCAACCGACCCCCATCCCCAGCGCCACCAGCCCGGGCCACCGCTTGCGATCGAGCAGCAACAACCAAGCGCCCATGGCCGCCACCGTAATCGACAGCACCGCCTTGCAGCCCATCACCCAGACCAACACCAACGCCAGGGCGATCGGCCGGTTGGCTCGCCCCAGCCAAATCGCCCCCAGCAACCCTGCGATCCCCATCACCTCCGGGTGGAAGTCAAACAAATTGACATTGAACACCACGGGATAGAGCAAATAGGCCCAGGCGATCGCCAGGGATTGGCCCGGATTCAGCCCCGCCTGTTTGGCCAGGGCCCAAGCGGGGATCGCCCCCGCCGCCAGCCCGATCGCCTGCACCAAAAACAGCCAGTAAATGTTGGGAAAAATGGCGTAGAGCAGCCCCACCCCAAAGAAGCTGTAGGCCGCATGGTTACCCATGTGGTGCATGTCCGACACGGTGGAAAACGGCATTTCGCCGCGCCCCATCAGGTAGGCCACTTGGTCATAAATTGCCAAATCAAAGGCCGTGGATTGCAGCAGTTCATGGCGCACCACGCTGCAAACCAACAGCACGATCGCCCAAATGCCCACCGACCACCAGAGCGATCGGGGGATCGATCGAAACCAACCGGTAATCTCTGTGGTGGCGATCCAGTTAGAGATCCAGGTTATAGGTGTCCAGCGGGGCGATCGCATCTCGGGTTCCTGCGGCACAAATCGCCAACAGCCTACCACCGCCCGGACACAGTAACGGTATCAGACACCTTACCGGGATCAGTCATGAGGTCAGCTCTGCAGTTTCTAGCCTTGGAAAATCGCTATATTTTTGCGATACTATTCAAAGCTGCCAAGGTAAAGTACAGAAAATAAATGTCCAATTTTCGTCACGTACAGAAAACAGTATTTACGGTTGGAGACTTCTATGGCTGGGGGCGCGATGGAAGCTTAATTTTAAGTCCCAATTTTCAGAGGCGCTCTGTCTGGAACCCTAGCGAGAAGTCCTTTCTCATTGACACAGTTGTTCGGAATTTACCTATTCCAGTGATTCTGATCAGAACAAGAACTAATATCAAAAATCTCAAAGTAGAGCGCGAAGTTGTAGATGGTCAACAGCGATTACGAGCAGTTTTATCTTTTGTAGATCCATCACTCCCCATGCTGGACTCAAAAAAAGATGGTTTTCTGGTCAAGAAAATACACAATGACCAGATTGCCGGGAAGCTTTTTTCTGAGCTTCCTAATTCAATTAAACAATCTATTCTTGACTATCAATTTAGCGTTGACATCTTACCCAGTGATACAGAGGATAGCGAGGTTTTAAGAATCTTTGCAAGAATGAACTCGACAGGCGTTTCGCTAAATTCTCAGGAGCTAAGAAATGCTCAGTATCATGGTGCTTTTAAACAATCTGTCTATCAATTAGCATATGAGCAGCTCAATCGATGGAGAAAATGGGGACTATTTTCAGAGTCTGAAATTGCTCGAATGAGAGAAGTTGAAGAGGTTAGTGATATTTTGCAGAGTATTATCTTGGGAAAGATTACTCGAAAGGATCAAAAATCACTCAATCAAACTTATGAAGATTATGATGAAATCTTCCCACATCAAGACTTATTTGAAAATCGTTTTCGCTTGATAATGGATGAAATTGATGATGAATTTGGGGAACTCATTAAGCACACATTCGTATGCAAGACTGCCTCTTGGTTCTACCCATTTTTTCTGTTTTGTTATGACACTAAATTTGGTCTAGAAAGCCAACTATCAACCTCTAAGTCACGAACTTCTCTTTCTGGTCTGCGGGATCACCTAGAACAAGCAAACGTCATCTATGACAATAAACAATACTCGGCTGAAGTCGCAAAGAGCTTGCGTGGTGCTACTACGACTGCTGACAGTCGAAGAGTTCGATTTGAGTTCTTGAAAGAAAATTTAAAATAGCGAAGAGCTTACGTAGCACCACCACAACTACTGGCAGTGCTGACAGTCGAAGAGTTGAGTTTCGGTTCTTGAAAGAAAATTTATCCGATGAGGAAAAGTGATCAAGATCTGTTTCTGTCTTTTGAGAAACAGCAGCAAACAATTGATAAAACCAGAAAGAAGTTTGTCAGTCTTGCCCAACAACGGATTATTGATCGCAAGGCTCTTCACGTTGCCTATGAGGGACTATTTTTAAATGCACATATTCGATTTGAAAGTCTTTTGGAAGATTTATTCTTAGGTCTTCTCGTTCAAGGAAAAAGCCAAGGACTAAGAACTTCCAGATCAGGCATTAAGCCTAGATTGCTGATTCGTAGTTACGCAGTTGCCCGTGACATCGTTTCAGGCTCAACCTCTGGGAAATATATAGATTGGTTACCCTACGAAAGAACACAGGAAAGAGCCAAGATTTTCTTCGTCCGGGATGGGTATCCATTTACAAATCTAGATAAACGTGACGTTGATCATTTAAGCCAATGCAATGCAATTCGTAATGCAATAGCACACAAAAGCCCTCAAAGTACAAAAACTTTTCATAAAAAGGTTATTCAATCTAGATCATTGCCTACTTCAGAAAGAACACCTGCAGGATTTCTAGCTGGTGTCCACAGCAGGAGAGAGCGCATTGATATTACAAGGTACGAATTTTATATCACCGAGCTACGAAGAATAGCTCAAAAACTATGTTGCGAGTAACTCACCGAATTAAAGTCAACCTCAAATCTTCACAGCGAATATTCATCATGATAGTCACATGCAGTGGCGGCAATGGCTAGAATCGATCGAGCCGCCGCCCCATCGCTCAAGACCAATTCAGCCCATGAATTATCAACAATGGCGCGATCAACTCTTTGGACAACCCGCAAGGGCCAATCCAACTTTTACAGAGCTGAGTCCTGAAATATATACGATGCCGCGCCATCAAGCCTTTGATTTCATTGACCGATTGCTAGTCGATTCGGAAATTCACCAAAAAGCTTCCCCGGCTCAAATTGGCTTTGGCCTGAACTACATTTTTTCAAATAGTTGTAGTGACTTTCCCCTCTGCTACTTGGAGTCACCGGAGCCGAGAATTGTTCAAGGGGTTAAAAATCTCAAGTATCTTTATCGCCATTACTTCGATCGATACTGCTTTGTTTCAGATAAATCAATCCAGGTGATTGGTTCTACCCCCAAGGGAGATCGGCTATCTTATTTGTGCTACATGTTCTGGGATCTTTTTGTGCTGCATCCTGGTTATACTGCCCCATCTGTCATCCAAGCAGGGTTAGAAGTTATGAGCGAATCCCTATATAGCAAAAACGGCAATGCGATCGTTTCTGCTATTCACGGATTAGGGCATTGGTCACTGAATAATAAACAAGCAGTGGCTATTTTGGAAAAGTGGCTGAAGCATCCCAGCACGCAAAATTCGGTGATTCGCAGCTATGCCCTCCAAGCCAAAACAGGCTACATTCAGTAATTGAAAATTGTCTATGATGGCTCATCAACTAATCTTAATTACTTTCCCAAGATAGTTGCGATATGCTGGGAAAAATTGCGCGATCGCCCCACAATCATGATTGCTGCTCCCCAATTCCTTAGCCCCGAAGAGTATTTGGCTCTTGAGGCCCAGAGCGATATTCGGCATGAATACCTCGATGGGCAAGCCTATGCCATGGCCGGTGGTACAGATGCGCATACGACGATCGCACTAAATTTGGCAAGTGAACTGCGATCGCACCTGAGAGGAACTGGTTGCCGTGTCTTTATGTCGGATATGAAGGTGCAGATTAATCAGGGCCCGAAGTTTTTTTATCCCGATGTGATGGTGACTTGCGATCCGGGCGATCGCGATCGACAACTTTACAAATCAGCGCCCTGTTTGATTGGAGAAGTGTTATCAAATTCCACAGAAGCATTCGATCGGGGACGCAAATTTGCCGCCTATCGCCATCTTGAGAGCCTGCGAGAATACGTTTTAATTTCTGCTCAACAGCCCCAGGTGGATATTTTTCGGCGCTCCTCAGCGGGCCAATGGGTATTAGAAAGCTACGAAGGCATCGATGCGAAGTTGGCTTTGGAAACCGTAAATTACCAAGCTGGGTTTGATCGCCTTTATGAAGATGTAATTTTTGATCAGATTATCCCGGAACTACTTGAAAATCAAAAAGTTTCAGTTTCTCTCTCTGGCGATTGATTTCAGAATTGGAAGTTTTGAGAGGCTAGTGAATGACTAAGCCATCATCTTGAATCAAATAGAATTTCAGTTAAGAAAATTTAAAAATCAGTTCCGACTTGAACTAAATAATTAATTTTAAATTCATCAAAGTGTTGTTATTCAACATATAAGAACCTTAATTTTCAGTATGAAGACATTATTGAATCAGTGTTCAATAAATCTGACATTGAGGCTTGATCGCACAGATTGACAGAAAGAAGATCGATAGAAAAATGAGCAAGTTGGAATCCGACTTTCAAAAAAATTTCTGAAAAATGTGAAATAATTGGTAATAGTCTTGATAAAAATCTTAAAAAAACCAGTATAACTTACTGACATTTCCTATGCATCCACTAAACTAATAGACGAAATAGTCAACATCTATTTCAATTAGACAGTAGCCCAGTTTACAAAATACCTTTTTGCGTTGAAATCTTTGATCAACGCTTGGCGGTTGGTTTTTGATGAATTCATCATCACTGACTGTCAACTTCATGAATTGTGTTTCGTCGAGTAATAGGATTTTGAAAAATCGGCTCGTAAACGGTTGTTCCTTCAAGAAATATCGTTGCCATTGGTGACAATGTTAATAATGACTAAATCGCGAAATTTATGATAATTATTGACCAATAGACCGGTATATTCAATCAATTGACAGACTTTTGACCAATATGTTGGAGTATCTCCCCCCGCTCAACGATCATAATTTGCCTTATCCAGATACGATGCACCCAATCGTGGTGCATTTTGTCATTGCGATGGTGTTATTTTCGGTTTTATGCGATGGTATTGCCTACTTCGCTCGCAATCCACGACTCTATGAAGTGAGCTGGTGGAATTTATTTTTTGCAACCATTTCCATCTTCATTGCCATTATTTTTGGGCAAATTGAAGCGGGATTAGCCGAACCCTACAATGCTGCTGAAGCCACCTTAAATCTACACACCCTTCTGGGTTGGTCTTTGTCGGGAATTATTGCAGCAATGACAGCTTGGCGCTATGTGTTGCGATCTCGCGATCCCAAAACCTTGCCCAACGCCTTTTTAGGGGCGGGAATTTTGATGACCGTAATTGTGTGTTTTCAAATCTATCTCGGTGATATTTTGGTTTGGGTATATGGACTCCATACAGTGCCAGTGGTTGAGGCGGTACGGGAGGGATTATTGTAATGGACAATGATTTGATTGAACAACTACAAAACCAGTTGGGAATCAATGGATTACCCTACACGATTCCGATTCATCCCAACTTGGTGCATTTGACCTTGGGGTTGTTTATTGTGGCGATCGCCTTCGATATTGTTGGCGTTTTGTTTCCCCTCGAAAAGCCAGTTTTTAAGTTTTTAGCGATTCCTGCCACGCGCTCCAATTTTTTTGATGTGGGTTGGTACAACATGCTGGCCGGGGCGATCGTCACCTTTTTGACGGTGGCTGCGGGCTTTTATGAAATGTTATTAGCTCGGCCACCGGCAGATGTGAAAAGCGCCTGGGGTTTGCAGGCCATGGAAACCATGCTGTGGCATGGTGTGGGGGGCGTTGTCCTGTTGCTATTAATTGTGGGCATGACCGTTTGGCGAGGATTTCAGCGATTTGTCTGGCTGAAAGATCGATCGCGCCAAGTGCAATGGAGCTATCTTTTAGTGGGGCTAATCATCTTCGGCTTGATGTTTGTCCATGGAACCTTGGGGGCACAATTAGCTGCTGAATTTGGTGTGCATATCACCGCTGATCGCCTATTGGATTTGGGTGAAAATCCTAACCTCGTTTTGAAATCATTCAATCCATGAAGATTCGCACCATCCTCACCTTAGGAACCCTAGCGATCGCACTGGCCCTCGTCAGTTGGTGGATGGGGGAGCAGTCCTATACCTGGTTTCCACCCCAAGCCTCAGCAGAATCCCAGCTGATCGATCGCCTATTTAGCTTTTTAGTGGCGATCGGGACGTTTATTTTCCTAGGCGTGGTCGGGACGATCGTCTATGTGGTTCTGTTTCAACAAGCCAGTAAATATGACACCAGCGACGGCCCGCACATTGAAGGAAATGTCACATTGGAAGTGGTTTGGACGGCGATTCCTTTCATCCTAGTCATTGGAATTGCCGGCTACAGCTACCACATCTACGATCGCATTTCTATCCTGGGCCCAATGGAGCATGTGCATGAATCGATGGCACATGATATGGCACCAGAGGCTCCAGCGATCGCCCCGGTTGCCGCTGAAGCAAACGATAACAATGCGATCGCAGAGCCAGAGGTCGTGATTGTCGTGAAGTCCCGGCAATGGGCTTGGGAATTCTATTACCCCGATCGTCAAATCACAACCACTGAATTACATCTGCCAGCCGATCAACGGATCAGTCTGCAACTCACCTCCGAAGATGTCATCCATGGGTTTTATATTCCAGCCTTTCGCGTGAAGCAAGATGTCATTCCAGGGCGTGCCATTACCCTGAAATTTACGCCCATCCGCGAAGGCCGATACCGTTTGCGCGACTCTCAGTACAGCGGCACTTACTTTGCGGCCATGCAAGCCGATGTGGTGGTGGAATCACCCGATTCCTATCAGCAATGGCTGACGAATGTTGCAACCCAAACGCCCACCGCCGCCTATAACCAAGCCTTTGATGAATTCCAGCGGGCCCCTAACGGACGCATTGGCTGGCAAACAGTGCAACCAGCGCCACCGCCTCTCGTGAACTATCCCGGCAAAGGAACCCGTTAGCAATTAGCCGTTTTTGTTCAACCCAGTTTCATTAGGTTTTGATCGAAGATTTCGGCATTCCAAAATCATTTCCTCCAACCGATTTATGACCAATTTTGCTACCGAATCGATCGCCGCTTCTCAACCACCCAGTCCCGGTACACCCAATGACTGGAAGCGATTTTTTAGCTTCAGCACCGATCACAAAGTAATTGGAATTCAGTACCTAGTAACATCTTTCTTTTTCTTTCTGGTGGGTGGCATTTTTGCCATGATTATTCGGGGCGAATTGATCACACCGGAGGCGGATTTGGTCGATCGCACCGTTTACAATGCCATGTTCACCATGCATGGCACGGTGATGTTGTTTTTGTGGACATTTCCTTGTCTGTTGGGCCTGGGTAACTATCTCGTGCCCCTAATGATTGGCGCAAGGGATATGGCATTTCCTCGGCTGAATGCGATCGCCTTTTGGATGGTGCCCGTCTTCGGCACAATTTTGATGGCGAGTTTTTTGGTGCCGGGTGGCCCGGCCCAAGCCGGTTGGTGGGCCTATCCACCCGTCAGCCTCCAAAATCCCACGGGTAACCTAGTCAATGGTCAAATGCTGTGGCTATTGGCCGTGGCTATTTCTGGCGTTTCATCGATTATGGGTGCGGTGAATTTTGTCACCACGATCGCCCGAATGCGTGCCCCTGGCATGACTTGGTTTCGGATGCCAGTTTTTGTGTGGACGGTGTTGGCAGCCCAAATTATTCAACTGTTTGGTTTGCCTGCTTTGACCGCTGGCGCGGTGATGCTGTTGCTGGATCTCACCGTGGGTACGACATTTTTTGATCCAGCGAAAGGCGGCGATCCGGTGCTGTTTCAGCACTTTTTCTGGTTCTATTCTCACCCGGCCGTTTATGTCATTATCTTGCCGATTTTTGGCATCTTCTCTGAGGTTTTGCCGGTCTATGCTCGCAAGCCCCTTTTTGGCTACAAAGTAGTTGCCATTTCATCCCTAATCATTACGGGTTTGAGTGGCATTGTTTGGGTTCACCACATGTTTGCCAGTGGTACGCCGGGCTGGATGCGGATGGTTTTTATGGCCACAACCATGCTGATCTCAGTGCCTACGGGGATTAAAGTTTTTGCCTGGGTTGCCACCATTTGGGGTGGTAAATTGCGCCTCAGCACAGCCATGTTATTTGCCCTGGGTGGGTTGGTGATGTTTGTGTTTTCAGGCATCACTGGGATTATGTTGGCAGCAGTTCCGGTTGATATCCATGTGAACAATACCTATTTTGTGGTGGGGCATTTTCACTATGTGATTTACGGCGCAGTGGTGATGGGAATTTATGCAGCGATCTATCACTGGTTTCCTAAAATGACCGGGCGCATGTATTCCGAAGGACTAGGGAAATTGCACTTTGCTCTAACCTTTATTGGTACCAATTTGAACTTTTTTCCCATGCATCCTTTGGGGTTGCAAGGTATGCCGCGCCGGGTTGCATCTTACGATCCTGAATTTACATTTTGGAATGTGGTGGCGAGCCTGGGAGCTTTTTTGTTGGGGATGTCTACCCTGCCGTTTATTTTGAACATGATTGGTTCTTGGGTGCAGGGTGAAAAAGCGCCCAAAAATCCCTGGCGAGCGATCGGGCTGGAATGGCTGTTGTCTTCGCCGCCAACGGTTGAGAACTTTGAGGAACTCCCGATCGTGGTTTCTGAGCCTTATGGCTATGGCAAATCCGATCCCTTGGTGTCTAATCCCGATGAACTAGAGGTGGCTCATGAACCCAACTGAAACGGACTTGCGAGATGATGCATTGCCGGAGATTACTGAAGCCCATGGTGACGCGCACCATGCGGCCCATGGTCATGGATCCCCTGGCGACCAAATGTTTGGTTTTGTGATTTTCTTGCTGTCTGAAAGTGTCATTTTCTTCAGCTTCTTTGCGGGCTACATTGTCTACAAAACCACTGCCCAAACCTGGTTGCCGGAAGGTGTTTTGGGACTGGAGGTGCGCGAGCCGGCCATCAATACGGTCATTTTGGTGTCTAGCAGCTTCACGATTTATCTGGCTGAGCGCTATTTACATGTCAAGCAGCTCTGGGGCTTTCGGGCATTTTGGCTGCTGACGATCGCCATGGGCAGCTATTTCTTGTATGGCCAGGCGATCGAGTGGAGCAATTTAGACTTTGGGTTCACCGATGGGGTGTTTGGCGGCACGTTTTATTTGCTGACGGGGTTCCACGGGCTGCACGTTTTTGCTGGTGTGCTGCTGCAACTGATCATGTTAGTGCGATCGTTCGTTCCGGGTAATTACGATCGCGGCGAATTTGGTGTGGCTTCGACCTCATTGTTTTGGCATTTTGTGGATGTGATTTGGATTATTTTGTTTCTGTTGATTTATATCTGGCAGTAACCAAAACACCGATCAACAAGATGAGGATGATAGGCGATTTGGAATGAAATGAGCGATCGCCCACCCAACCCTTCGCAATGTCAGTAAATCGTCAAGCAATAGTTTTAGTAGCTGAGTAGTCAGGACGATCTAATTATGATTATTGATGATTGCCATTACGACGTGATTATTATTGGTACTGGGGCTGGTGGCGGGACGCTGGCTTATAAATTAGCACCCACCGGTAAGCGTATTTTGATTCTTGAACGAGGGGATTTTATGCCTCTCGAAGAACAAAATCGCAGCAATGTGGATGTTTTTAAACGCGAGCGATATCATGCGCCGGAACAGTGGTACGACAACACGGGTGAACCCTTTTCGCCCCAAATGAACTACGCGATCGGGGGCAACACCAAAATCTATGGAGCCGTGCTGATGCGGCGGCGAGAACAGGATTTTGCTGCCGTTACCCATCGCGAGGGAATTTCACCAGCTTGGTGTGTGGACTATGCGGAATTCGAGCCTTATTACACCGCTGCCGAAGCACTTTATAAAGTACATGGCCAAGCTGACCAAGACCCCACCGAGCCATTTCGGAGTGGCGACTATCCCTTTCGCGCGATCGAATCTGATCCGCAAATTACCGCTATTACTGAAGCGATCGCCCAGCAAGGATTGCACCCATCTGCCTTGCCCTTGGGGTTAACTCGCCAGGACGATGACCCCACCAACGATTCAGAAGTGAGCGGCGTGTTGCCAGCGGTGGAATATCCCAACGTCACCCTCAAAACCAAGGCAAAAGTTGTGGGTTTGCATACCAACTCCTCAGGGCGATTTGTTCGCGCTGTCGAAGCAGAGATTGATGGTAAACCCTATCTCTTTTTGGGGGATTTGGTGGTGTTGGCTTGCGGGGCGGTGAACTCTGCGGCCCTGTTGCTGCGATCGGCCAATGATTGTCACCCACAAGGACTAGCCAATAGTTCAAACTTGGTGGGCCGCAACCTCATGAAAAACCTGATGACCGCGATCGTGCAGGTTAGCAGCAAAGCCAATTCCGGCGCGTTTCAAAAAACCGTTTGTGTGAATGATTTCTATTGGGGAGATGCGGATTTTCCCTACCCCATGGGTCATATTTATAATACGGGTGGCTTGCTAACCGATGTGATTTTTGCAGAAGCGCCTCCGATGTTTTCGGTGCTTGCGAAATTCATGCCGGGATTTGGGTTGCGACAACTGGCGACCCGCTCGATCGGCTGGTGGATTCAAACGGAAGATTTGCCCAATCCCAATAACCGAGTTTACCTAGATCAACACAAGCTTTGTATTGACTATCAACCGAACAATACCGAAGCGCACGATCGCCTCGCCCATCGCTGGATTGATGTGTTGAAATCCCTAGAAAAGCAACTCGATGGCTTTCCAGTGGGCACAATCCATCCTCGCGGAGAAATTCCGGTGCAGGTGATGGCCAATCAATGCGGCACTTGTCGGTTTGGGGATGATCCGGCGACTTCTGTGCTCGATCACAATTGCCGCGCCCACGATGTGGATAATTTGTATGTGGTGGATGGCAGCTTTTTCCCCTCGAACGCCAGTGTTAGCCCCGCCCTGACGATTATTGCGAATGCGCTGCGTGTGGGCGATCACCTGCTCGATCGACTGGCTTAAGTGGCTCAATCGACATTTGAGGGCGAATAACCCGTAGCGAGACAGGGCGATCGCAACAATCCTTTACAATCAATCTGGGTGATCGGGTGCAGTGCCAAACCGTCGCCGGTTGTCGGCAAGTCGCGGCATTTCTCAGCGGGCCAAGCCGCGCGATCGGGGTAGGATATTGGACTTGCACCCCAGCGCATTTGCGTTTCGTCAAGATTTTTGCGGACTGACGCAACCGCCACAAGAGGCTTGGGGCCAGGGGCAATGAATTCCCTGAAACCCCATTTCGCCACTGCGCGATCGTGCAGCGCGAGATCGTGGGGGCAAGGGGCTTAAGCCCCTTGTCTGGAGAGCAGCCGTCCCTTGTCTCAGAAGCAATCCCGTCAGTCCTGAATTCGTCCAGTTAAGTTCAAGTCCCATTCTGAGTCACCATGCGTACCCACTACTGCGGTCAACTGCGCGCCGAACAGGTTGGTAAAACCGTCACCCTTTGCGGTTGGGTCGATCGCCGCCGCGACCACGGGGGAGTCGTGTTTGTGGACTTGCGCGATCGCTCGGGGATCGTTCAGGTGGCCTCGAACCCGGACTTGCCCGAATCGTTTCAAATTGCCGACTCCCTCCGCAATGAATATGTGGTGCGGATTACGGGAACCGTTACCCAACGGCCGCCCGAGTCCGTGAACCCCAAGCTGGCCACCGGGGAAGTGGAAGTGCTGGCGGATCAGATCGAAATCCTCAGCGCCGTCAGCAAGCAACTGCCGTTCCAGGTTTCCACCTCCGAAAACGAAACCGTTCGCGAAGAATTGCGGCTGAAATATCGCTATTTGGATTTGCGCCGCCCCCGGATGCAGCACAACCTACAACTACGCCATGCGGTGGTGAAGGCCATGCGTCGGTTCCTGGAAGATGCCCAGGGCTTCATGGAAATCGAAACGCCCGTCCTAACCAAATCCACACCGGAAGGGGCGCGCGATTACCTGGTTCCTTCGCGGGTGAATCCGGGCGAGTGGTTTGCCCTGCCCCAGTCGCCGCAGTTGTTTAAGCAGTTGCTGATGGTGTCCGGGTTCGATCGCTACTACCAAATCGCCCGCTGCTTTCGCGATGAAGACTTGCGGGCCGATCGCCAGCCGGAGTTCACCCAGCTCGACATGGAAATGAGCTTCATGTCCATGGAAGAAATCCTGGAGCTGAATGAGCAACTGGTTTGCCACATTTTCAAAACCGTTAAGGGCATTGACCTGCCGCGCCCCTTCCCGCGCCTGACCTACGCCGAAGCCATGGATCGCTACGGCAGCGATCGCCCCGACACCCGCTTTGGGATGGAACTGGCGGACTGCTCGGATCTGTTCAAGGGCTGTGGGTTCAAGGTGTTCTCCGGCTCGATCGCGGCAGGCGGGATCGTCAAAACCCTGCCTGTGCCCGGCGGCAACGATGCGGTATCCAACGTGCGGATCAAGCCCGGTGGGGATTTGTTCGCGATCGCCTCGGAAGCCGGAGCCAAGGGTCTGGCCTTCATCCGCGTGCGCGACAACGGCGAAGTGGACACGATCGGGGCGCTCAAGGACAGCCTGACCCCGGAAATCACCGCCGAACTGCTGCAACGCACGGGCGCACAAGCGGGCGATCTGCTGTTGTTTGGCGCGGGCCCGGCGGAGATCGTGAACAAAACGCTCGATCGCCTGCGCTTGGCCCTGGGCAAAGAGCTGAACCTGATTGACCCCGAAGCGATCAATCTGCTCTGGGTCGTGGATTTCCCGATGTTCGAGTACAACGCCGACGAACAGCGCCTAGAAGCCCTGCACCACCCCTTCACCGCCCCCAACCCGGAAGATTTGGCGGACATCAAAACCGCCCGCGCCCTGGCCTACGACATCGTGCTGAATGGTACGGAAATCGGCGGCGGCAGCTTGCGAATCTACCAACGGGATGTGCAAGAACAGGTGTTCGCGGCGATCGGCTTGACCGATGAAGAAGCCCGCGCCAAGTTCGGCTTCCTGCTCGATGCCTTTGAATATGGCACGCCGCCCCACGGGGGGATTGCCTACGGTCTCGATCGCCTGGTGTCGATTTTGACCGGCGAAGACTCGATCCGCGACGCGATCGCCTTCCCCAAAACCCAACAGGCCCGCTGCTTGTTGACCGACGCGCCTTCGTCGGTGGAAGCCAAGCAACTGAAGGAATTACAAGTGGCTTCGACCTACAAACCCAAGAAGCCGGAAGCCGAAGCCTCGGCCTAAGAGGGTGTCTAAAAAGCCTAAATTGCCACCTTGCGGGTCTGACCAACCGACGAAGACGAGGGGCTTCAGCCTCTCGCCCCACGACTATTGATGCTTGGCTCGTGTCAAAAGACACTTCTCAGACATCCTCTAAGTCTCGTCGTCTAAGTCTCATCGCTTAAATTTTGCTGCCTAAATTTCAAGGGCTGTCATCAGTAACTGGGTGACAGCCCTCTGTCTTTTTGAAGTGTTTTTAAAGATGGCTTGCGGTCGAAATCACGCAGACCTGTGACCTGTGACAATGGATCCGTTTCCCGATTGATGCAAATTAATCAGTACAAATAGATTGATTCGCTATGCTTTTTTGGAATTGCGATGAATTTCAAAGAAAACTCAGTAGAATTAATTCTTGAAAAAGATTGAAAATCATACAAAAACATGATCATTGATGATTGTTCAGATTTTAATTACTTAGTTTGATTTGATACATACTTTGCATTTCTGTTCCTTTTTTACTAAATTTTTCGCCAATTTATATCTATTTACAATACGCTTGACTAAAAATTGACGAAAGAGTTGGATCGCTTTGAGAAAATCAATGGGCGAAATGAGCAGCCCAGCGCTTTCTCCTTGGGTAGTAAATAATAGAAGAACTTCCCTTCTGCAATGCATATGGCTGCCTTGTCTGTCACCCTGACTCCTCTGGATCCGCAGGCTGCCTTGATTCAGAATCCGCTGACTGTTTCACCGGACACACCCGTGGTAGCGGCGCTCCAGCGGATGAGTCAGGTGCGATCGAGCTGTGGAATTGCGGAATCCACCGACCCTGAAAACAATAACCAGCACGTGCTGCGAGAGGCGCGGGGGAGCTGTGTGCTGGTGGTGGATCAAGACCACCCGATCGGGATTGTGACCGAGCGAGATATGGTGCGGCTGTTGGCCCAACAAACCTGCTTGGATCAACTCACGGTCTCCCAGATCATGATCCAGCCCCTGGTGACCTTGCAAACCAAAACTTGCGAAGACCTGGACGTGATGGCTGCCATCACGCTGTTGCACAAACACGGCATTCGCCATTTGCCGGTGCTGGATGCGGATCGCCGGTTGGTGGGCTTGATGACCCACGAAAGCCTCTGCCAAACCACCCGCCCGATCGACCTGTTGCGGATGCGATTGGCCTCAGAGGTGATGACCCACCATGTGGTGGCGATTGCAGTCACCAGTTCCATGCTGGATGTGGCGCGGCTGATGGCTGAGTGCCAGGTGGGATCCGTGGTGATTGTGGAACCGGATGCGGAAGATCCGGGACAACGACCCGTGGGAATTGTGACGGAGCGGGACTTGGTGCAGTTTCAATCCCTGGGTTTGGATTTTCAGCAGCTCAAGGTGCGAGAGGTGATGAGCACACCGGTTTTCACGGTGGCCGCCGATAGCTCCCTGTGGTTGGTTCATGAGTTGATGGCCAAGCGCAACATCCAGCGCGTTTTGGTCATGGGCGATCGGGGCGAGTTGGTGGGCATTGTCACCCAAACCAGTTTGCTGCGGGTTCTGAATCCCCTGGAGCTATACAAACTGGCAGAACTGCTAGAGCACAAGGTGAGCCAGCTCGAAGCGGAAAAACAGGCCCTGAAAACGCTGCACCACCAGGAACTGGAACAACAGGTGGAAACCCGCACGGCGGCCCTGCGGGCCAAGGCGGAACGGGAACTGCTGTTGGTGGCGTTGGCCACTCAAATTCGATCGTCCCTGAGCTTACAGAGCATTTTGGATACCACGGTGCAGGAGGTGCGGCGGGTCTTGCAGTGCGATCGAGTGAATATTTGGCAATTTCAAACCGCCGACAAGGCCAGAGCTAGGGTGGTGGCGGAATCAACGGACTTGCCCATTTCCATGATCGGCACGGAACTGGAGGGTACTTGGTTTCAGCATGACCAAGAACCGGTTTATCGACAGGGCTATATCCGGGTTGAACCCGACGTGGCCGCCAGTGACATGGGCGGGTGTCACCTCAAGTTACCGATCGAGCTGCGGCCCCGCGCCAAAATCCTGGTTCCCTTGCTTTATCAAGAGGAACTGTGGGGATTGTTGAGCGTTTCCGAAAGCAAAACCACCCGAAACTGGTTGCCCGACGAGGTGAAATTGCTCAAGGGCCTGTCGGTGCAATTGGAAGTGGCCCTCAAACAGGCCATCACTCACCAGCAACTGCAACAGGAATTGGAAACCCGTACGCAAGCGGAAGCCTTCTTGCGTGAAAGCGAGCAGCGCTATGCCAATCTTGCGGCCGTTGTGCCCGTGGGCATCTTCCGCATGGATTTGCAGGGACGGCCCACCTACGTGAACGAACGCTACTGCCAAATTTTAGGCTGCTCCGTTGAAGAGGGTCTTGATTGGGATTGGGAGCAAACCCTGCACCCGGACGATCGGGATTGGGTGTTGGCCCTGCGGGAGCAAAACCTGCGGGAACAATCCTCCTGTCAATTGGAATGCCGGTTCCAATCGCGCGAGCATCACCACGGCCCCGACCCCGATCGGGCTGTCACTTGGGTGGATATGCGAGTAGTGGTGGAGCGGGATGCCACGGGTCAACCGATCGGCTATGTGGGAACCCTCACGGACATCAGCGATCGAAAGCGATCGGCCCTCGAACTCCGCGAAAGTCGCCAGCGATACGCCAGTCTGTTGGCCGTGGCCCCCGTCGGGATTTTTCGCACCGATGCCGCCGGCCATTGCTTATACGTCAACGATCATTGGTGTGAAATGACCGGCCTCGACCATCGGGCCGCCCTTGGTCATGGTTGGCAGCTCACCCTGCACCCAGACGATCGCGCCTTAGTCATCAATGGCTGGATGGAAGCGATCCAGAGCAATCGCCCTTGGAAGGCAGAATATCGTCTTGCACGTCCCGATGGCGAAGTGCTTTGGGTCTATGGCCAATCAGTGGTGGAGCGCAATTTCAACGGCGATATCTTGGGCAATGTGGGAGCCATCACCAACATCACCGATCGCAAACAGGCTGACTTCGCCCTGCAAAACCTGATCGAAGGAACCGCTGCCACCGGCCTCGATTTTTTCCCTGCCCTGGTCAAGCACCTGGCCACCGCCCTCAATGTTTCCCACGCCTTTGTGGCCGAGCGCATGGGCAACCGAATCCAAGTGTTGGCCTTTTGGAATGCGGGAACCGTAGAAACGATCGCCACCTGTGCCCTCAACCACTCCGATCGGGAACTGCCCTACCCCTGGCACGGGGACTGCCGCCCACAGTTGCTTCAGTCTCTGTTTCCCCAAGTGCCTGGCCTGACAGAAGTTACCGACAACAACTATCTGAGTGTTCCCCTCCAGGATTCTCACGGCTTGGAAATTGGTCACCTCTGCATCTTGAACCAAGGGCCCATTCAAGCGCCCCGCCGAGCCGAAACCGTCTTGCGCATCTTTGCGGCCCGGGCTGGAGCCGAACTGGAACGCCAGCAAGCCACCAACGCCCTTGAGCAGCTCAATCAGGATCTAGAAATTACGATTCAACGGCGAACCCAAGAGCTTTGGCGCGTTCACAATCTGCATAAGGCCATTCTGAACTGTGCCCCCTATGCGGTAATCGCCACCGACATCCAGGGGCTAATTACCACCTTCAACCCGGCCGCCGAGCGCATGTTGGGATATCGGGCCGCCGAAGTGATCCGCCAGCTTACGCCGGAAATTTTCCACGACCTCCAGGAGGTGGCCGCCCGGGCCGCCCAGCGATCGGCAGAATTGGGCGAGCCGATCGCCCCAGGGTTTGAAGTGCTCGTGGCCCGGGCCCGCCAAGGCATTGTGGACGAAGATGAGTGGATCCACGTTCGCAAGGATGGTTCTCGGTTTCCCGCTGTCCTGTCTCGTAGCTGCTTGAAGGATCGCAATGATCAAATCATTGGATTTTTGGGCATTGTCCAAGACATTACCGATCGCAAGCGCACAGAACAGGAAAATCGACTGCTCAAGGAACGGTTGGAGTTTCTGTTGGCCTCCAGCCCCGCTGTGATCTACAGTCGCAAGCTCGATCGACGCTACACCACAACCTTTGTTAGCCCCAATGTGGAATCTATCCTCGGCTACACACCCCAGGAGTTTATTCAGGATGCCAACTTCTGGATTAGCCGGATTCATCCCCAAGATGTGGACAGGGTGCTCAGTGATCTCAGTGGTTCATTTGAAGCAGATCGCTACAAACATGAGTACCGATTACTTCATGCGGAGGGCTACTACTTGTGGGTACGGGATGAAATTTATTTAGTGCGCGATGAGTATAATCAGCCCCTCGAAATTGTGGGCTATTTTGCGGACATCAGCGATCTCAAGCAAACAGAAGCGATCGTGGTTCAGCAGGCCAAGCGCGAGACCCTGCTATTAGAAATTACCCAGAGAATTCGTCAGTCTTTGGATCTCTCGATCGTATTCGAAACAGCTTGTCATGAAATTCGCCAACTCATGGAGTCCGATCGAGTTGGCATTTTTCAGTTTGATCCCAACTCCCAATGGCAAGATGGCAAATTCGTTGCGGAATCCGTTGATGACAAATATCCATCAGTGATTGCAGCTTCAATGGATGATCGCTACTTTGGCGGAAGCTATATCCAGCGCTATGCCAAAGGACAATATTGCGCAACTGATGATATCTATGATGGCAGCCTAAGCACCTGTCATACGGATGTTTTGAAGCGGTTTGCGGTGCGAGCTAATTTGGTGATGCCCCTGCTTTGTAATGGAGCCTTGTGGGGGCTGCTTTGTGTGCATCAATGCATGAAAACCCGGCATTGGGAACTTTCAGAAATTGAATTAATTAAGCAAATTGCCAATCAGCTAGAAATTGCAATTCAACAAGCTAGCCTGTATGACCGAATGCAAGCAGAGTTATTGGTTCGCAAGCGAGTGGAGAACCGAATCGCTCTCCAACTCCATCAACAGGAATTGTTAGGTGTTATTTCCCAACAAATTCGAGAATCGTTGGATGTGGCCGAAATTCTGCAAGTGGTAACCGATCAAGTGCGACAGGTCTTTCAGTGCGATCGCGCCATTGTATTTCGGTTGTTCCCAGACGGCCACAGCCAAATTTTTGAAGAATCCGTCGCACCAGGTTTCCCAGTTCTCAAAAACCGCCAGTGGGATGATGAGCATTGGTCCATAGAAATTTTGGAGCATTATTGGCAGGGAAAGCCGCGAATTGTGCCGGATGTAATGAACGATCGGTGGACAGATTGCCTGCGGGACTATTCCCAAGCAGGACAAATTCAGTCCAAGGTGGTGGCTCCTATTTTGCAAGAGGTGCATGTTCACAGCGAAGATCGCTGGGTTTCCATGGGGCACAATAATCGCCTTTGGGGAGTGTTGGTGATCCATGCTTGCCAAGAGCAACGAGTGTGGCAGGGGGCAGAAGCCAAGCTTTTGCAACAAATTGCGAACCAGTTAGCCACGGCAATTCAGCAGGCCAATTTATTTGAGCAGTTGCAACGGGAACTTCAGGAGCGCCAGCAGGCTCAACAGCAATTGACCGATCGCAACCAAGAATTGGCCATTTCTAATCAAGAATTGGCAAGGGCCACTCGGTTGAAAGATGAGTTCTTAGCGAACATGAGCCATGAGTTACGAACGCCGCTGAATGCCATTTTGGGAATTACTGAAGGGCTTCAGGAGTCGATTTTTGGCCCCATCACTGAGCAACAGGAGCGCGTGCTGCAAACCATTGAACGCAGTGGTTCCCACCTTTTATCATTGATTAATGACATTCTCGATGTGGCCAAAATTGAAGCAGGACAGCTAGAGCTAGACCTTACAACGGTTCCTGTTTCGCCCCTGTGCCAATCTAGTTTGGCATTTGTTAAGCAACAGGCTTTCAAGAAAGGAATTCAACTGGCGATTCAGCTACCCCCCAAATTACCGGACTTATTGGTGGATGAACGTCGGGTGCGCCAGGTATTGATTAATCTGTTAAATAATGCGGTTAAATTTACCCCCGACCACGGATCTGTTTCTTTGGAAGTTTGTTTGGGAACATCACGGCGAGTCCCTAAACTGAACAGTAGTTTGGGGGAAACAGAAGTCCACCAGTTTTTGGAAATTTCGGTTGTGGATACCGGAATTGGGATTTCGCCGGAAGATATCCGCAAGCTCTTTCAGCCCTTTGTACAGGTGGACAGTGCTTTGAATCGGCAGTACACCGGTACAGGGTTAGGGTTGGCGCTGGTAAAGCGAATTGTTGAATTGCATGGTGGAGAAGTATCCCTTGTGAGTGAAGTAGGTGTTGGCAGTCGATTTACGGTCGATTTGCCCTGTGCAAGTGCGCTGCCTGGGCCGGATCAACCGGCAACGGGGGAGATCGAGGCGGTGGAACCCAGTCCGGCAGTGCCGACAGAATCACCGCTGATTCTGTTGGCAGAGGATAACGAAGCCAATGTCAGCACGATCGTGGCGTACCTGCAAGCGAAGGGCTATCGTCTGACCCTGGCCAAGAACGGTGAGGAGGCCGTTGCCTTCGCCAAGGCCGCGCCGCCGGATCTGATCCTGATGGATATTCAGATGCCGGTGATGGATGGTTTGGAAGCCACTCGCCAAATTCGCCAAGATCCGACCCTGGCCAATGTGCCAATCATTGCCCTAACGGCTTTGGCGATGGCGGGCGATCGGGAACGATGTTTGGCGGCGGGAGCCAGTGATTATCTGAGCAAGCCGGTGCGACTCAAGCAGTTGGCAGCCATGATTCAAGAATTCCTCGCGGCCATTTCCTAAGCTAAGGGGGCGGCCGTGGGCGCTGCGGATCTCACGGGATCCCCAAAAATCTGCCGATCGCGGCGATCGCGCCCAGGGAGCCGGTTCCGCGATCGAGCGCGAACAGGGGTGCGCAACCGGGTAAGATAACAGCCTGAATCATTGATCCTTCATTTGCCCCAGCCCTCGTCGCCATGACTGCCCCGGTAGACGCGCTTCCCACCCAATATGATCCCAAAGCTGCCGAAGCCAAGTGGCAGGCCACCTGGGAGGATTCTGCTGCCTTTGCGGCCGATGTCGATGCCGCTGGTGAGCCGTTTTGTGTGGTGATTCCGCCGCCGAACGTCACCGGCAGTCTGCACATGGGCCATGCCTTTGAGCATTCCTTGATTGATGCCTTTGTGCGCTACCACCGGATGACCGGGCGCAACACCCTGTGGCTACCGGGAACGGATCACGCCAGCATTGCCGTGCAATCGATCCTGGATAAGCAACTGAAGGACGCGGGCACAAATCGGTTTGAACTGGGTCGTGAGGCGTTTCTCGATCGCGCTTGGACTTGGAAAGAAGAATCCGGCGGCACGATCGTTGGGCAAATGCGCCGCCTGGGCCTGTCCGTCGATTGGGATCGCGAGCGGTTCACCATGGATGAAGGCCTTTCCAGCGCCGTGTTGGAAGCCTTTGTGCGGCTCTACGAAGATGGGCTGATCTATCGCGGCAAATACATGGTCAACTGGTGCCCTGCCTCCCAGTCGGCTGTGTCTGACTTGGAAGTGGACAACAAAGAGGTGGATGGCAACCTCTGGCATTTCCGCTACCCGCTGACCAATGGTTCCGGCGAAGTGGTGGTGGCTACAACCCGCCCGGAAACGATGCTGGGCGATACGGCGGTGGCGGTGAATCCCAAGGACGATCGCTACAAGGCCCTGATTGGTCAAACCGTCACCCTGCCGCTGGTGGGCCGAGAAATCCCGATCATTGGCGATGAATTCGTTGATCCCACCTTTGGCACAGGTTGTGTGAAAGTCACGCCGGCCCACGATCCCAACGATTTCGAGATGGGCAAGCGCCACAACCTGCCCCAAATCGAAATCCTGAACAAAGACGGCACGGTCAACGAAAACGGCGGCGAATTCCGCGGCCAAGATCGATTCGTGGCCCGCAAGAACCTCGTGGCCAAGATGGAGGAGCTGGGCTACCTGGAAAAGGTGGAGGCCTATCGCCACTCCGTGCCCTACAGCGAGCGCGGCAAAGTGCCCGTGGAGCCGCTGTTGTCGTCCCAGTGGTTCTTGCAGGTGCGCCCCTTGGCTGAAAAGGCCCTGGCGGATTTGGAAAATAACCGGGAGCCGCTCTTTGTCCCCGATCGCTGGACGAAGGTCTATCGCGATTGGCTGCTGAACCTGCGCGATTGGTGCATTTCCCGCCAGCTCTGGTGGGGCCACCAAATCCCCGCTTGGTACGTGATCAGCGAAACCAACGGCCAAGTGACGGAGCACACGCCCTTCATCGTGGCCCGCACGGAAGCCGATGCCCTCAAACAAGCCCAGGCCCGCTACGGCGAGGAGGCGATACTGGAGCGCGATGAGGACGTGCTCGATACTTGGTTCTCATCAGGGTTGTGGCCCTTCTCCACCTTGGGTTGGCCCAATGAAACGGCGGCTGATTTCCAAACCTATTACCCAAACACGATGCTGGTGACGGGTTTCGACATCATCTTTTTCTGGGTGGCCCGGATGACGATGATGGCGGGCTATTTCACCGGTCAAATGCCCTTCAAGACGGTGTACGTCCATGGGCTGGTGCGGGATGAAAATAACCAAAAAATGTCGAAATCCAAGGGCAATGGCATTGATCCCTTGCTGTTGATCGACAAATACGGCACGGATGCGGTGCGCTACACATTGGTGCGGGAAGTGGCCGGCGCGGGTCAAGATATCCGCCTGGACTACAACCGCAAAACCGATGAGTCGGTGTCCGTGGAAGCATCGCGCAACTTTGCCAACAAGCTGTGGAATGCGTCGCGGTTTGTGCTGATGAATTTGGCGGGAGAAACGCCGGCCAGCTTGGGTGCGCCGGAAGCCGATCGCTTGGAGTTGGCCGATCGCTGGATCCTGTCGCGGTTCAACCAAACCGTGCGCCAAACCCGCCACGATGTTGACCACTACGGATTGGGTGAAGCGGCCAAGGGTCTTTATGAGTTCATTTGGGGCGACTTCTGCGACTGGTACATCGAGTTGGTGAAGCCCCGGTTGAATGGCGACGATCCGGCGGCCCGGCGGACGGTGCAGCAGGTGTTGGCCCTGGTCTTGGATGGGACGCTGAAGCTGTTGCATCCCTTCATGCCCCACATCACCGAAGAGGTGTGGCACGCCCTGACGGGGGCGGCGGCAACGGACTTTTTGGCCCTGCAAGCCTACCCGGTGGCGATCGACCGGGCGATCGACTTGGAGCTAGAAGCCCAATTTGAAGCGATCATCAACGCGATCCGCACGATCCGGAACCTGCGGGCCGAGGCGGACATCAAACCCGGCCAGAAAGTGCCGATCGTCCTGCAACCGGAAACCGATCGGGAACGGACGGCCTTTGAAATTGGTCGCGCCTACATTTGCAACCTGGCCAAGGTGTCTGACTTGACGATCCAAGGCGGTGCAACCTCGGTGGCTCCAACAGCAGCCCCGGAACCGACCCGAATGGATGCAGACACGGCAGCCCTACTAGAGGCGATCGCCACCGACAGAGTGTCTCTGAATACCGAGCAGTTGGCCTGGGAGCAAAGCGAAAAACGGCGGGTGGCCCTGCTGGCCCTGGCGATGATGGGGACGGCGGCCTTTGCCCTTTATCTGGCCAACAGCACTTTGGGCGCGATCGACGAAATCCCGCTGCTGCCCTCGATCTTCCAGTTGATTGGCTTCTTCTGGACGGTTTATCACCTGCCCAAGACCCTGTTGTTTGCGCGCGATCGCGCGGCCTTCGCCAACGGCGTTCGGCAAGCCAAGCTGACCTACATCGGCGAGGGCAATCCCTTCGCGGTGCGGGCCTATCCTGGGGAACCCCCGGCCGCAGCTCCGGCCACATCGCAGCCGCTCCAGTTGCCGGCCGCCCAAGCACCGGAAGTGACCTTGCCGATCGATCTGGGCCGGACAGAGCCAGAGGCCATTTCGATCGAGCGGGCCATGGCCGGCGTGGTAGGCACCACCCAGGTGTTGCTGCCCCTGGTGGATGGCGTGGTGGACTTGGCCGCCCTGCGCGCTAAGTTAACCAAGGCCCTGACCAAGGCCGAAGGGGAAATCAAGGGGCTATCGGGTCGCCTCAGCAATCCGGGCTTTGTGGACAAGGCTCCCCCGGAAGTGGTGGCCAGCGCCCGGGCCGCCTTGGCGGAAGCGGAAACCCAAGCCCAATTGCTGCGCGATCGCCTGGCTCAGTTGCAATAATTGCCCCAAAAATCCTGAATTCAAGCAATTTCCTGAGTTCAAGAAACAAATCAGCGTATGGCTTCACCGGAGGGGAAATGGTGCTTTATTTAGCCCAAGTGCAACAACAGGAAACGGATCGCTCCCTAGCCTTGATGCCGCTGGCGGTGCAGTCCGTCGATCGGGGATGGCAAATTACCCGAGAGCGCCAACGCCAGACCCTGCCCTTGCCGGAACAGGCTCAATGTCATCCCCAGCAGTTGGTATTGATTGAGGTGGACAATGCCCAACTGGTGACCGACTGCCAAGATGCAACCGATTGGATTTTGGAGCTGATTAAAACCTACTTGAGCCTAGGAGTCACGCCCGAGGAGTTGGCCCACGAAGCCAATCGCCTAGAGCAGTGGAAACAGTCTCTGACCCTACAAAATCAAGAGCTATCGCGGCGATCGCTGGAGTTGGAAATTCGCCGCGATCAGCTACAGGCCCTGGAAGCGGCCCTCAAGATGTCTTCCCCGGAAGAAGAGGAAGCCACCGAAGCCGCTGAGGATTAGTGGGGGAAATTAATGATGTCTTTTTTATCCAAAGAAACCCTGTTTGGTTTGTCTCTGTTCCCCTACTTGGGGTTTCTGTGGTTTTTGACGCGATCGGGTCAAGCGCCCAAGCTCGGTCTGATTGGGTTTTACCTGACCCTTTTATTTGTGGCGATTACCATTCCCGCCGGTATCTACGCCCAGGTTCATTACAACCAAAGTCTCGCCGATGTGGACTGGCTCCATGGCAGTGCAGAGGTTTTTTTGACCTTGGCGAATTTGACCTTGGTGCTTGGGTTTCAACGGGCCATCAGCCAACTGAAAGCCACTAAAAAGGCCCCATAGGCCCGCTAGCCCGCTGAGTTGGGGCCCCAAACTGGGGTTGCCCAGGATTGATGCGGTGGGGATGGCTCAGCGGGCGGCGGCTAAACCGCTAGTTCTGGCAGCGGGAACATTTCACCACGCAGATAGGCCTCAAAGTGCTCTTTGAAGTAGCGCCAAGAGGTCATGTTTTTCTGGGTGCTGTGGTGGTCAGGCGCGTGGCGATATTTTGGGAGGCGATCACGGATTTCCGTCTGCAGCAGGGGCGGCAAAGCCTCGAAGCCCGCCACCCGCTGACCACAGGCGCTGTAGACCAACTGCCCGGAGCGATCGCCCATTTTCATCCAAGGCAACCAAGGGCCAATCCGATGCCAAGCAACGGTCATGGTTTCAACAGCGGCCAACTCCGGATTGGTTAGCTCCGAAAGCGGAACGGTCAGCTTGAAAAACTCAGCGGCGCTGTAGTGGGGGCTGGGGCTGTAGTCCTGAAAGCGCGGGTCATTGCCCAAGGGGTTGGGATAGGCCGGAAACACATCACAGGTGAAAATCACCGCATCGCCCGCCAGGGTCGCTCCGAACGTGCCCGTGAGGCGACTTTGCACCGGGTCATTGGCCACATGCACCACCGGCACGGTTTCCCCCGTCCAGGGATTATCCCAACTGTGGAGCACGGCCCCCGTGTCGGGATCCAAATAATAGGTCAGCTCCCGGGACACCAAGCTCCAACTGCCATCTCCATTGTTCACACCCCGGGCCACATTCATGCCCACGATGTCAAACAGGTGGCATTGGGTTTGGTCGGGCAGCATGGCGTAGATGGAGCCAGTCCATTCCACATACACGTCCCGATCGTCCGTGGCGGCTCGGGCCTTGAGGAAAGTGGCCGCATCAAATTCCGATCGCCCGGAGCCAGGCGCGATCGGGTGAGGGCGGGCCGGTGCTGGGGAACTGCGCAGGGAACTAGGGTTGCCGGTCTGGATACTCATGGTTCAGCCTCCACCTCGGGGGATTGGCCCAAGAGAACTGTTGCGTGGTTGACACGATTGTCACAATTTCAATATATCGCAACAATTTTTAACAGTAACCCTCGCTACGGTTTTTCTGGACTTCAGAATCTGCTTGGGATCGCGAATTCCCGTTCGATCGGCCCGGGAGCGATCGGGCTGAAATGGCTTTACTGTCAACCCCTTGTCAATTGCCACCGAGCAACGGACACTGGACGTGGAAGTGGATTGGCAGCGCTAGAGGTCGTCTTGTGAAAAGAGTTTTAGGCATCATCCTAGGCGGCGGAGCAGGAACCCGCCTGTATCCGCTGACCAAATTACGGGCAAAACCGGCAGTCCCCCTGGCGGGCAAATATCGCTTGATCGATATTCCGGTTAGTAACTGCATCAATTCCGAAATTCTTAAAATCTACGTCCTCACCCAGTTCAACTCTGCCTCGTTGAACCGTCACTTGTCCCGGGCCTATGCCATGTCCGGATTCACCGATGGCTTTGTGGAGGTTTTGGCTGCTCAACAAACTCCCGATAGTCCCAATTGGTTCCAAGGCACTGCCGATGCGGTGCGGAAATATCTGTGGATTTTTGCCGACTGGGACGTGGATGAATATGTCATCTTGTCCGGCGATCATCTCTATCGAATGGACTATCGAAAATTTGTGGAGCATCACCGCGCCACCAATGCCGACATCACGTTATCGGTGATCCCCATTGATGAAAAGCGGGCCTCGGATTTTGGCCTGATGAAAATTGACGGCAATGGACGGGTAACAAGCTTTAGCGAAAAACCGAAGGGGGATGCCCTCAAGGCCATGGCGGTGGACACCACCGTTTTGGGTTTGCCGGCTGACCGGGCCCAGGAGATGCCTTATATCGCCTCCATGGGCATTTACGTCTTTAAGAAAGAAGTTTTGATTGACCTGTTGAATGAGTCCGTAGATCGCACGGATTTTGGGAAAGAAATCATTCCGCAGGCGGCTCCCAATTACAACGTTCAAGCCTATTTATTTGACGGTTATTGGGAAGATATTGGAACGATCGAGGCCTTCTTTGATGCAAATTTAGCGCTGACTAAGCAACCGCAGCCACCCTTTAGTTTTTACGATGAACATGCGCCGATCTACACCCGATCGCGCCATTTGCCCCCCACGAAAATTTTGAACGCCCAGGTTACCGATTCGATCGTGAGTGAGGGTTGCATCCTCAAAAACTGCACGATCGAGCATTCCGTGTTGGGGGTGCGCTCTCGGGTTGAATCTGGCTCTGTGATTGACAATGCCCTGCTGATGGGAGCGGATTACTATCAGCCCTTCCCCGAACGGATGGACTGCATTGAGCGGGGCCATGTGCCGATCGGGATTGGGCCAGATTCCACAATCCGCCGCGCCATTGTTGACAAGAACGCCCGCATTGGCCAAAAGGTGGCGATCATCAACAAGGACAATGTGCAAGAGGCAAACCGCGAAGAGTTGGGCTTTGTAATTCGCAGCGGCATCGTAGTGGTTCTCAAGAACGCCACCATTCCCGACGGTATGGTCATTTAAGCCATGAGCATTTGACCCGGCAATCCGGTTGACCGGAAGCTGGGTTATTGAAACGGCTGAATTGAGGTGCTCAGGTCGATCGAGCATTGGGCGATCGAGCAGTGATCGATCAAGTATTGGTCGATCGAGCAGTGATCGATTCAAGCAATCCAATCAACTGAATTTACCGGATCTATCCAATCGGGAGTGGGCATTCGCTGGCTCCCGATTTTGTTTTGCTGGCGGTGGAATGGTTGCCTGCTCAATTGTGGAGCGATTGGGCAAACAGCGGATCAAGTCCCGAGTGCAATTCAATCCCGATCAAAGCGGACTCGAATCGCGATCGCCCGGCAACGGGGCTGAGTGTATATTTTGGTGAAAAGTACTATAATTACCATACTTCACCCGCCTATCTTCATACTGCCGTGTTTGCAGCCGCGCTCGATCGCCCCACCGCCGTTCCTCACGATCTTTTTGCTGCCATTCGCGACCTCAAGCGCGAACTCAACGCCGTCATTTTGGCCCACTATTACCAAGAATCGGAAATTCAAGATATTGCCGACTATATTGGCGATTCGTTGGGCCTCTCCCAGCAGGCAGCCCAGACCGATGCGGATGTGATCGTGTTTGCGGGAGTTCATTTCATGGCAGAAACGGCCAAAATTCTGAACCCTCACAAGCAGGTGTTGTTACCGGATTTAGAAGCAGGCTGTTCTTTGGCGGACAGTTGCCCGGCGAGTGAATTTGCCGCTTTCAAGGCTCGCTATCCCGATCATTTGGTGATTAGTTACATCAATTGCACCGCTGAAATTAAGGCCCTGAGTGACATTATTTGCACCAGTTCCAATGCGGTCAAAATTGTGCAACAAATTCCCCCGGAGCAACCGATTATCTTTGCGCCCGATCGCAACTTAGGTCGCTACGTGATGCAGCAAACGGGTCGCGAGATGGTGCTTTGGGATGGTAGTTGCATTGTCCATGAAACCTTTTCGGAACAAAAATTGGTGCAACTTCAGGTTCAATATCCTGAGGCGGAAGTGATTGCCCATCCTGAATGTGAACCGCCCCTGCTGCGTCATGCCAGTTTCATTGGTTCCACCACGGCCTTGCTCAACCATGTGCAACGGAGCGATCGGGCGGCGTTTATTGTGGCCACGGAACCCGGAATTTTGCACCAAATGCAAAAGGCAGAACCCCAAAAGCAATTCATCCCCGCGCCACCCGAGGGCAATTGTGCTTGTAATGAATGCCCACACATGCGGCTGAATACTTTAGAAAAGCTCTATTTCTGCATGAAGACGCGATCGCCTGAAATCACGATGGATGAGTCAGTGCGATCGGCCGCTCTCCGGCCCATCCAACGAATGCTGGCGATGAGTTAGTAGCTGTTGATTTCTATCGGAACCCGTCATGCAAAAAGGGGCTAATTCTCTAAGAACTAGCCTCCTTATGGTTCAGAAAACCGAAGATTAAGGTTTTGCGAGCAAGCTTTGCGGGAAAGCTTTACGGGAAAACTCTACGGGTTAGGAACCAATGCCACATCACCCGGGAGAGCTTGCAGGACTTCCAACCGAACGGAAGCCACTCCGGAGCTGTACATGTCGATTTCGCGAGCAGCAGCCACCGACAGGTCAACAATGCGGCCACGGGTAAAGGGCCCGCGATCGTTAATGCGCACAATCACCGATCGACCGTTGCGCAGGTTCGTGACCCGCACCAGCGTGCCAAAAGGTAGGGTTCGGTGGGCAGCGGTGAGGGCGTTCTGGTTAAAACGCTCGCCGTTAGCCGTGCGGTTGCCGTGGAAACCGGGCCCATACCAGGAAGCCTGTCCCGTTTGGCTCGATCGCACCGCGTAGAGCACCCCATTATGTTGCAGGCTATTGGCGTTGGGATTGCCCAAAGCATCATCGCCCGACTGGTTCGAGGCAGCCCGCATCCGCAACTGGCCGTTGTAGGCCAAGGGTTGAGCATTGCCCAACTGGCGGCGAAGGCGGTTGGTGACCTGCACTGCATCGGCTGAGTAGCTAGCAGTGGGTTGGGGAGCAAGGGTCGTTTGGTCGATCGCAACCAATGGCTGACCGCCCATCGTCACCCAATAGCGGTTTTCGCGGTTGCTCCACTCGTAACGAATGGCTTGGGCATCCACACCATTGGCGTGGCGTTGGTCAATTTCGCGGGCGGTGGTGGTAGCCCGTTCTAGGGCGTTAGTGGTGCTGGCTTCGTCGTTGGCCAGGAAAGTTACCACGGGAATGTTGCGAACATAGAGCGTCACTGCGGGCCGGTTGCCCAGTTGGTGGGCATGAACCTTGGTGATTCCGTACAGTTGCGACCCGATCGCGGTGGGCTGTGGAATCGCAGCAGCGGCACTGATGCGCGCGCCAGTCATTTCAGCGACTGGCTGAAGGGCCAGGGCGGGAGCGGTTAACTCCGCTGCCAAGATGACTGAGGGGGTGGACTGAGCTTGGGCCGGAATGGGTTGAATTTCTTCTCCAAGGGCGGGAGCTTCAGCACCAAAGGCGACGGTGGCCACCGAAGCAGCCAACAACGTCAGTTTTTGAATGGAATAATTCATGGCGTGGTGGGGTAAACGTCACGCGCGCCTCAAGCTAGGTTCAGTGATCAGGCTCTGGCCGTCCGATGCTCACGAACATGCAATGGTCGAAGGGAAACGAAGTGGTAGCTAGTTGGAGTTAACTGACGAAAGACCACCAAGGGGCGATCGGGAAAGTTAAAGACGTTGGCGCAAAATGCACCGGAGCATCAACAGGTTTTGGAGTATCAGTTAATCGCCGGGGAACTCAGGGGGAGTTCATGGAGGTTAGTCAGGGGCGATCGAACTCGATATTGCAAAACCGGGAACCTAGGAGGTCTGTCGGTTGGTCATGCACCCTAGCAGAGCATCAACACAGCAGTTCCGAAGCAACCAAGCACCCATCCAACCTCCAGCACAACATTCAGCGCAGTGGAGATGGCGGCTTTGGTGAACTCGGAGGCTGTCCAATGCCGGAACCCAGTTAGCAATAGTTTCGAGGAACCAAAGCTGGGAACCAACGCCGCACGGGGCAACAACACAGTGGACAGAAAGCGATTGGCCGTGGCGATCGCAATCAATGGGTGGATAGCTGAATCGGCAAGAGTTCCAACCGCTTCGCACTCTCCGGCAGTTGCCACCAGGGGTTTTGTTAAGAACCGCAAAGTTTTGACTGCAAGATTGACGTAGGTTACCACAGTCAACCGCAACAGACCGCCTGATCCCCAGTGGCGGCGCTCTGGGTCTGGCATCGATGGGGATCGCTCCCTGTTCGATCGCCATGGAAAACAAAGGATTTCAGCCCCTTGGGCTAGATCGTCGTTTTAATAAAAATTTAAGATTTCTCGGGCCCAAATGAGTCCCTTTGGGAGCGCCCACAGGACAGAATCGCAACTGGCTGAAGGCTGGGCCAAGCGCTTGGAATCCTGAAGGTTCATAGTGCTTGCTGCAACCTGAATGCTAAAATCCATGCCGTTCAGCGCCCCGCTCCCAACGATTTATTTATCGAGGGACTATTTCTTAAGGGATTACTTCTCAAGGGATTATTTCTCAAGGGATTACTTCTCAAGGAAAGTCTCCCTTAGGAGCGGCGGGCGACTTCGAGAGGAACAGCAACCGTGGACTATCGGGAAGCAGGGGTCGATATTGAAGCGGGTCGCGCCTTTGTGGATCGCATTCGCGATCGCGTGCAACGCACCTTTCGTCCTGAGGTGCTTGGGGGACTGGGCGGCTTTGGCGGTTGTTTTGCGCTGCCCACGGGCTATCAGGAACCGGTGTTGGTTTCCGGAACTGATGGCGTGGGTACAAAGCTGGAAATTGCCCAAAAAACCGGTCAACACAATACCGTGGGCATTGATTTGGTGGCCATGTGCGTCAACGATGTGCTGACCTCTGGAGCTGAACCCCTCTTTTTCTTGGACTACATCGCCACGGGCAAGCTACGACCAGAGGCTATGGCCGATGTGGTGGAAGGCATTGCGATCGGCTGTGAGCAGGCGGGTTGTGCTCTGCTGGGCGGCGAAACGGCCGAAATGCCGGGATTTTATAGCGAAGGAAAATATGATTTGGCGGGCTTTTGCGTGGGCATTGCTGAGCGCAGCCGCCTCTTGAGCGGTGCTCAGGTGCAGGTGGGTGACGTGGCGATCGCCCTGCCCAGCTCAGGACTGCACAGCAATGGGTTTAGCCTAGTGCGCAAGGTGGTTGAACAGGCGGGCCTGACTTGGGGCGATCGAATAGAAGGACTGACGGGCGATCGCACCTTAGGCGAGCTGGTACTCACGCCCACCCAAATCTATGTTCAGCCCATTCTGAATTTGCTGAAGTCTGACCTGTCGATCCATGGCATGGCGCACATTACCGGTGGCGGGCTGCCGGAGAACTTACCGCGCACCTTGGGGCCGAACCAATCCGTAGCGGTCGATCGCAACAGTTGGCAAATTCCCCCCCTGTTCCAGTGGTTGGCCCAAACGGGCGATGTGCCAACCGCGGCCATGTTCGATACCTTTAATATGGGCGTGGGCTTCGTGGTTTTGGTGCCTGCTGCTGAAGCTGCGGCTGCCTTGACGCAGTTCAATCAATTGGGAATTGTCGCTTGGCAATTAGGTGAAGTGGTGGCAGGTGATGGCGAAGTTTTAGGGCTGTTGTAATCAGGGCTGATTCATCGGCTTTTTGGCTATTTTTCCCTATTTCTTAACATTTTTCCTTCTAATTGGAAGCGGCTTGGAAGCGGTTTGAAAGAAGTTTTGATCCTGTCGTTGCTGTTGCGTTTGAGAGAGCTGTTGTGCTGCCACTTGCCTTGCAATTCACTTCGCCAGGGCCCGTTTTTCTAAAGTTTGGCCCCCTCATCATCCGTTGGTATGGACTCTTAATTGCGATCGCCCTAATGACGGGAGTGAGTCTATCTCAATGGCTTGCAACCAAGCGTCGAATCGATCGCGATTTAGTTGCCGATGTTTCCATTTGGTTAGTATTAGCTGCCTTGCCGGCCGCTCGGATCTATTACGTGCTGTTTAATTGGTCAGCCTACTCAGCCCATCCGGAGCGGATCATTGCCATTTGGGAAGGCGGCATTGCAATTCATGGCGCTATTTTGGGTGGATTGGCGGCATTGTTGCTGTTTTCCCGACTCAATAAAATTCCCTTTTGGCAGTTGGTGGATGTCATTACACCTTCGTTGATTTTGGGCCAGGCGATCGGTCGGTGGGGCAATTTCTTTAACTCCGAAGCCTTTGGGCGGCCAACGGATTTGCCTTGGAAGCTTTATATTCCGCCCGATCGTCGCCCCTTGGGCTATGAAGGATTTGAGTATTTTCATCCCACATTTCTTTACGAATCGCTCTGGAATTTGGGAGTTTTTGGGTTATTAATGACCCTCTTTTTGCGATTACCCAATTTACGGCCCGGAACGATCGGTTGTGTTTATGCCGTGACCTATAGTTTAGGTCGAGTTTGGATTGAAGGTTTACGAACCGATAGCCTGATGTTTGGCCCCCTGCGCATGGCTCAGATGGTGAGTTTAACTGGGGTGATTTTGGGAGGGTTGGGTTTGTTTTGGCTCTATAAACTTCGTCGATCGCTGCCTGATGTGGTGAACGTGGGTCACGAAGCTTCCAATGGTTAAGGCTCCATTTCAATAATCATCAGAGGTAACCCAGCAGACCAGGAATTAGGCTGAAAAATTAGGGCAACAAAGCTCTCCAGTTAAGACCCCAAAATAGAGATTTTCAACGGCCAAAAAATCAAAACCAAGCCAACTCAAAACCAAACTAACAAAGATACAGAATTACCAGCCAAGTAAACCCGTTTCCTTGATCGTTGGAGATCGCCATGCACAGCAGCCCACCCGATCGCAACTTCTTGGAACCTTGGTTCCGATCCCTATCCAAAATAACCAGGCTCGATGGCTTCGATTGGCATTCTGGAGCACAAGCGATCGGCAAGGGACGCTTGGCCCATCGCAGTCTGGCCTTGCTCATTTGTTTTGGATTGATGGTGGGCGGTTGTGGATTGCCCCAAGTTAGTGCAGAGTCTCGGTTGCTATTGCCATTGTCCGTTGATTTTTTGGGGGCCTATTTGTTGCCCGCTCAACAGATCATGGACACGCCCGTGGGAGGGCTTTCGGCTTTGGCATACGATCGCCAAACCGATCAATTTCTGGCCCTTTCTGACGATCGCTCTAACTTGGCTCCCGCAAGGTTTTATACGCTCAAAATTTCCTGGCGATCGACTGACAATCCTAATCCTTCCCAGTCCTCTGTTTCTAATCAAAATTCAGCGCCTTCATTGGCCAAAACAGGGCAAACTATCGATCGCGTGACGGTTGAAAATGTCACCATTTTACGAGATGAATCGGGTGAGCCTTTTGCAGCAGGAGAAATTGATCCTGAAGGGTTAGCAATTACCCCACGAAATACGGTTTTAATTTCCAGCGAAGGCGACGTAAAACAGGGCATTCCGCCCATGATTCGCGAGTTCGATCGCAAAACGGGCATGGCCACGCGATCGCCCCTTCCCTTGCCCAGTCGCTATCTACCCGGCAACGCGGCGGACGGTTCGCCCCAAGGAATTCGCGATAATTTGGGTTTTGAGGCGCTGGGAATTGTGCCCGTGGGAGCGAATCCCTCCCCTGTGGAGCCGTTTCGGGCGTTCACAGCCACCGAAGAAAACCTGGCCCAAGATTTGGAGCCGAAACCCGAGAAAACCGAGGGCGATCGCCCCACGATTCCGCCCCGATCGCGCATTTTACATTTCAGTTTGGGCGATGGGCCACCATTTCCCATTTCTGAGCATTTGTACGAAATGGATCCGGCCAGCAGCACCGCCATTAGTAACGGTTTGGTGGATTTGATGCCCCTCGATCAGGGCGGCCATTTCCTCAGTTTAGAGCGCACCTTTGACCCCCTAGAAGGCTTTGGAGCCAAACTCTTTCAGGTGGAATTAGGAACCGCCACAGACACTTCCAGCTATGCCAATTTGCGGGGGGCTTTGCCCGATGTGAAACCCGCTTATAAAAAACTACTGCTGGACTTTAAAACCCTGGGCATCCCGATCGATAACTTGGAAGGATTGGCCCTTGGCCCCCAATTACCGGACGGTCGCCAAAGCATCATTTTGGTGAGTGATAATAATTTTCGAGAAGCCCAAGTAACCCAGTTTATCTTGTTGGCACTGGATGGTTTTAAGGCTCAGTAAGCAGTTAGTTTGGTGCTGAATTTGTTGAGCAAATTTTGGTACTGAATTCGTGAAGCAAGCCATCAAATCATCCGTTAGGGAAATTGTTGGCTGCATAGGAAACCACTTTGGGCTGAAATTGCACTAAGTGCAGGTTATTCAGCAAGTCTTGGCTATTGTACTGTCCCCAATGTTCAATTTCTAGAAAGTTGGCCCATAATAGTGCCGGTTTATAGACCCGAAAATAGCGCATGAGATGGAGGGAAGCAGCACTTTCCAAGGGGCCAATAAACTGACTACTGGGTTGCCCAAAGTCCACTGCCGAAGCCCAAAGGGACATTTGCGATCGGGTCAGAAAAAAGCAACCCGCATGGGGATTTCCCGCTCGTTGGAATTGGATCGGTTGACCGAGAAACTGGCCGACCAAAACGCGCTGCTCAGTGAAATGGTGGGCAAATCCCGGATTTTGGCCAGTTTTGCTTTCAAAATCTGGATCAACATAGACCTTGTGATAGTTCGCTGAACGACGGCTTTCTGGGTGATTGCTGCTTAGTAAATCAGGATTGATTGAGCTGACCAAGTGCGAGGTAGATGAGTCAGAGCATTCACCGACTTCATCGGTTGTCGAAGAACCAGTTGCCAAAGAATTGTTGATCCATGGATTTGACCATTCAAAACGATGGGGCTGCAAGATGGCGGTCTCGCCTAGGAGTGACTGAAACCATTGTTGTTTCAGAAAAAATAAGGGATCACGAATGGTTAAATCATCTTCCAAATAGCAATAATAGTCATAATTTTCCGAGAGCCGATCGCCCAAAACTCGCTGGCAATAAAACCCCAACTCCCGATCGGGACAATCCAGGGCAATATGCTGAAAAAGATGGCGACTGACGGGCAATTGTGACAACAAATGGCGATCGCCCGTTGTACAAAGCAGAATATTTAGTTCACAACTTGTCCATTGGTTCACCTGCTGAATTTGTAGTCCCTGTTGGGGCTGATCTTGGAAGGCAATTTGGCGAGCACTGAAAAGGCTATGCAGTGCCTGAATTCCCTGGCTGAGGGCAGCAATTCGCGGCCGGGGATCGCGCCTGGCGGAACCATATTTCCCATCAGCATCAGGACGAAAAAAGTGCGGAATCGCCACCAAAATTCGCATTTTATAAAACCCTCTCAACCCTAGGATGCACTGACCAAGGCCATCGATCGGGCAGCGAATCCCGCATTGGAAAGCGCGTGGGTGACGGCTCCCGGATCGCGTACCCGGAATTGGGGGCCAAACCGCACCAATTCACGGCGGCCATCCTCCCCGCGCACGATAGCAATCACGGGCGTTTTAGCATCATCCCCCGCCCAATTCAGCAGCAAGGTTCGTAACTGATGTTGTTGTTCAATATTGCCGGCCAAGTCAGCAGAAATTTCGATCGTTAACAATTGAATTTGATCAACAGGTTCCGCATCTTCAATGATGAATTGGGGTTGATCATCACGGCGATCGACCTTGCCCCAAATCATCAACTGTCGATCGGGCTGAATTAGTGGGTGAATTCGCTCATAGGCTCGGGGAAACACAATCGCCTCCGCCTGAGCCGTCAGATCTTCAATTTGCACAATGGCCATTCGATCGCCCTTTTTAGTCACCACCGGCTTCACGGAATTCAACATCACAATGGCGCTGACCGTTGCCTTGTCATCGGGTCGCTCGCCCAGTTCCGACAGGTTCATGGGAGCCAATAATCGCGAGGGTTTTTGAATATCCTTCAAGGGATGATCGGAAATATAAAATCCGAGTAATTCCTTCTCCAAGTTCAACCGTTCCTGTTTGGGATAATCTTCCATTGGTTGCGCTTTGGGAGCCAAGTCCAACACATTGTCCGGCGTTTTGACATGACTTGTGGATTCCAGTCCCATGGCTAAATCAAACAGATTGCCCTGGCCGCTGGCTCGATCCTTGGCCCGGCTATGGGCCCAGTCGATAATTAACTCCAAATCAGCAATCGATTGACGGCGATTAGCCTGCAAACAGTCCAATGCACCGCACTGCACCAATGCTTCCAAGGCCCGCCGGTTGACCGATCGCAAGTCAATTCGATCGCACAAATCAGCCAAGGATTTAAAGGGGCCACCTTCCGATCGCGCCTGCAATAAACACTCGATCGCCCCTAGTCCCAAATTCCGAACTGCGCCTAAGCCAAACAGAATTTTGCCCCGTTTTCCTGACGCATCCTTGAGCGGCGTGAAGTCCACATCCGATCGATTAATATCCGGCGGCTCCACATCAATTCCCAGGCGCAAACAACTGGCAATATACATTTGCACCTTATCCCGATCGTCGCTGTTGGAAGTCAGCAACGCCGCCATATATTCAACGGGGTAATTGGCTTTCAAATAAGCCGTTTGGTAGGTCACATAGCCATAGGCTGCCGAGTGGGATTTGTTAAAGCAATATTCCGCAAACTTCACCATCTGGTCAAACAAACTTTCGGCAATTTTGCTCTTGATGCCATTGCGTGCGGCCCCATCGACAAAAATGCTTTGGTGTTTTTCCATTTCCTCCTTTTTCTTTTTCCCCATGGCCCGTCGCAGCAGATCCGCTTCACCCAAGGTGTAGCCCCCCAACTCTTGGGCCACCTTCATGATCTGTTCTTGGAACACCAAAACCCCGTAGGTTTCGTTCAAAATGGGTTCCAACATTTCGTGGTCGTAGGCGATCGCCTCTCGACCATGTTTTCGGTTAATAAACTGTGGAATCAGACCAGCATCGAGAGGGCCTGGCCGATAGAGCGCCAAAATTGAAGAAATATCAGCCAAGTTGGACGGTTTCAAATCTCGCACCACCTGGCGCATTCCAGAAGATTCCAACTGGAAGATCCCTTCCAAGTCACCACTTGCTAGCAGTTTGTAAGCATTGGGATCATCTTCCGGCACGCTGTCAATATCAATGGTTTTGCCACTGGTACGCTCAATGAGGTCAATGGTTTTTTGGATCATCGTTAGGTTTTTCAAACCTAAAAAGTCCATCTTTAGCAATCCAACGGCCTCAATATCTTCCATGTAATATTGAGTGATCACTGAGCCATCATTGTTGCGTTGCAGCGGCACAATTTCATCCAGGGGATCTGCGGAAATGACCACACCAGCCGCATGAACCCCAAAGGTTTTGTTTGTACCTTCAATCCGCATCGCCATATCTAGCCAGCGGCGATAGGTCACCCCCGGTAGCGCGCCGGGAACCTGCTCATCTTTGTCGTATTTTTCCTTAAATTCGGGGGCAGGCGTTTCATTGGAAACCATCACTTTCAACTTGGCTGGCTTGCCCCGCGAAACGGGAATCATTTTCGCCATTCGATCGGCTTCCCCATAGGGAATATCCAGCACCCGCGCCACATCCTTCAACACGGCTTTCGAGGTCATCCGGTTGAAAGTAATGATTTGCGCCACCCGATCGGTTCCATATTTTTGGGTGACGTAATCAATTACTTGATCTCGTTTTTCAATGCAGAAATCCGTATCCACATCGGGCATGGATTTCCGTTCTGGGTTCAAGAATCGCTCAAACAGCAAGCCATGGTGTACTGGGTCAATGTTGGTAATTCCGAGGCTATAGGCAACTAGGGAACCGGCGGCACTGCCCCGACCGGGGCCCACGGGAATGTTGTGATCGCGAGCGAATTTGATGTAGTCCCAAACCACGAGGAAATAGGCCGAAAAGCCCATGCGTTGCAACATTTCTAGTTCGTAGGTTTGGCGTTCTGTATATTCAGGATGACGATCGATCAATTCCTGTCGAGAGGCCAAGCCCAAGCGTTGACAAAGGCCTTGCCAAGCCACTTCTTCCACGTAAGTATCAGCGGTGTGACCGGGGGGAACCGGAAAGTCAGGAATCCGGGGTTGGCCCAAAATGTTGTAATCTTCAATTTTTTCAGACACCTTGAGGGTATTGTTAATGGCCTCTTGAATCACATCATCGGTGAGGTGATCGCGGAACAGTTGGGCCATTTCTTCGGCCGATTTCAGATATTCCGTGCCGCTGTAGCGCAGTCGTTTATCTTCTGTAATTAGTTTGCCGGTTTGGATGCAGAGCAATGCATCGTGGGCTTCCACATCAAAACAGGAAATGAAGTGGGAGTCGTTGGTGGCAATTAGTTGAATATCGAATTGGCGCGCCAGCCGAACCAGGGCCACATTCACCACCCGATCTTCCTGGGAGCCGTGATCTTGCAGTTCTAAATAAAAATCATCGGCAAAAATTTCTTTGTACCATTGGGCAACTCGTTCCGCCACGTCAAAGCGCCCAGCCAAAATGGCTTGGGGAATCTCGCCCCCTAAGCAAGCACTGGTGACAATTAGGCCTTCGCGATGAGTTTCTAGTAATTCTTTATTAATACAAGGACGAGCAAAAATACCTTTTCCGCGCACCCCTTGCAGGTTGGAAACGGTGGTTAATTTAACGAGGTTTTTATAGCCCTGTTTATTTTTCGCCAGGACAACTTGGTGATATTTCGGTAATTTTCGTTTGTCATCAAGGCTGCCATTGATGACATACATTTCGTTGCCAATGATTGGGCGAATGGGTTTGCCGCGACAAACTTTCAGCAGTTCGATCGCCCCATACATGACTCCGTGATCCGTCAGGGCGATCGCGGGCATTCCCAATTCCATGGCCCGATCGATCAAGGCGGGCAGTTGACTCGCCCCATCGAGCAGGCTGTAATCGCTGTGGATGTGGAGACCAACAAAAGACATGGCAGGAGAACCCGATCGAACCGATGGATGATGCGCTCTCCATTGTGGCGTATCGGGTTCCCGGGCGCGAGTGCCTCCAAAAGTAATCAGCCGGAACGAGCCAGGCTGCCGCTGCGTTCCACTAAATGCAGGGCGATCGAGCTGAGGGGAAGCACCTGTTTGGCCGCGCCCAGCTCGATCGCCGCTCGGGGCATCCCAAACACCACGGAACTGGCCTCATCTTGGGCGATCGTCCAGCCGCCCGCTTGGGACAGTTCCAGCAGGCCCTTTGCGCCGTCGTTGCCCATGCCAGTCAGTAAAATCCCGATCGCCCGTTTGCCAAAGACCCGAGCCATGGAACGAAAGGTGGCCGTCACCGAGGGGCAATGGCCATCCACCGGCTCCGTGCGAAAGGTGACAAACCGCCCTTGGAGATCAAACTCCAATTGGTGACCTTCCGGCGGAAAGTAAATCACGCCCGGCTGCGGGATTTGGCCCGCCTGGGCAATTTGCATCGACAGCGCGCAATTGAGGCTGAGCCAATCCAGCAATCCCCGCAAGAAGCCCGTGCTGATATGTTGCACGCAAACCAGCGGCAGGGGAAACCGCGATGGTAATTGGCTCAAAATCTCCCGCAGGGCCTGGGGGCCGCCCGTGGAAGCGCCGATCGCCCCGATCGCCCGTTCGATCACCGGCCCTCGCGCCAGCGCCGACGGCAGAGCAATCATGGGCGACGGCGAGGGGGATAGCGACCGCCGCAGCTTGAAAACCTTCACCCCCGCCAGCACCCGAATTTTGGCAATTAACTGGGTTGCCACTTGGGTATATTGCTCCGGCGAACTCATCACCGGCTTGGGAAACACATCCACTGCCCCCGCCTCCAGCAACTCAAACACCGTGCGTCGATCGTTTTCGCGAACGGAGTTGCTGATCACTAAAATGGGCCGGGGCGATCGCCCCATCACTTCGCGGGTAAATTCCAGCCCATTCATGCGCGGCATGTGCAAATCCGTGCAAATCACATCGGGATAGGTCGTTTCCAGCAGTTCCAGCCCCTCCAGCCCCGTGCGGGCCGTGCCCACCACTTGCAGCGCACCGGTACTCTCGATCGCCCGCCGCAGGAGCCGGATGGCAATTTCGGAATCTTCAACCAACAGCACTCGAATGGGGGATGGAGCCACTGGTATTCTCTGCCTGAAATTTTGGTGCTGCAAATCGGGGGGCAATTAATCTTTGTCTGATTCTTTGTCCTATACCTATTGTCGCAAATTTCTGGGGGGTTGAAGCTAAAATCAGCAAGGATTTGATCAATTAGCCGATCAATTAGTCGATCATTTGCCGATTATCTTTTTGAAATTCTGATCCTATTCGAGCCATTGCTTTTTTTAAAGACAATGATTCTGCTGCCTAGTTTTTTTGGAACAGCAAACAGAGTTCAATCGCCTTAGATTGTAGCGTTTCGATCGGGTCACTGCCCCGCTTCAGGAGGGTTTCCTGCTCCAAGAGAAGTTGGAGGCTTTTTTGAAGTGCTTTGAGTCCCATAGGTTGCACTTCTTTCTTAATGAAAAAAAGTCGCTTGGGGTTGCCCAAATCTGCCGCCTTGGCAATCACCAAATCATCCCGCTCGCCCCGATCGAGCATCAGCTTCACCCACAGCCACAGCCGAAACTGGGTGACCAGAGAAGCATGAATTCGCAAAGGATTTTCATTCCGCGCGATCAAATCCGCAATTAGCTTCAAAGCTTGGGAAATTTGCCCCAGGGAAATGGCCTTCGCCAGCTCCAAACTGCTTTGGGTGGAAACGGAAACTAGGTGGTGAATATCTTCCTTGGCGATCGGGCGATCGCCCACAAATAATTGCAGCTTTTCCAGCTCGCTATAGAGTTGGCGCGTGTTGTTGCCCACCGCATTCACCAACAGTTCCGCCGCTTCGGGTTTAATTTTCACTTTCATCGCTTGGGCGGCCCGTTTCACCTGTTGCAACAGCTCCTCCGTTTTCCAGGGAGGAATCGGGGAAAATTCCTGAATTTCGGTGTTTTTGGCCTTCTGGAGCAATTTGGTGGACTTGAGGCGGCCGTCGGGCTTTTGGCGGGAGGTGAGCAGCAAAATGGCATTGTCGGGAATTTGGGGCAGGGTGCGTTCCAGCTCTCGCAACCAATCGTCGGGACAGCGCTGGGCCAAGGCCGTGTCCGCCAGCCACACCAGCCGATCGCCCGCACCAAAGGGAGGAGTCACCGCCTGGGCCAGAGCTGCCAACAGGCCATCCTCGCGATCGGGCGGGATTTTTTCAAAATTAAAGCTTTCCCAAGCCGCATCCACACGCGATCGCAACGGGTCGATCGCCCGCTGCATCGCAAAATCATCCTCACCCCAAAACCAATAAACCGGCATTTCGTTAAACGGTGGCGAACTCACCCCCGGATGCTTGACTGGAGAATAAGTTAACGAGTTAGCCTTTGCCGCCCCCAATCAGGTAAAGCAACGCCATGCGCACCGCAATGCCGCTGGTCACCTGATCCGGAACCAAGCTCAGGGCCGGGTCATCCATCACATCGGAAGCCAGCTCCACGCCGCGATTCGTGGGGCCCGGGTGCAACACCCGCACTTGGGGCTGACAGAGCCGCAGTCGATCGCGCGTAATGCCATAGCGTTGGTGATATTCCCGCAAGCTGGGCAGCAGATGTTGGCTCATCCGTTCCTGTTGCAACCGCAAAGTCATTACAAAGTCCGCATCGGCCAAGGCCGGCTCCAGTTGCCAATGAATTTGAAGGGGCGATCGGTCGGCCGTTGGCGGCAAAAATTGGGCAAATTCCCGAGGTAGCAGGGTTGGCGGCCCGGCCAAATGCACTGCCGCCCCGGCGGCCGTCAGGCTCCACAGATTCGATCGAGCCACCCGTGAGTGCAAAATATCGCCCACGATCACCACCTTTTTGCCCCGCAAGTCCCCGATCGACGGTTTTTGGGGATTCAACACCTGGCAGATGGAGAACAGATCCAACAATCCCTGAGAAGGGTGTTCGTGTTGGCCGTCCCCCGCGTTTAGCACACTCACCCCGGACTGCAGCCGATCCATCTCCGCCGCGATCGACTGGGGCACGCCGGCCTGCTTGTGCCGGATCACCATAATGTCCGTACCCATGGCCAAATAGGTTTTGGCTGTGTCTAGGATCGTCTCTCCCTTGGTGAGCGAAGATGATCCCGGCGCAAAGTTGAGAATATCCGCTGACAGGCGCTTGGCCGCCAGCTCGAAACTGCTGCGGGTGCGGGTCGAGGGTTCAAAAAACAGGTTGGTGACCACTTGCCCCTGAAGGGTGGGCACTTTTTTGGTGCGACGGGACAACACCTCGCGAAAACTAGCGGCGGTGGTCAACACGGTGTCGTAGTCTTCGCGCGAGAACTCCGCCAACGATAAGACGTGGCGGTGCGTCCAGCTTGCAGTGGTCATGGGGCGAGGGGAAATGCGGGCCAGCAATCCATTGAAGCGCAAATGCAGCGCAAACGGGTGCGCTGACGGAGGGGATTTGACTGGGCGATCGAATCAGGGGCCGATCAATGGTTTACGCAGGGGTTTGCACGGCGGTTTATACGGCAGTTTATGCGGATTGGGCGATCGCGCCTCTGAAGAACCGATCAAGCACCGGCCAAACACCCAATCAAACATCGATTCAGCACCCAATCAACACTCAATACCTAACCGCCCAACCCAGCACCCCCTTCAGCCACCGACCCCGCGCCGACCCAGCCACGAGCCAATCAGGGATCTGGCCCCCATTCAAACCCCATTCAGACCCAATTCAGAAAGCTTTCCAGTTCGGAGACGCTGGCTGACCCAAACCGGCAAGATTGAGTCACCTTCTTTTCAGCCCCCTTCAGCACTACTCCTCGTTGGAATTTTCGCCATGATGTTCGATCGCCCCAGGTTTTCTCAGGCTTCGCGACCCGCAACCCCTCGCCGCGCTCCTTTGGCCTTGGCGCTGCTGGCCCTGGCCACGGTTCCGGGGTTGGCGGGCTGTAATTTGACCGGCGACCCTTCCGCCCAGGCAGCGGCAATTGATTCGGATCCGCTGCCCGACACGGTTTCGGTGGATCTGTATAAGCCGGACGGTGCTTGCAAAGGCTTGGTGGCCCAGTCGGTGAAAGTCCCGCGCGATCGGCCCTTGGAAGCGGCCGTGGGGCGGCTGTTGATTGAAGCAACCGGCGACAAACCCGATCCGGCCTTTGACCTGCGGCACTATCGCATCAGCTTGGATACGGCCAAGCGAGCCGTCACCATTGACCTGCGCCTGAATCCCGATGGCCGCCGCAAGTTCCAATCCCTGTCCAGTTGCGAACAGTTAACCCTGTTTGGCAGTTTGCAGGCGACCCTCACGCGCAATCGACTTTGGCCGGTCGATCGAGTCTATTTCACCGACGGCGATCGACCCTTGAGCCTATAAGGCAGTGACCAGGCGAGACCGACCGATGGGCAATGATTGGGGCAACGATGGGCAATCATGGGCAACCATTCAGCTCAATCCGCCTCCCCCGCATGGTAGGAACTGCGCACCAAGGGCCCCGATCGCACCTGGGTAAATCCCAGCTCGCGGGCCAGCACTCCCAGGCGGTCAAACTCTGCCGGTGTCCAATATTTTTGAACGGGTAAATGGTCTAGGGACGGGCGTAGGTATTGGCCCAAGGTCAGCCGATCGCAGTTCACCGATCGCAAGTCTTGCAGGGCTTGCAAAATTTCCGCTTCCGTTTCCCCATGGCCCAACATCAGCCCGGACTTAGTGGGAATGGTGGGATCCAATTCCTTCACCCAGCGCAACACATCCAGCGATCGGTAATACTTAGCACCACGCCGCACGGGCCCTTGCAGCCGCTCCACCGTTTCCAGGTTGTGGTTATAGCAAGCGGGCCGCAGGGCCGCCACCGCTTCCACCCGCGATCGCTGCTTGGCCTGGGGGTCGGGCTGGCCGCCCCAAAAATCCGGGGTCAACACTTCAATTTCCGTGCCAGGGGATTGCGATCGAATGGCGGCGATCGTCTGTGCAAACACATTCACCCCCCCATCGGGCAAATCATCCCGCGCCACCGAAGTCAGCACCACATAGCGCAACCCCAACAGCGCCACCGATTCCGCCACCTTGCGGGGTTCTTCCGGGTCGATCGGCATTGGCGCATGGCCCTTGTCCACCTGGCAAAAGCCGCACGATCGGGTACAAACGGGCCCCATCAACAAAAATGTGGCGGTTCGATTGGCATAGCACTCGCCGCGATTGGGGCAGCGGCCCTCCTCGCAAATGGTGTGAATTTGCCGCTGCTTGATGATGCGCTGAACTTCGGCTAACTCACTGGCCCGGCCCAAGCGTGGTTTCAGCCAGGTGGGCAACCCTTCGGGCACAGCGGAACTGGGGGCACTAGCGGCACTGGAAGAAGAGGACGGCGACACAGGCGGCAAATGGATTTTGCAGATGAATTTCCCCTATTGTGGCGTAAGAATTGCGGAGCGATTTTCTGGCCGATTTTTGGGGAAATTTTTAGGAGAATTTTGGGGAAAATCACGAGGCTCCGTTTTGGGGCGATTTTTGGGGGATTTGGGGGGCAGTGCTGGGCGATCGTGCGTGGGGACAACCTTGGGACAAACAACACTCGCGATCGGAAAACTCATCACACCAGTGGTGGGGCTTTTCAAACCTCGGGACGATCGCCATATACTGGAATCGCAGATGCCCAAGGGCCTTGGCTGTTGATCCAGTGACCTGGAAACATCGCTGAAAATCCCTGGCGGACTCAACCCCAGGACTTGAAACGGTCTTCGGGAGTTTTCGGAAAGATTTTTCCAGATATTTCCCCTGGAGACTACCCGAGAGTCCCGATCGCTCGTATCTTAAGCAGGGGTACCCATTGCCAGCCTGTTTTCGGCCCCGATAGCGGCTGAATGCGGTCTTGAGCGATCGCTTCCTAACTTTTCATGCAGCGCGCCGCCCCCTTGAAGGGCGATCGCCCCTATCACTCCCGAATCGTCTGCACGCAAGCCTAAGGAGAAAGTCGTGGCAACACACAAAATCCTCGTCATCGATGACAGCAAAGTGATTCGGCAGCGCGTCAAAGAAATGTTGCCAGCCGGAAACTTTGAGGTTCTCGAAGCCAAAGACGGACTCGAAGGGCTACAGCTCATTCAGCAAGAACATCCAAACTTGATCATGTTGGATTTCCTGTTGCCCAAAAAGAGCGGCTGGGAAGTCTATCAAGAAATTCAAACCCAACCCCACCTGCAAGCGATTCCGCTGCTGGTGATGTCGGGGCGCAAGGAAGAAGTGACCGAAAAAATTTCGGAACCCTTCGAGCGATTTGCCTTCATCGAAAAGCCCTTTGAAAAGAAAGAGCTAATCGAATCCATCAAAGAAGCAATGCGAATTGCCTCGCGGATTCCGGCCGTGGCCCCGCCGCCCGTGGCTGCACCGGCCGCCGCACCCGTGGCTGCGCCGGGTGCTTCCGCCGCTGAAATCCAGGCCCTGGAGCAAAAAGTGGCGACCTTGCAAGCGGAAGTGGATCAACTGAAGAAGCAGTTAACCCAGCTTGTGACATTCATTAAGCAAAAGTTACGCTAGTTCATGCGCCGCCGGCCCGCTGGCATGACCCCGCCGCCTTAGCCCACTTCAAAAGCACCTGTATGAAACAGCATCAAAGTTCTGATCTTCAAAGTTCTGATTTTGAGACGGATTTTGGTGCAAGCCGTGACGACCAGCCCAATGACAAGCCACCAGCACCCGATCGCCCCATAACACCCAGCCAGCAGCACCCATTCTTCGCTTGGCGGGTTTCCCCTTGGCTGACCAGCGCTCTGGTGGTGAGCACGGTGCTGGCGGGTGGTCTGGTTTGGGTGGCCTCGCCACCGGCCTGTGCCTGTGGCTCTCCCTTGCAGCCCACCGTGGGATCAGTGGTGCGGGCCCAGCAGGTGTTTTATCAGGAGCATGGGCGGTTTGCCCGCGACGGCGCAGAACTACAAGCCCGGATGGGTGCGCTGGTGTCGCCCAAGCTCAATCAGCAGTACCGCATCTACACCAGCGGCAATACGGACATGGCTTGGGTGATGGGCGAGCATCGATCGCCCCCGGAGCTAACGCCCTTACGCTGGACACAGGTACTGGTGAATAAACCCTTTGCTCGCAATTTGCCCTCGGATTATCAAATTCAGCTCAAGGTGAATGCTCAGGGGCGATCGAACCCAGCTCTTCAGGTGCATCATTGCGAGATTCAACGCCAATGGGTGGGCCATCCGCCGCTGGAACCCTTGACGCTGATGGAAATGCCGCCCCGTTGCCAAGTCCGCTAGGCCACGAGCCACAAGATTACTCGCCACAAGATTGCTAGCCACAAGGCCAGCCAGGGCCCAGACCCGTCACAAAATTGCACCTTAGCGATCGAGCTGGTTCTTCAGGGAAGCCAGGGCCGACCAACGGGTATCGATCGCCGGTTGCGTTTCCGCAGCGTCTTCCGGCTCCAAAATTCCTTGGCAGTCTTCGCTACAAAGCTGCTGGGCTGGCAGTTCAAGACAAAACTGCTGATAGAGCCAATCTTCGGGATAAAAATAACCCGTTGGCGACAAGGATTCTTGCAAATCCTCAGCGCTGATCTCCCGTTCTAGGGGTAAATCTTTGGACTCCGCCGCCTCATCCAACCAAATCGGCTCTTGGGTATCGACCACCAGCCGCTGATTGTATTGACAAAGGCAGCGATCGCAAGTGAGAGTCACAATTCCTTCCGCCTGGGCCGACACCTCCAGGAAATTGCCCCGGTGAACCACGCGCAACTTGCCGCGCACGGGGGTGAGGGTTTCCAAGCCTGGCAGAAAATCCTTGAATTCCCAACCGATCGTCCGATTGGTGGCCTTCAGGATGTGGGGAATATAGACCGAATCCACGGTAGGAACTCCGCAGCGGGGAGGGTAAAGATGGGTGCGATCGGGAATGGCAGCAGACTGAGGGCCATTCCCGAATAGGCCAGCCCAACCCAAACCGCCGAACCCCCAAGGCCCAGCGGCGCGGGTCAAGCTAGGCTTCGGTTGACTTCAGGGCCACCACCAACCGGCGGTGGGGTTCTTGGCCTTCGCTGTGGGTGGCGATGTCGCTGTAGGCCGCGAGCATGGCGTGGAGCTGTTTGCGTTGGGATGAGGAGAGTGAGTCGATCGCCACCGACTCCCCCGTTTCACGAACCTGCGACACCGCATTGGCCGCCACTGACTCCAGCTCGGCCCGTTGCTGGGCCCGGTAGCCGTTGAGTTCGATCGTGTAACCGCAATGGTCATCCCGATCGACCCCCACATTCAGCAGCATATTCGCCAAATACTGCATCGCATCCAGGGTCACCCCCGCTTCACCCACCACGCTGGTGATTTGCTCCGGAGACCAGGGCGAACCATCGATCGTGAGCCAATAGTTCAGCGCATTATCGATCGGGTCGTGCTGGGCTTGCACCTGGGTCGGCAAACCCAAGCGCGCCAGCAGCCCCTCCAGCCAAATTCGTCCCCGATCGCCCGGATCACTCATCACGACTTGCCCTTTTGCTTGTTGTTGTTCGTGCTGGGTTTGTTGCCTGGGCCCTTGCTCGGCTGATTCTTCGCTGGGCTGCTGGCCTTAGCGCTCTTGGGTTCAAACGGCAGTCGGCCCGTCGCGCCATCCACCGCCACCGCCTTCACATCCACAATGCCCTGAGCTTCCGCCATCTTTTGGATATTCTCCGGCAGCGGTTCCCGAGACAAAATGAACGCTTGGGCCGTTTGGAACAGGTTCGCCACCACCATGTACATCAGCACCCCAGCCGGCAGGGGGAAAAACAGAAACATCCCCGAAAAGATAATCGGCGTTAGCTTATTGGCCGCCGCCTGTTGCGGGTTGTCCGTTGCCCCTTGGCTGGAAATCGATTGGCTGACATAAAGGCTCAGACCAAACAGCAGCACCATCGCCACAATATCCCAGTGGATCCCCTCATCGTCCACTGCGCCCACATGGCCCAGCGCACTGATGAACAGGAAGCCCTTGCTCGCCGCCAGGCCGGGAATCGTCCCTTGCAGGGTCACATCCCCCGGTTGCAGCGCCGTAATTTCACCGTTGGGGCCCAACTGCACCCGCTCGGCTCCCTTCATCACCTGCCACTTGGGCGAGAGATCAATGTCCCCACCGGCTTCTGTGGCCAGGGTGTTCAGGGTTTTGCCTTCGGGCGTTTGGAACTCCAGCTTGGTAGTGTCACCCACGGCCAGGCGCGTGCCACCGGGCAGCAACCCAACCACGGGATAGTGGGTGCTGTCGGAAATGTAGATGTTCTTGGGCGGGGTGGCAAACGCTTCCGGCTGCACCCGCTCAATTTGCTCCTGGGGCAAAATTTGCAGATTCACGGAGTAGGGCACATCCGCAAACGGTGAGCCACGCAGAGTGGTGAACAGGGCAATCAGCACAGGCATTTGCACCAGGATTGGGAAACAGCCGGCCAGGGGGTTCCCAAATTCCTTGTAAACGGCGCTGAGTTCTTCCTGTTGTTTTGCGGGATCGTTTTTGTAGCGCTCTTGAATGTCCTTGATCTTTTTCTGCATGATCGGCTGGGTGATTTTCATCCGCCGCATACTGCGGATGGAGCCAGCGCTGATCGGATAGAGGGCAAAGCGCACCACCAGCGTCAGGGCGATGATGGCGAGGCCATAGCTGGGCACGATTCCATAGAAAAAATCCAGGATCGGCAGCATGACGTTGTTTGAGAGAAATCCAACTCCGAAATCCATGCGCGTTGCGTCGGTTGTGCGATCGAGTTGTTAAAAGTTATCAAAAAACCGTCAACGGGCGGTCAACGATTCGTTAAACGGAGGCAAAACGGCGCGGCTGGCTGAGGGTGACTCGATCGAGCCGAACGCTCACCCCATGAACCAGAGCTACCCTAGCCCAAAGATGTGATTTCAGCTTATGCAAAGTGGGGGCCCTTGGGGGGTGGTTATCAAGTGGGGACTACCGCCCTGGCTGTGGGCCGCCGATGCCGCCCCATTCGTCACAGCCCAATCAACACGTAACCGTCACTAATTCACTAACAATTGCTGCAATTGACTAGCAAATACAGCAATCAGGAAACTTCCTGCTTCATCGCGGTGAAGTCGGCTTCATCCGCTCCACAGACTGACACGACCGGACTGGCCGCCTTTTGCAGATTAATCGCAGCCTTCAAAAAATCAATCACTATTGATGAACCCTCCGCTGAAAGCCGCAAGGCCGTGCAAGCAGGAGGGTTGAACATGAGCAGCGAGGGGGCGATCGGGCGGTTTAGCGGTTGCTGGTGGCGGTTTGGGCCGCTGCGCCGATCCGCTCGTTGATGTAGTCGGCGACGGCTCGGAAGTTGGGAACCGATCGCATTTCCAGGCGGCTACCATCCTTGAGGGTCAGCACCATATCGCCCCAAGCACCCCAACCCCGGGGCACGGCCACAACGGCGCGAATTTCGGGATAAATCACATCGGAGCGATCGCGCCCTTGCCAACCGCTGGTGATTGAAATGCGGCGGCTGGTGATGCGATAGCGCAACCAAAGGGCCCGCACGATCGAGCCGATGGTTAAGGGCAGGCAAATCACGGTTAGACCCAACAGCAAATTGACGATCAAATCGCCACGGTGGGGGCCGCCCTCATAGTAAACATCTTCCTTGATACCCATAGTCCAGTGCTCGTAAGGTTCAGTGCGGGCCAAATGGGGCGAATTGGGCGATCGCCGCCCCTGATGAATCGCGCAAAATCAACAGCGCAAACACAACAGTCTAAACGCTGGCTTGCTCCAAATCCAACTTGGCGGCGGTCAGCAACTGCTCCAATTCTTGCAGAATTTGGGGGTACTGACACAGGGGCATGGCTGGACGCACACTAATCACCGCCAGCCAACCGAGGGGCATGGTCGGCAAGTGCTGGCACAAAATACCGTGAATTTGTCGCCGCAGCCGATTGCGCACAACGGCGCGTTTATCAACTTTGCGGCTGATGCTGATGCCAACTTTCGGAGCCGGGGCCAGGGTGGGCAGCGTGGGGGCAACGGCCGCCGATGGCTCGCTGGGGGCGATCGCGGGGCTTGCCGATGGCCGGTAGACCCAAAGGGTTAGGTGCTTGCTGCGATACCGTTTACCTTGCCGATACACTCGGTCAAAGTCATGGCGGTGTCGAAGTCGGTAGGCTTGGGGTAAGGCCATGCACGTTTGGGTGTAGGGGCGATCGCTCAACCACCCTGGAGCGGACTGCCGGTGAGCAATCCTTAAACCGCCAACCGAGCGCGACCGCGACGGCGACGAGCATTCAGCACGCGGCGACCGTTCTTAGTCCGCATCCGGGCACGGAAGCCGGAAACACGCTTGCGCTTGCGATTGGTTCCTTCAAGAGTACGCTTGGTCATGGTTGGGCTAGCTCCGAGTGGGCGATTGGCGGACTAAGCGTTGACCAAACGGGAGCGGGGGCGATCGCACGGGAACGGTTCACGGCTGCACCCAACTGCTGTCTGGCTTGGCAGTCCATATAAATAGGTTCAACAAATTTTGCGCCTGTCTAGGTGTTAGAAAGCGCGACTTTCGATGATATCACGAGCCGGTGCGTTGGCCGGAGATCCGCAAGTCGCGCGGGGCCGCGATTCTATTGATCGGTGTTGTGGTCTTGATCTGCGTTGTCGTCGGATGGGGTGTCGGGGAAGCAGCCGGCCATTTTGCCGACGACGAGGCCGCCAATGCCGAGCACGCCTTTTTCAAAGAGGCTCTTGAAGGTTTGGAAGAGTTCAGCTTGTTGGGGCGTGATTTTGGGCTGGCTGGCGAGGTGGGTGGCTGCTCCACCACAGAGGACGGTGAAGGAAACGGAGATGATCAGCAGTTGTTGATAAATTTGCGGGCGTTTCATGGGAGGTGGCTCCTGTTTTTTGGGATGACTTGATAATCACCCAAAATCGCTGAAACGCTGTCTGAGTAAGATATCTGGGTTTTGTCAGACTGTCTGATTTTTGTCAAAGACATCGATCGCTCCGGCGATCGCACTGGGCGGGTTGAGGTCGTTGGGGGCAAGGGGTTTCGGGCCTGTCGTCATTTCCATCGCCGTAGGGGTTGGGTCTCCCAACCCTAACCTGAGCGATCGCTACAAACCTGTCCACCCCTGGGAACACGCCAGGATCACGGGGACTGGGCGGGGAGACCCCGCCCCTACGACTGATCGGTTGGGACAGCGAGATCATTAGGGTTTTGGGCGATTTGACGACAGGGTTTAAATCTCTTGTCTGGGGAAGATAGCCGATCGCACCTTGTTGCTCGCAGAATGGAGTTGCTTTTCCCCAAAAGTCTCGTTGCGCGATCGCCGGTCTCTCAGGATTTAGTTCATGCCTTCTCGATCGACTGAGGCGTACCAAACCCAAGCGGTTGATATTCATCCGGCGGCCGATCGCCTGTGGTTTGAGCTGTGGCGATCGCAGTCGATCAAGCAGCGCTGGCAACGGGTCTGTGGTTTGCAGCGTCAGGGGCGTTGTTTGGCTCTGTGGGCGGCTCGGCAGCGGTTGTCCGCAACGGCGAGTGATGCGGCGATCGCTCAGGAATTTGCGCGGGCGATTTTGGGCGATCGGTTGGGCGATGGTGGTTCGGAGCGGTTGACCTATGGCGGGGATCCCATGACTTGGCAGCAAGATCAGTCAGCGATTTTGGCTCAACTGCATGAACTGTTTGAGCAGCGATCGATTCCCTATTTGGTGACTGGTGGGCAGGCGGCGATTATTTGGGGTGAGCCACGGTTCACGACGGATTTGGATATTTTGTTGGCGATCGATGGGGCGCAACTTTCGGCGCTGACCGAAACCCTGGAAGCGGCGGGTTTTTATGTGGCGGAACCGCTGCACCACACGATCAACATCATCCACCGCGATCGAATTGACAATGCCGATTTGATTCTGTCGCAGCAGACTCCGTTTGAGCGTTCTGCGCTGGAGCGGCGGTATCGGGTGGAAGCGCCGGGGATTCCGGTTCACTACATTGCCACGGCTGAGGATGTGGTGTTGGCGAAGTTGTTGTGGCGGCGCAGTTCCCGATCGGAAAAGCAGTGGCGGGATTGTTTGGGGATTGTCAAAATTCAGGGCGATCGCCTCGATCGCGCCTATTTGGCGACTTGGGCAGAGCGGCTGAGTTTGCAGGATGACTTGCGCGATTTGTTGGTGGCGGGTGGGCTGTAGCGGTTGACCCATAGCCGATCGCGCGGGGGTTCTCGCAAAATAGAGGTGGTTCTCCACTCGATCACCCCATGAATTTTTACGAACGATCACTACGAGCTACAGCGGTAGGCTGCGAGAAGCTAGCCGAGTCCTTGAAAAAAAGTAATTACACCAAAAGCTCAATTGGAGATTTTATTCAGTACCGTAAAAGCTCTAGCGAGAAAGGTGATAGAGAAATTAAACAGGTTGGTGTTAAACGCCAGACGATCTCCAAAATGTTTAATGGGCATAAGGTTGATCGCAGAATTTTTCTTGAAGTATGTAAGCTATTGGGGCTGAATTGGCAGGAAATTGCCGAGTTAGAAACTGGTGAGCCGCCTGCTCCGAACGTGGCATCGGATGCGATCGATGTAGCGTGGGTGCGATCGCAGGTGGAGGCGGATTTGCGGCGGCGGTGCGGCACGATGCGGGTGCTGGACATGGAACAGCCGATCGCCCTGGGGACGATTTACACCCAAGTGAATGTGCTGGAAAAGCTGACGGCAAATCAGCGCCTCAGCTCATCGGAGATGCTAGCAAAATGGAAGAGAACACAAGACCCTGGTTGTTTTGGTTTAGGCAGAGTTCGAGAAGGAAAAATCTCTGGACTAGAAGCAGTTACTAAACATGAGGCGTTGATGGTTTTAGGGCGGCCAGGTGCAGGTAAAACCACGTTTCTAAAGTATTTGACAATTGCGTGCTTGGATAGAGAGTTTTTAGGCGATTTTGTGCCTATCTTCGTCACGCTCAAAGAGTGGACAGAATTTCCAGGCGAGCCAAATTTACTGAATTTTGTATCTCGGCAGTGGTCAGATTGTGGGATTGATGATGCCGAATCTGTTTTGCATCAATGTCTGAAAAATGGTCGAGCGCTGGTCTTGTTAGATGGGCTGGATGAGGTGTTGGCAGCTCACACAGATCGAACGATTCGGGAAATGCGGGATTGGGTCGATCGTTTCCCCAAAAATCATATTCTTGCTACCTGTCGAATTGCTGCCAAGGAATACACCTTTGAGCGCTTTACTGAAGTAGAGGTAGCAGATTTTTCGGAAGAACAAATTCAAGAATTTGTCACCAATTGGTTTACTCATCACCAAGATTTACCCAAAATTGAACGATTCTTAGACCGCTTAAAAAATGAACGTCCGATTCTGGAGCTGGCTAGCAATCCGCTATTGTTGACCTTGCTTTGCTTAGTATTTGGTGAGAGTGGTGATTTTCCAGTCAACCGAGCCAAGCTCTATGAAGAGGGCGTGGATTTGCTGCTGAAAAAGTGGGATGGCAAGCGAAATATTCAGCGAGATCAGGTCTACAAAAATCTGTCGATTAATCGTAAGGAAGATTTGCTTTCACAATTGGCGCTGGCAACCTTTCAAGAGGGAGCTTATTTCTTTGATCAGCGAGTAGCAGAAGATCAAATCATGGCTTATATCCATAATTTGCCGGATGCCAAGGATGATCCAGAAGCTTTGCGGTTAGATAGCGAAGCTATTTTACGCTCGATTGTGGCTCAACATGGCTTGCTGACAGAGCGAGCACGCGGGGTTTATTCCTTCTCTCATTTGACCTTTCATGAATACTTTGCAGCGCGAGAAATTGCTGTCAGTCAAAATTGGCAAATATTAACTCAATATTTATTTAAGAAGGATTGGCAAGAAGTTATATTGTTAGTTGCAGGCAGTGTTCGACAAGGCGATCAATTAATATTCACTTTAAAACAAGCAGCGGATAATCTATTGGCTGGCGATTCAACGTCACAAGCATTCTTGGTCTGGCTATCTAAGAAATCAGAATCAGTGCGAGTATCTTATAAACAACAGGGAGTTATTGCTTTTTATTTCAATCTTGTTTTGTGTATTACGATTGGAGATCCTCTTGTTCGAGCTTTTGATCGCACTCTCGATTTTGGCCGTGATTTCATGATTTCTGTCGATTTACTTCTTAGTCAGGCTGTTAATACATGGCAGGCTGTCAATACTTTTATTGATCTCGAACAAGCCAAGATTTTTGATGACAATCAAATGATTGATATCAATCAGTCAAATGCAATCATTCTTGATCTTCTGCTTGAACAATCTCTTGATTTATTATGCCAATTAGATAATCAAGTACTAACAAGTCAGATCGCCAATATAAAGAAACAATTGAAGCCTTTACAAGACCTTCCTTGGGAGCAGCAAAAGGAATGGTGGAAAAGCGAAGGGCAAAAATGGGTTCAATCCTTGCGAGCTGTAATGATTGAGCATCGTAATATTGGTCATGATTGGCAATTCTCTAAGCAACAGCAAGAAGTTTTAAAAAAATACTATGATGCTAATTTGCGGTTGGCAGAATGTTTGAATACCGATTGTTATTTGTCCCGAGACGTGCGGCAAGACATCGAAGCCACAATGCTGCGCCCGATCGCCCAAATTGAGGCCTACTACGCCGCCAAAGGCAAACCCTATCCACCCGTTCCCAACCCCTAACCCGCGATCGCAGACAGAGGCGATCGGGGACTCGCAGGCACAAAATCTTCCTCCCGCAGCCCCAACTCAATCAGGTCATCAATCAAAGTGTCCGTGCCATTCCACTCCACCCGAATTTTGCGAGTGAAACAGACATAGGCATCCTCCGCAAATGCTGCTCACTCCCAGTCTAGCCGCTGCCATTTCCCGCCCGATACACTAGACAGCAACCACCCCACTCGATCGCCCCATGCCACCCTCTGGTCTCTCGGTGACAGAACTCTATCAACGCTTGCAAACCAGCCCCCAAGCGATCGCGCAGTTCTGTGAAAAATGGGCGATCGTAGAACTAGCGCTGTTTGGGTCTGTATTGCGCTCAGACTTTCGGGCTACCGGAGCTGATCCGAGCGATATTGATTTGCTCTATCAAAGCGCCCCGGAAGTACACTATGGTTTCAAGTTTTTTGACTTGCAATCAGAACTAGAAGCATTGCTGCAACGTAAAGTTGACTTGATTAGTAAAAAGGGACTTGAAATGAGCCGCAATCCCCTACGTCGCCAAGAGATTCTCAACGCCGCTCAAGTTATTTATAAAGTCTCCAGAGCATAACAATGAGCAGAGATCAGCAAGCTATTCTTGATATCATTGATTCGATTGAACTCATTCAAAATTATGCTCGATCGAACAATTGGAGCCAAGCCAGAACGATAGAACATGATGCAGTTATTCGGCGCTTGACGATTATTGGTGAAGCGACCAAGCGCCTATCAATGGAGTTTCGCACTAACCATCCAGAAATACCGTGGAAAGCAATGGCTGGGCTACGAGATTTTGTCGTCCATGAGTATGATGTTATCAATTTGGAAATCATCCAAGATGTGGTGAATTTTGAACTTCCCAAACTGTTACCACTCTTAAAAAGTTTGCTAGATGGAGAATTCTAATTAACCTGACACAAGACTTTGGGTTGCAACTGACTGATGATGCCGACTTTTTTCCCGAGTGGCGATCGGCCCAAGCGAGCCTCAGCCCGCTCGAACAACAACTGCTCGATCGCGTCAAACAGAACGTTCAAACCCTGCTCGAAGACCCACCCCTACTCGAAGACGGCGTGAAAATGGTCGTGCTTGCGCCCCTACGAGGCTTGGGGTCGGGCTATTGCGGGCGCTGGACGATTACTTCGCGGATCCGTTGCTTACGATCGGGGTCGATCGCCACCAATCGCACATAACAATCCAGGTTTTCCGCCAAACAGGTTTCCAACTTCCCGATCGCCTCCGTTTCCTGGTGCGGTTCCGCCGTTCCGTAGCATTGCCAGGAATTCGCGTTGTAGTGGCGCTTGTCGGCCACTTCGATCCCTAGCCGGTAGCCGTTGTTAACGATCGGCACGAGCTGCGATCGAATCGTCGGGCCCAAGGGCTGCACCAACTTCGGCCGCTGGCTGCTGCGATATTCCAACTTCGCTTCCAAATCGGGATTGCCACTCAAGGGCGGCAACTCCGGTTCCAGCTTGGGCCGGGGCACGCCGCTGGGTTTGGCTTCCGGGGCGATCGGCTGGGTTTGGGTGTGGGTGGCCACGGCCGGCTCGGCGGCGATCGGCTCCGGTTGGGCAGTGGCGCTGTAGGGGCGCGATCGACCCTGTAGCCCGTTGGTTTCGCCTTGGCCGTTTTGGCTCACCATTTCGCTGACGGCATTGGCCTCGCCGTGGGGATTGTAGGCCGCCACCAGGTGCAGCTCCCGAATTCGATCCTGCTCCTTCACCAGGGCCGCCCCGATCGTCTTCAGTTGTTCCAGGGTCGGTTGCGGTTCCGCGAACTGGGGCAGCGCTTCCTTGGATTTCAGCAACCGATTCGACACCTGCGCTAAACCCGTGTCTTGGATGAACTGCCGCACCAGGTCGTCATAGACCCGCGATTTCATGGCCCCAAAGAAGTCCACGGACTGGTTGGGGAAGGTTTCCACCAGTTCGGCCACGGCCCGATCGGCCAAACCCAGGCCCTCAAACATGCCGCGCACCACCTCCAGCCGTTCCGCCGCCGTCGGTTCCCAATAGAACTTGTCCATCCGCCCGTCGCGGATCAGGGGCGCGTAGAGCGTGCCAAAGTCATTGCCCGTAACGATGATCGGAATCCGGCGCACCGGCTCGCTGTCGTAGCTGCCGGGCAACTGCACGTTGGTGGGGTTGTCGGCAATGTTCATCAGGGTGGCGTTCACCAATTGGGTGTTCACCGTGTATTGGGTCAGGCGATCGAACCGGCCCGCCCCCGCATCAATATCGTTAATCAGCAGCACACACATCCGCCCGCGCACCTTCACCATGTCCGAGGCTTCCCGGTAGCGCAACCGCAACAGCCGCGCCGGGTCGCCCGCGTCGGGGCTTTCCAATTCGCCGCCGGAAATATGCACCGCGTCGATGCCCATTTGCTCAAAGACCAGGTTGCACTGGAAGGTTTTGCCCTCGCCTTTTTTGCCGTGAATGCCCAAAATCAGCGGTACGGGCACACGGGGCAAGTTCAGGAAGTTCTTGACCACATGGACGGCGACTTTCTCGGTGAAGCGGGGCGAAACGAAGTAGGACATGGTGCGCAACGGAGACAACGGGAACGGCGCAACCCAAGCGCCAGGGCAATTATCGCCTATCCCGTACCCCTCCCCGATCGAACCCTGATTAGCAATTGTTTTGGGTGCGATCGGGATTGCGATCGGAATGCTGTTGCCGGAACTAACCCACAGCCCCCTTGCATCAATCTCCTTGCGAACTCCTTACGAACAAAAGACCTCTTGCATCAATCAAGAACCTCATCCCAAATCCCGCTCCCAGATTCCTGATTGACTGAAAAAACACTCAAACACTGGGTTGTTCCGTAGGTTGGGTTGAGCTTTGCGAAACCCAACTCGATCACTGCAAGCCTTGCTGCTGTTGGGTTTCGTACCTCAACCCAACCTACGAAATGATCGTTAATTAGCCCATCTTGATCAGAGGGGGTTAATTTGTGCAAGAGGTCTAAAGAATCCTGACCGGTAAAGAATAGGAACTAGGAACAAAGAACTAGGAACAAAGAAGTAGACAGTATGGCCGAAATTGCATTTTTGGGATTGGGCGTGATGGGCAGCGCCATGGCTGCCAACTTGGCCCGGAGTGGAGCAACGGTGCGGGGCTGGAATCGCACGCCCGATCGCCCGACGGTGGCCCAAGCGGCGGCGGCGGGCGTGACGATCGCTCCCGACTTGGCCGCAGCGGTGGCCGAGGCGGATTTAGTCTTTTCCTGTTTGGGCGATGTGCCCGATGTGCAGCAGGTGTTGTTGGGAGCGGGCGGTGCGGCAACGGCGGCGCGAACCGGGGCGCTGTTTGTGGATTTCACCACGATCGGGAGTGTGGCCGCGATCGAGCTGGGAACCGCCTTGCGATCGCTGGGGTTTGGGTTTTTGGATGCGCCGGTTTCCGGGGGAGACGTGGGGGCCCAGCGGGGAACCTTGACGATCATGGTGGGGGGTGAGCTGGCGGATTTTGAGCGATCGCGCCCTTGGTTGGCTCTCATGGGCCAAACCATTCGCCACTGCGGCCCGATCGGCAGCGGCCAAGCGGTGAAGCTCTGCAACCAGGTGTTGGCCGCTGGTCACATGCTGGCCCTGTGCGAGGCCCTGCAATTGGCCGCTGCCCAGGATTTGGATCCGCAGTTGGTGATTGAGGTTTGCAGCACTGGAGCGGCCGGGTCTTGGGCCTTGGCGAATTTGGGGCCGAAAATTTTGGCGGAGGACTTGGCCCCGGGCTTTGCGATCGCCCACATGCAAAAGGATTTGCGTTTGGTGACAGAAGCCGCTGGTCACTGTGCTTTACCGGTGACGGAACTGGCAAATCAGATTTTTCAGCGGGTTAGCGCCCTTGACGACGGCCAAGGCGCACAACAAGGCACACAAGCGGCGATTCGCGCCTATAAGACAACGATCCCGAAATAATTCTGTGCAATTTGAAACCGTAAGCTAAAGTAGACACTCGGTAGGTTGTTCTATTTTCTTGTCAACGTTGGGTTGGCAACCTGTGATCGTGAAATCTGTTGCAAACTCCCTGGTGTCTAGTCCAGCTTCCCCTGGGCGTATCCTGTGGGGACGGTCGATCGCCCTTGGTGTTGCGGGCACGGCAATCGTGTTAATTGCCCTGCCACTCACGGCCGGCAAGCAAACCCAGCCCAAAACGGAGGCCAGCACACCCTTACCGGTGTCGCCCCTCAGTTTTGATTTACCCGGTGATGATGCTTCCCGATCGGGTTCCGGCTCGATCGCGAGTCAGCCAACCGGCGGCAGCAACGGAGATGTACCCATTTCGGATCCCTTTGCCGCCAACCTGGAATCCATGGCCACGGTTCCCACCACCAGCGGCGCAGCACCCGGCCAAACCGGTGCTGCCCCCAACAGCGGCACAGGAGCCACCGGAAGCACAGCCACCGGTAGCCAACCCAACCCAACCCAGTCGGCCCCAGCAGCGGCCCCAACCACCGCCCGCCCCACGCCGGCCGCTCCGCTGAAACCCAGCAACGCCAAGCCGCCCACCGCGCCACCCACCCGACCGGCTCCCAACGGCCAAACGATGTTTTGGATGGAGCAGGCTCCCCAGCGGGCGTTTAATTTGCAAAAAGATTTGCCGGTTTATGCCCAAATTTTCCAAAGCCCCACCTCCATGGGTGTGGTGGCTGTGGGAGTGGCCGAAGGAAACTATCGGTTGATGGTGCAAAACGGCAGTTTGTTTGTGCAGCCCACACCGAACTATTACGGCCATACGGATCCGGGCAATTTGTCTTGGGGGCAGCGGGTCACCAACTACGGGGCTTGCAGTGACCAGGGCCGCAGTGGCGGTAACTTGGCCGTGGCCGATCGCGCCTGTGTGGAGCGGTTGTCTGGGCGGTTGCCCACGGCCCTCACGGATCTGTATGCCGCTGGCATCGATCCCTACGAAGATTTGCAAGCCTTGGTTAATGCGATCGACCTGTATAACCAAGCCAGTCCGGTTCACTCCCGCTGGTTTCCCCAGGCCTTGGCGATCGCTCGGCGGGGGGGTCTCTCGGGGTTGGAGGCCTATGCTTGGGCCCGAACGGCTTCCTTTTATTTAGACAGCAACGATCGGTTGGATATCCGCAACGGCACGAACCGGGCTTCGGGCCTGTTGGGCATTTGCTCCCGGGAAGGTCGCGCCGTCACGCAATGGGAATGTGTCTATGCGGATCAGGCCCGTCGCGTCCAGGCGATCGCCACCACTTACCAGAGTTTCTTGAAGCTGGCCACCAACAAGAGCCGCCGGAGCTAGGAGCTGGCTGGTTTTTCCCGATCGCTCCATGGATGATTGAGGCTACCCCTAAACCTAAACCACCGCTGCCGCCCGATCGCCCGTTAACCGTTCAATGCTGGCCACCAACTCCGGCGTAACGTGGGGCTTCAGCATATAGTCTGCGGCCCCCAGACTCAGGGCCACCTGTTTGTATTGCGTGCCGCTACAGGAAGTCAGCAGGATCACGGGCACTTGGGCGGCGTTGGGATGCTGGCGGCGGGCGTTCAAGAACTCTAAGCCCGTCATGCGCGGCATTTCAATATCGGAAATGACGAGATCAATATCGGAGCGCTGCCGAAGCTGGGTCAAGGCTTCCAACCCATCAACCGCTTGCACCACACGATAGCCCTGGCGCTCCAGGGTCAGGGTCAAAAGGCGGCGCTCGGTGTCGGAATCTTCCACCACCAGCAGGGTTTTGCCGCCTTGGGCGGTGGCGGGACTGTGGGGCACAACCGGGGCATTGGGCAACTCAGCGGGCAATTCCGGCGCGATCGGTGGCGGGGCGGCGGGCTGGGGCAACTCCGGAGGCGCGGCAGCAACGATCGGCACGGCCTCGACTTGGGCCAACAGTTCGTTACCATCGATCGCCAAGACCATGCGCCCATCGCCCAAAATGGTGCAGCCATAGATGTAGCGCGGGGCGGGCAGGGCCTCCGACAGTTGCCGCAACACCAGTTCCTGTTCACCCACAACCCCATCCACCTCGATCGCCACGGGAGTGTCACCGGCATCCATCAACAGCAAGGGCGCGAGGCGATTGCTCAAAAATGGCGTGATTGCGCCCATGTCCGATCGCAACAGGCCCGGGGCCAAGGAACTGTAGCGCATCAGTTCCGCCAGTTTGCGAATGGGAATGGTGATTTCGGGATCTTCGCTGCTGGCTCGCCACCGCAAAATCCGCTGTCCCCCAAGCATTTGGGTTTGTTCCGGTTGAGGAATCAGAATTTGGCGGACGCTTTCTGAGGGCAGGGCGTAGGCCGCGCGATCGGCCTGGCAAACCAACAGGCGAGCGGTCATCAAACTCAGGGGCACCCGTAGGATGAAGGCCGTGCCACGCCCGGGACTTGATTGGATGGTGACGGAGCCTTTGAGGGATCGCATTTGCGATCGCACCACATCCAACCCCACGCCGCGCCCAGACAAATCGGTAACTTTATCGGCGGTGGAAAAGCCCGGCTCAAATAACAAATCCAAGAGGGCTTGGTCTGAGGTGGTTTGGGCCCGATCGGGCGTGAGCCAACCGCGTTCGATCGCCTTCTGTCGCAGCCGTTGGGGGTCGATGCCTTTGCCATCGTCAGCCACCCAAATCAACACATGGTTACCCTGTTGTTGGGCCCGCAGCTCGATCGTCCCTTCGGCGGGTTTGCCCCGATCGCGCCGTTCTTCCACCGCTTCAATGCCATGGTCAAAGGCGTTGCGCACCAGGTGCAGCAGGGGATCATAAAGCTGCTCGATCGCCACCTTGTCAATGGCAACCCGCTCCCCCACCACTCGCAAATGCACCGTTTTGCCATAGCGGGCGCACAGTTGCCGCACCAGGGGCCCGAAGCGATCGAACACGGCCGCCGCCGGTTGCATTCGGGTATCCATCAAACTGTCGCGCACCTGACCCAATAATCGGCGTTGTTTGTCGAGGGTGGTGGCCGTTTGTTGGGCATAGCGTTCCACCACTTCCGCCGTGGAATCTAGCCGCTCGGCACTGTCGAGGGCCGCATCGATCGACTGTTGCAAAATCAGATCGTTGGCACTGGTGGCGGCGGGAGAACCATTGAGCGATCGGCGATCGGTGGGGCGCTTTTCCAGTCGATCGCGTGCTTCCGCCAGCAGGCGACGGTGTTGGCGCAGGCCTTGGCGAAACCGTTCCAGGGCCGATCGCAACTGTTCATCCTGCAAACTTTGACGATTTTCATTAATCAACAGCTCCCCCACCAGGTGTTGCAGGGATTGCAGCCGATCAATCTCCACCCGAATTAGGGGAGTTGGGGTTAGGGGTTTGCTGTCCACCCGTTGCGGCTCAGCCGATCGGGCCGGTTCCGGAGTTCCACGGGGGGCCGTTTCCGCCGTCACCAAGGGAGCAGGTGGGGGATTGGGCGGGGCCGGAACCGGTGCGGCAACGGGCGCTGGAGTGGGTGCGGCAATCGCAGGCGATCCACCAGCGATCGGGGGGGCAGGTGTGGGGGCAGGTGGGGAATCCGTGGTCAGATCCAACGTGCCCTCGGTCAAATCCAACCAACCGGCCGGCATCTCATCACTGAGATCCATGCTGAGATCCAACGTGCCCTCGGTCAAATCGCCCAGGTCTCCCGGTTCCGGCTCCCGACCCGCCAGGGCCGCCAATTCCGCCGACACTTCGCCACCCTGGGTGCGATCGCCCGCCACAACCGCCTCTTGGGCCGCTTGCCAATTGCTTAACACCGCCTGGGCCACCACCAAGGGCCGATCGCCCTGGTGAGCCACGGCCTGGAGTGCCGCCTCCGCGATCGCCTGGAACCCCGGCAGCCCCAAGGATTCCCCTAATCCCGTAAACACCTCCGATTGGGTGGCCACCGTTTCCAAGGCCGCCGGCCCATCCCCCGCCGCCACCAGCGTCGCCAACTGATCAATCCGTTCCTTCACCCCCGTTTCAAAAATCGACTGCACCAGGTCAAACCCCAGTTCAGCGGAGGTGGGCAACTTTTGTTCGCGCTCAAAGCAGTCTCCCAACAGGGTTTGGATTCGGGCAAAGGCATCGATCGCCTGATCCAACACCTCTTGATCGGCCTCCCGTCCCTGTTCCCATTGGGTGGTCAGGGCCAAGCGCAAACATTCATAGAGCTGAAACAACAGCCCCTCCAGTTCCACTTCCACTTCAGCTTCCGGGTCAAACAGGGCCCGAAACACGTCCTCCATGTGGTGGGCGATCGTGGAGATGGTTTCCAACCCCACATTGGCGGAAGCCCCCTTCAGGGTGTGGGTGGCACGCATCAGGGCATGGATCCGCTGTTTCGAGGGATCGTCGCGCAGTTGCAACAAATCCGTCTCGATCGATCGCAGCAGGTCTTGGGACTCACTGAGGAAGTATCCGTAGGCTTCCTCGCGGATGGCGGGATCGAGCATAGGGGGCTACCGGAAACGACCTGGTTTTGGTCTGTTGGAAAAACGAACGGGGGTTAAGCAAAGCAGCAACAGGGAGCATCGGGGGCAACCGAGGCGCAACTCAGGAGCGGCGCGATCGCCCCCTGGCGATCGGGGCTAAGGCAACTCGGCCGTTAGTTGACCTTGAACCGACCCACACTGGCTTGCAGCTCTTGGGACATGGCCAACAGATCCTCAAAGGAAGCAGTCAGGGCCACGGAACTGGAAGAGGTGCGATCGGCGATCGTCGCCACCTCCGTCATCGTGTGGGCCACCGCTTGGGCCTGTTGGGTTTGGCTGGCGGCGGCTTGGTTAATGCCCTCCACCAACTGGCCAATTTGGGCCGTCACATCCACAATTTCGCTCAGGTTCGATCGGGTATCGCTCACCAGATTCGTCCCCGCCACCACCTGTTGAATCCCTACCTCCATGGCCTGGGCCACCGCCTGGGTTTCCGCCTGAATCTCTTCCACCAGGGCCGCAATTTCCGTGGTGGCATCGGCCGACTGTCGGGCGAGCGATCGCACTTCATCGGCAACCACCGTGAAGCCGCGACCATATTCCCCGGCACGCGTTGCCTCAATGGCAGCATTCAGCGCCAACAGTTGGGTTTGGGTGGTGAAGTTGCCAATCAGGCTCACGATCTTCGAGATCTTTTGGGACGATTCACTCAGGGCCCGAATCTTGCGCCCCGTTTCCGCCACCGTGTCCCGAATCGACAGAATGGCATCCACCGTCCGGTTCATGGCCGCATCGCCTTCCTGGATCGTGTTGGTGGCTCGTTGCACCGCCTGGGTCACCTGCTGGGCGTTTTGGGTCACGTCCGTGCTGGCTTCCGCCATGGTTTGCACCCGCTGCACGGCCTCCAGCAGGGCCCGATATTGTTGCTGGGCTTGGTTAGACAACTCACCAATGGCGCTGGAGCTGGTGGTGGAGGTATTGGACACCTTGGCCGCCGTTTCTTGCAGCTTCACCACAATTTGCCGCAGGCTTTGCAGGGTGTTGTTGTAGGCATCGGCGATCGTGCCCACTTCGTCTTCGGTAATCGGCGCGCGCACAGTGAGATCCCCTTCCAGGGCCGGCCGCACCGCCATCAGCAGATTCAGGGCCTTCTGTTGCAGAGCTTCGCGGGCGGCCTTGTCCCGTTGGGCGGCCTCTTCCACCTGGGCCGATTTCCGCTGCAATTCTGCCAGGGTTTCCGCCTGCTTCAGGGCGATGCCCAACTGTGCCCCCACCTGGGCCACGAATTCCACTTCTGAGGTTTCCCACTGGCGCGGGCCGCTGTTTTGGTAAATCGCTAGCAGTCCCCACAGTCGATCGCCCTGAAAGATGGGGGTAATGGCATAGGCGCGGGCTTGGAACCGTTCCAGCACACTCAAATAGCAGGGGGTGAACCCAGCTTTGTAGATATCAGGAACCACAAAGCTTTCGCCTCGGGCATAGCGGCCCCCTTCGTTTTCCTGAAGGTAGGTGTCCCGCACCCGGCCGGCGTTGGTGGGGCGAGCTTGGGTCAGGCCGTTGATGGCTTCGCAATCGCTCATTTCCGTTTGGAAACTTCCGTCACTGTCGGGAGAGTCCAACAGCCGCAACCAGCCGGGGCCAACGGATTCCGCCATGAATTGCCCGCTCCAGTCAGGCTGGAATTGATAGATCCCGACCCGATCGACTTCCAGAATTTGGCGTAATTCCGTGGTGGTGGTGCGGAAGATGGTGCGGATGTCCAGGGAAGCGCGAATTTTGTCGATCGTTGCGGAAATGGCCTTGTTCCGTTCGGCGGACTTTTGGAGCTGAGCCGCTTGGGTTTTGAGCTGTTCCACATACTCGGCCTGTTGCAGGGCCAAGCCCAGTTGGGTTCCCAACCGAGAAAGGATCTGCCCTTCCAGTTCTTCCCACTGGCGGGAGTTGCTGTTTTGGTAAACCGCCAACAGGCCCCAAAGGTCATTGCCTTTGAAGATTGGGGCGATCGCGTAGGCCTTGGCTTGGAATTGTTCCAGCAAGTCAAGATAACAGCGGCTGAAGTTGGCTTGGTAAATGTCGTTGACGAGCAGGGTTTCGCCCTGGCGATAGCGACCGCCCTGGTTGTCTTGCAAATAGCTGTCTTCGACGCGGGCCAGGGAGCGCCCGCCCCGTCGGTTGTTGCCATCCCGCAGGCCGGCCCCGTCGCGATCGAGCAATCGTTGCCAACCGGGGGTGACCGCTTCGGCCACAAACTCACCGCTCCAGTCCGGATCGAACCGGAAGATGCAGGCGCGATCGGCCTGGAAAATTTGGCGAATTTCCTGGGTGGTGGTGGCAAAGAGGCTGTCAATGTCCAGGGATTCGCGGATTTTGTTCATCACCGTCAGCAGGGCGCGGTCTTGTTGCACGTTGCGCTCAAGCTGTAGCTTTTGATCCTGAAGCTGCTTCAGATATTCCGCCTGTTGCACCGCCACACCCATTTGCTGGCCCATTTGGGTCACCAGGTCGGTTTCTTCCGGCTCCCAACTGCGCACTCGATCGTTTTGATAGACCGCCAGCAGTCCCCACAGCTTATCGTTGGCGATCACGGGGGCGATGATGTAAGCCCGGCATTGGAACTGTTCCAACAGTTTCAGGTGGCAGGGATCGTAGTCTTGGGTTTGGATGTCCGCCACGGTCAGGGTTTCGCCGTTGATGTAGCGGCCGCCTTTGGTGCGCTCAAAGTAGCTGTCGCGGAAGGTTTTGCCCAACAGCGGTTTCCAGCCCCGGCCCACGGATTCCGAAACGAAATCGCCGCTCCAGTCGTCGCTGAACCGATAGACGGCGGCGCGATCGCACTCCAACAAAATTCGCAGTTCGTCGGTGGTGGTTTGCATGATCGTGGCCAGATCCAGGAATTGGTGAATCTTGTCCACGATCGTGGCGATCGCCCGTTGGCGGCCCACTTGTTTTTGCAGTTTCTCGATCGCGCTGAGCTGGGCAATGCTGCGGCTCACCTGATCGCTGGCATATTTCACCAGTTCCGCTTCCAGGGGACTCCAGGGGCGCGGGCCGCTGTTTTGATAAATAGCCAGCAACCCCCACAGTCGATCGCCCTGGAAAACCGGCGCAATCATGTAGGCTCGTCCCTGGAACCGTTCAATGAGCTGCACATGGCAAGCGCTGAGGCCACCGCGATAGATGTCCTCGCATTGATAAACATCCTTGGTGTTGTAGCGGTTGCCTTGGGTGCTTTCAAAGTAGGTGTCGCGGAAGGTGTTCCCCACCAGGGCCATCCAACCGGGGGCCATGGATTCGGTGATGAATTCCCCAGTCCAGTCGAAATTGAACCGGTAAATGGCCACCCGATCGGCCGATAGTTGCAACCGCAATTCTTGGCAAAGCCGCCGCAGCAGTTCATCCAAACTTTGGCTGTCTTCGATGGTGCGATCGATCCCATCCACCGGTAGGCGGTTCCCGCTGGCCGCTTCCCCATCGGTGGTCACCAGGGCCGTGCCGATCGACTCCGCAAACTGCTCAATTTGCTCCATCTTTTCCATCACGAATCGATCGGGCCGGCCCGATCGTTCCAACTCCGCCTTCAGGGCATCGACTGCATCTTGGAAACGGCGCAAATCAGGAGCGGGGCTATGCTCAACGGGGGGAGTGCCGTTGCGGGCCGGGCGATCGTCACGAACCGTGCGCGAAGCATCAAAGTAAGCAGTCATAGGAATTTAGGCCAGAGAGCAATCGGAAGAACAGAGAGTCATAGAGCCGTTACCAGTGGGCCCGCCAGGCCGCCAGCCAAGAGACCAGCAACCATTCAGCAGTTCCCCATCACGGTGGAAATCACGGCCACACTGGGGCCCTCGGGGCAAGGGGAGCCAAGCAACATCAAGCAAGGGAACGTCAAGCCATGTCCAAAAACATGAAGCAACATCAAACAATCAAACAAAGTTACAAAGGTTGCAAAAGTTACAAAGGAGCAGAAGCGGATTTGAGCAAAGGTGAGTTGGGAAAACAGGCTCAGGACTGGGAAATTTCCCAGCAATGGCGGGGCAGGATTGGCGCGATCGCCCCGAGGTCCAATCCCGATCCCGATGGCCAAGCGTCCTAGCCGGCCTGTTGGGCGCTGGCCCTGGCGATCGCGCTGGGGTTCAACACCATACTGCTGGCCTCGCTGAGGTAGCCCTGAACAAAGGGCAAGAGCCGATCGGGAAACAAACCTGCGCTGGGCGGCTGAACATTTGGAGAATCGTGCCACTCGATATCTTCAATTTGGGGCACGACCAGCCCCAGGTTCTGGCCATCACACTCCAGAACAATGGCGATGGCGGATGAGGTGGCCGTCAAATCCGGCGCAATGGCCGGGAAGCCCACCAACTGGTTAAGGTCGATCGTCCAAATGATTTCACCGCGCCAGTTGTACACCCCTAAAACCGATTCTGGCATATGTGGCACGGGCAAAATGTCCGTGGCCGCAATTCGCAGCACTTCCCGCACCTCATCGATCGGGAGCAAGGCCGTATCCTCAAATCCCAGGTGAAAACGCAGGAAGCGCTGACCATCGGTACTGAGGGCGCTGCCGGCCGACCTGGTGGGCAGGTTCAAAATGGCGGATCCGTCGCCCTGTTGCAGCCATTGGGTGAGCGGATCCAGGGGGACGCTGGGTTCCGGCGCTGACGGGGCGATCGGGGCCGGCTCGGCCGCCTCCACCACCGGCAAAGGCGGTTCCGGCTCACGAACCGATTCATCCACTAGTTCACGAACCGGCGCAGGCTCAAAAGCCACTGCTGCCACCGGAGCCGCAGGCACTTCAGCGGCGGTGTCGGCGGCTAGGGCTTGGTTAGCAATGTCCACCAGGGCCGCGAATCCTTCATCCCCAAAGAACCCCGAAGGCTCATCGTCGTCATCCCCGAAAAAGCCCAAGGGTTGATCGTTTTGATCCAAATCTGGGCCCAAATCTGGCCCCAGATCGGGTTCCGCATCGAAGGCGATGACGGCGGGGGCTTCCGGCAACGACTCCAGCAATTCCGGCAGCTCCGGTAGTTCCGGCAACGGCTCGGCGGGGACGGCGGGATCGGGTTCCGGTTCCTCAGGCAAATCCAGAACATCGGCCAACGCTGGTAACGCTTCTGGTAATGCTTCTGAGTCGGCCGCTTCAGTCGATTCCGTCAAGGCAGGAGATTCGGCGGTCTCAACTAACTCAGTGGGTGCAGCCGCTGCGATCGGCTCGGTGGATGCCGCTAACTCGGCCGCTTGGGCAGATTCGGCGGGTTCCGCAGGGGCGATCGGGACAGGCTCCGGCTCGCGAGGGGCAGCCGACGCGCCATCACCCAAGGATTCCGCCAAGGCCAGCAGCGCCGATCGGGGATCGCTGGATTCGGCTAATAACTGCGCCACCAAATTGACCAAACCGCTGCGCTCATCCGGAGCAACGGCAGATTCCGAGGATTTCACCGGTTCGATCGGGTCGGGTAATGGTTCGATCGGCTCTGAATTCACCGGCTCTAGGGATTCGGTGAAATCTGCTAGATCATCGGATAAATCATCGGTTGGATCATCTAGATCATCGGTTGGATCATCTAGATCATCTGACTCAACTTCTTCAGCCAAATCAGCTAATTCAGCCAATTCACCTTCATCAACATTGCTTGGCTCGATCGGGTCTGATAAATCGGTCAAGTTTGATAAATCATCTGGCTCAACTTCTTCGGTCAAATCAGCTAATTCAGCTAGATCATCTTCCGCTAATTTATTGGCTAAATCATCGGCCACCACCTCGGGAGGAACTGGCTTGATCGGGTCAGTTACCTCAACGGCCGTTGAATCTAAATCAGCCAAATCCGATAGATCAGCCAGATCTGACAAATCGGATAAATCATCGGATAGATCCGATAGATCCGAGGAATCGATCGCCCCTTCTGGTTCCAAATCCTGATTCAGTGCTCGGTCTGAGTCGGCTTCATCGGGTTCGATTTCGTCAACAATTGCGGCAATTGCGGCCGATTCAGAAATTACCGCCGATTCTGAGTCTGTCGATTTAGTGGGGGCCGCCGCTACGGAAGGTGGTTCTGGTGTGGGAGTGATCGGCTCGGGAGCAAAGCCAGCCAAACGGGCGATCGTGGCGATCGCGGCGTTCAGATCCAAATCGCTGCGATGTTCTGCCAGTTGGGTCAGTTGCGCAATGGTGCTGAGGGCTTCCCGAGGGCTGATGGTTGTGGGTTCTGCAATCAGTTCCGCTGCGGCTGTGTCAGGTTGTGCGATTTCTGGGTCTGCACTGGCTGGTGATTTGGTTAGAGCTTCACCCGCTGAATCTTCATCAAGCAGGCTCAATTCATCATCCAATTCATCGCCCGTTAATTCATTACCAAATTCATCACTCGTTAATTCATCATCCAGTTCGTCACTCAGTTCATTGACCGTTGATTCATCACTCAGCTCATCGCTTGTTAATTCATCACTCAGCTCATCGCCCGTTAATTCATCGCCCGTTAATTCATCACTCAGTTCATTACCAAATTCATCACTGAGCACATCACCTGTTAATTCAACATTTAGTTCACCAGTCAACTCGTCACTGAATTGATCGCCAAGTTCATCACTGGTTAATTCATCATCCAGTTCCCCGATCGGGTCAGCTTCTTCCTGGGTGAGGTCTGCAATTTCTGGTGATTCCGGTAGCTGATCTAGAGTGATTAACTGGTCGGAATCCTGCGCATCAATCAAATCAGTCGAATCATTCAATTCATCTGATTCAGTCAAGTCCAATTGCAGATCACTGATGTCTTGATCGATCGGCTCTGGATCCGTTGGTTCCTGAGTTTCTGGATCAACGATCGCCGAATCCAGTGATTCTGGATCGGGTAATTCAAGATTCGCTGAATCGATCGCGGCTTGCTCTCCTTGATCTAAAGGTTCTGAGGAGGGTTCCGAGGAAGGTTCGGGCGATCGGTCTAAGGAGGGTGGCTCCGGCGCTGCCACCGAGGGCGGACTGGCCAAGGCGCTCAACCGGGCGATCGCCGCCAACGCCGTGTTCACGTCCGCGTTGGGATGATGTTCCACCAACTGCACCAGACTGCTGATTGCGTCGGTCACTTTTTCAGCGATGGTTTTGCTGCTGTCTGAGGCGATCGCGGCCAAAACTGTCCCGATCGGCTCTGATTCTGGCTCTAGCTCTGGCGTTGGGGAAATTTCCGTTAGCTCCGTGGGCGGCTCTGCGGGGTCGATCGGGTCGATCGCTGTTTCTCGATCGGAGTCCAGGCTCGCCCCGTCATCCCCCAATGCGTCAGGAGATTCCAGCAAATCTGCCGTTTCTGGTGCCGCATCTGCCAAGGGATCCAGCAGCTCGGAATCGGCCGCCAACTCGGCCGCCAGCTCCGCCGCTTCATCGATGACTTGATCGATCGTTTCGTCGATCATTTCATCAATCGCGGCATCACTGGCCAACTCATCAATCGGGTCTTCTGAGTCGATCGCCGGTTCCACCAACGGGGTCAGCTCGGGTAAGGAGTTGATCGCCAGTTCCGGTTCTGGAGCCACGGTCTCGGAGCTGGGTTCCGCCATGCCTTCTTCTTCGATCGCGGCCCAGTCGGCTAACTCTGCTTCGGTGAGGGCCAAGGCATCCGGATCCAAGTTGAGCGTATCTGGCCCTAGGTCGCTGGGTTCCTCTGAGGGAAACGAATCCAGGACATCGATCGCCCCTAAATCCTGTTCATCCACCGCGAAATCGGGTTCCTCGGTTTCTGATGCGAGTTCTGGTGCTGGCTCTGGCTCTTCTGGCTCTGGCGGTGACTCAACAATCGCCAGCTCTGGTTCTGTGATGGGTTCTGGCTCGGGTGGTGATTCGATGATTTCCACCGGTTCAACGGCCGGCGCGATCGACTCCGCAGCACTTAACTCCGCAGCACTCAACTCGGGAGCACTCAACTCGGGAGCCACCAACGGCGATGGAGCGATCGACCCCACAGCCGTGACCAGGGAAGCGGCGGCCTTTTCCAGGGTGCTGGCCAAACCCGTCAGGGCGGCCAGGGTGGCTTGCAGTTGGGCCGCTTCAGTGGGAATGGGCAACGGTGGCGTTGGTACTTCTTCCGGCGTAATGACTTCCGGGGCGATCGACTCTGGGGCGATCGGGTCTAAATCCGGTCGGTCAAGATCTGTTGCCGCTGACTGATTGCAGTCCTCGGTTACATCTTCGGTTGTGTCTTCTCCCACCTCGATCGCGGGTTCAGGATCGATCGCGGGTTCCGGTGGGGCCACCGCAACCCCATCCCCATGACCATTCTGGGACTCTGGCCCAGCAACGTCCGACAGGACAGCCAAGGGCGGATCGCTGATCAAGGCCGCCACGCCATTGGCCATGCTTTGCACCTGGGACTCCAGGAAGTTGACGATCGGGTCTGCTTCCTGATCGCCACTTTGACCATAGGGCAAGGGCGGCAAGTCGATGTGATAGCACCATTTGGGCGATCGCTCATCCAGCGCTTGGCCACCCACCTTCACCGATTGGATCACGGCCCGATTCAACCCCGCCACGGCCAAATCCTCGATCGCCGGTTCAACGGTTTCCAAGGCCAAGCGGGCCGAGGGAGCCTGCTCACTGGCCAGCAGCAGATATAAACATCCCTCCTTCAAGGCCGCCTTCACGGTGATGGTTGGTTCCAGTCGATCGCGAATGAGCAGGGCGATCGCCTGGGGATTGGCATCCAAAGCCTGCTGAATCAATGCGGTTTGCTGCTGTGCGTCCATCGCCCACGTTCTCCCACATCCAAAAACCCAATTTTTAATTGGCCGTTCTGGTCCGCCTCGGCTGACGCTTCAGCCAGAACCTGGCCATGGTGCAGGCCCCGGCCCATGAACAGTCCATGGTTCAGTGTCCCGAACCCGATTATTTCTCTTAATTCCAGGCCTCATGGGCCCAATGGCAACCCCAATGGCACACCCTGATCATTGCCAAACTGATGCCTAATCATTGGTTGATCAATTCAATTAGCTGAGATTGGTAGCTGGGATTGGTTTGATCATCGGTTGGGTCATTGCTTAGGACATCGGTTGGATCAGTAGTTTCAGCTTGCCCCGATCGCCCCTGTTTGATATCGATCTCGCAGCTTTCAAATTGTCAATTTCCTACAAGAATTGTGGTTTTTTGTTGATGAACCTCAAGATGAACCTCAATCCCAATTCAGTTCAAACGAGACTCAATCGGCTTGATTTTGCATGGCTTACGGATCCGTCTGTTTCAACGGACAAACTCAAACCCCAAGCCCCACACAGTCCCCACATACAATTCCCACATCCCGATCGGGCGTAGGTGGCAGCCCCATACAATCCTTTCTCTATTGTTTCGCCAAAACTCCGAATTCATAGCGATTGTTGAGCATTTCTTCACCGAGTAAGTATCGATTCAGGGGGCCGGCGTTGTTGGGTTGAATGCCAGCGGCAGGGGCCGGATGCCAGCCGCCACCCGTTCGCGGCGGCGTGGGGAGGGTGCCTGCGGTTGTTGGCGAGGGTTGTGGTCGTTGGTGAGGTTCCTGGGGCGGTGGTTTCAGCGGTTTCAATCGATCGGGTAAGTATTGCTGAAGCAGCGCGGCTACCTTTTCCAGGCGCAGAGGCTTGGGCACAAACACCGAAGCCCCAACCAGCTTGGCCCGCACTCGGTCGATCGCCCCGCGATTGCTCGTGACAATCGCGATCGGCACATTGGCCAACAGGTTCACCCGTCGCAACTGGGTACAAAGCTCATAGCCATTCACAATCGGCATCACCAAATCCAGCAAGACCATATCTGGCCGCTGCTCGATCGCTGCCGCCAAGGCCCTTGTCGCCTCCGTGATATGCACAAACCGACAACCCAAGCGATGCACCACGGGGCGCAGCAGCTTACCCACCATCGGATCATCGTCAATCAACATCACCAAGGGTTGCTCAGAGTTGGGGGATTGGGTTGCTGGGGTGGGTTGGGGTGCTGGGGTCTGGTTCGCCGCCGGCCCGCCCGATCGCCCTGGAGCGCTGGCGGCTCTGTCCCGGAGCGCTGCGGACTCTGGGGGCTTCACTGGCGCTGCTTGCGGCGTAAAGAGCAAATTCAGCACCGTGTCCGCCGGGCGATCGTCCAGGGGCAGAAAATCCAAGCCCCCACGCTCCACCAAGTGATGCAGCAGATGCACGACGATCGACATGGGCTGTTTCATCACCAGCGAGACATCCCAGGTCGATCGTTGACCATTCAGCAACGGAGCCAACGTTAAAAACGTCGATCGGTCATTCTGAGTTGTTGCTGACGGAGACCAATCCAACTGGGCCAACTGCGGCGCGCGATCAGCCTGCTCTGGCAACAGCCCCACCGACTCCCACCGTTGCAGCAACTTCACCACCGACTGCATCACCGCCAACAGGGCCTCACTGCCAAACAACTGTTGCGCCACCGCCCGCATGTCCGGCAAAGCAGGCACATATTTATCCCAGTGAGACACCACCGCGGGATCACTCGCCGCCGCAAACAGCACCTCCTGAGCCACCGACTCCAGCATCGATCGCAACTGAGCCGGTGTGACTTGACCCGCTAACAGCGCCGCTGCCAACCACCACACCTCCCACAGGGGCCGCGCCGCTTCCGTCAGCGCAACCGGCTGCAAATTCACCCCCGATCGCTTCAGGGCCCGTTGCCAACGGCGAATCCGAAACTGCTCATCGATCGCCCACAGCAAGCGACCCTGCAAAAAAATCAAGCGCCAGCGATCCGCCCCCCGCTCCAGCACCAACACGCCCGAAGCCCGTCGCTGCACCACCGTCGCCAGCGTCCGCGACACCTTTGTCCATCCCGTTGCTGCTTCAGTCATCGATGGACACTCCCAATCCAACCCATTGACCCATTTGATCCATGACTAATTGATCACGACGCTCCCGTCGTCCTCAAATGATCATCCGAGAATCATTTACCAATCACCAATCCCTCAAACCATTCATCGATCCCATTCATCGATCGATGGCCAATTCCTTGGCCCTGGACTCACACCCCCAATTCCAACCCCATCATCCTTAATGCTCCCTTGCGAACCTTAATGACAGTCATGAAACCAACCTTCGGCCAAACGGCAACCGCTGCGTCAGTTTTGCCCAAAGACCTGAAGCTTTACGACAGGCCCCGCAAAATTGGCACAGTGGTTTGATCTTGGTCTTTAGTCAGCTTTCAGGGAATTTCTGCCGCTGCAAAACCGATCCCGTTTGGGCGATCGATCCCTGAGTGATGGTCAACTTTGCTCGCCAAATTGCCTGATTTTGCTAATAAATGGCGATGAACCCAAAGCCAACGTGAATGTTATGTATTAATTGATACTCCAAGGCCACCTCCTACTGAACTGATTTGAGAACAGGCTGAGCAAGCTCAAACCTTGTCGTGATCTACAAACAGTCGCCTAGTAGCAATCGGGAAATGTACTGAAGAAATGGCGAGGGTTAACCCAGAGATCATGAGGACATATTCAATTATTAAATAATAATTGAATTGATTTCAAACAGTTATTAACTTTTCTTGATGATCGTGTCGGCTTCGGATCCGCTCCCTCTTGTCTTTCCCTGACCAAAGCCGCTCCTCGGAGCAGTTCAGACCTTGAAAGCTAACATATGAATGAGTGGTAATTTTAATTCACTAGTTCCTTGAATGTTTACAAATTCTACCTTTAAGGGTTTTTAAATTTTCTTCATATTTTCAAAAATCGCCCATAATCAAGTGATCGCTCGATTAAATCAGAGAATAATCCTCAAGAAAGCAATTGAATAATTTAGAAATGTTCTCAAGAAATATCAATTTTATTCTTTTTTGTACATTTAAACCTGCTAATAAATCAATTTGCAATACAACTTGCTATACCCAGCTAAAAAATGGCGAATGGAATTTCACCCCATATAATCGCAATTCTTGTCGGCTTAAATCCTCACCAATACTGCCAAGACCTAAAACAATGACGAAAAGTGTTTTTCAGAAAGCTGCCCAAGCATCAATTTTGACACTCTGATCGCGAATGGGGCTGATTGATAGGCAAAATGCGGTCGATATGCTCACAATTCCGCAAAAATGAGCCAATTTCTATTTTTCGATCATTCCCGGGTTTTCCTTTGCATCCTGCCGCTTTATCCAACCTTCAAAGATTGATCGAAAACAAAGGAATTGTGGAGCAATGATGAAGGAGATCGCTAATTTTGGGTCATTTGGGGCGTTTTGAATGAGATCCCAATTCAACTTCCCATCAATCGGTGGCGGGGGCTGTGGCGGAACGGGGCCCATTGGCCACGGCATAGCCCCGGGGGGTGATCACCTTGCCGCTGTGGGTGAAGGTGCTGGCGTTGCCAATTAAAACGACGGTGAGCATATCGATCGCCTGTAAATTAACCGTGGCCAAGGTGGCGATGGTGATCTGTTCATCGGGACGGTGGAGCGATCGAGCCAGAACCACGGGGGTTTCGGGCGATCGCTTGGCTCGCAGAATCTCAAAGGCCGTTTCAATTTGGGTTTGGCGCGTTTGTGATCGGGGGTTATATAACGCCACCACAAAGTCTCCGGCCGCCGCCGCCTGCAACCGCTGCACAATGACGGGCCAGGGCGTGAGCAAATCCGACAGGGAAATGGCGCAAAAATCATGCATCAGGGGCGCACCCACGCGGGCAGCGGCCGCTTGCAGGGCCGTGATGCCGGGCAGCACTTCCACCTGTGGGGTCTGGCCGTCCCAATGGCGGGCCGCCAAACATTCCAGCACCAGCCCGGCCATGGCATAAATTCCACAGTCACCGGAAGAAACCACAGCGACCCTTAGCCCCCGTTCCGCCAGGTCGATCGCCCGTTCAGCACGCTGCTTTTCGCGGGTGATGGGGCTGCCTTCAATGATTTGCCCCGGATGCAACAGGGGGCGCAGCAGGTCTAGGTAGAGTTGATAGCCAATGATTACGTCGCACTGGCTGAGGGCGGCGCGGGCGGCGGGGGTGAGCTGATCCAAGGAGCCGGGGCCCGTACCAATCAGCCACAGCTTGCCCAGGTGGGGGGTATATTCCCGATCGGCCCGGGCCAGGGCGATCGTGCAAGCGCCGGAGCCACCGTTGGGGGCCCGAAACACCTGTTTTTCCCGAATCAGTTCGGCTCCGTCGGCCGCCAGCCGGGCCGCCGCTTCCGCCACCGAGGGCGTGCCCACCTCTGAGCGCACCACCTCCGAAGGGTTGGGTACGGCGATCGGGGCCAGGGCGGCGGCGGTGAACCAACGGGCGGTCAGATCGAGCCGATCGATCAAGGCCAGCAACCCCACCTCATCCTGTTTCAGGTCGATCGAACCAATCCCGGCGATCGCCTCCGGAGCCAAATCCGCTTGCTCCAACACTTGGGCCAAGGCCGCTGCCATCTGACCTTCGGGGGTGTGACGCTCACAACCGATGCCAACCCAAAGGGTGCGCGGATGCCAGGCCACGGCGGGCAAGGGCAAGGGCGGCAAGGGGCGATCGCTAATCCAAACGATCGCCCGCAGATTGGGGGGCAACTCGTCCAAATCCACCAAGTCCGCTTCCGACAGGAGCACAAAGGGGTGAAACTCCGGCAACTCCTCAATCCACAGATTCCAACCGCAGGTTTGCACCACTCCCACGGTCTCGAACCGGGCGATCGCGCTGGCCACCCCCAGCCAATCCCCTTGGCCCCGTCGCCAACCGTAGCGATCGCCCAACAGATCGATCGCCGGGAGCTGCTGCCCTTCGGCGGCACTGGTAATCACCGGCTCCACCGCCAACAGTCCCGCCACCTGACGGGTCAAGGCATCAGCCCCGCCCAAATGTCCCCCGCAAAGGCTGATCACATGGTGACCCGTTTCATCAACGGCCACCACCGCCGGGTCGGTGCGTTTGTCTTGCAAATGGGGGGCGATCGCCCGCACCGTGGCCCCCACCGCCAACACAAAAATCAGCGGTTGCCCCGCCGCCCAGCGATCGGCCACCAGGGCCCGAAAGTCTTCGTAGGTGCGAAGGGCATCCTGGGAACCCGCCGCCGCACTGCCCAGGGCCGAATCCTTCGTCCAAATCACGGAGCCGGGCAGTCCCGCTTGGATTTGTTGGGCCAACCGCAGACCGCGAGGTGTGGGCGCTAGGATGGCAACGGAAGGGCGATCGCTCATGGGTTGGGTGCCAGGAAGAGACAGGACTTTTCAGCTTACCGACTGAGGGGCGAGGGTGATTGAACTGTGAGTAAAAAAACTAGCACCTACGGATGGGTGGCCACGATCGGCTGGGTCATGGTGGCGGGCTGTGCGGTTCAGGCGGAAGCCCCCCGATCGCCCCAATCCTCCCGATCGCCCCAGTCCTCACCCGAACAGCGATCGCCCAACCCCAGCCCGATCGCCGCCAACGTCCCGATCGTCCCGCCCGACGGAGCCAACCCTTGGCCCGCCGAGTGGGAAGCGGCCTACCAAGCTCGGGGACGGGCCCTCATTGCCCAATTTGCCAACCCCAAAACCTACGGCAATGGCTATTTTGAAAATGAGAAAAAGTCCTATCCCAAGGCCATGCTGGACTTTTTGGCGGGCAACCGCGATCGGGCGATCGCCTTCCTGCAAAAGCCCGACCCGATCCCCAGCAGCACCGAACATACCCTTGGCATTGATTTCTATCCCGCCTTCACCCTGAAGGGACAGGTGCGCAAATACTTTTATTTTGGGCAATTTCTCGATCCAACCTATCGCGATCGGATGAAGCAGGGAGCCGCCCTCTGGACAAAGTTAGATCCCCTGAAGCAGTTTTTCAGCACCCCACAACCCTTTTGGAATCGATCGCGCGATAACTGCATCACCTGGGTCGATTGCCGCAACACCGATAATTTGCGATTGATGCGAGAAACGGCCGTTTATCTGTTTGCCATGGAAGCCGGCAACCGAGAAACCGCCGCCATTTACCGCGATCGCCTGCAAAGTTTTGCCCGCAATCTTTACAAAATTGGTCAGGGGGAATGGGACTCGGAAACCTACTGGGGCCACACGTTCACCGCCTGGCTGAATCTTTACGACTTTGCGCCGGAACCGGAAATGCGGGCCACTGCCAAGGCTGCCCTGGATTGGTTAAGCATCACCGGAGCGTTGAAATATTGGCGCGGCGGCTTTGGGGGCCCCAGCAAACGCGACGCTAGCAAGGGAAATGCGCCCTTGGCCGCTTTGGCGAGCAAACTGCTGAATTTATATTTTGGGGAGGCGATCGCCCCGGATCCAGATCCCGACCCCGATGGTGTTCATGCCCTCACCAGTGGTTACCGACCGCCGGCCGTGGCGGTGGCCCTGGCCCGCAAACGGTTCGATCGCCCCCAAGAAGTGCTTGCGGGCAAACCCACCTATGAACATTGGAAACCGGGCGCACGCGATCGCCCCTTGTATTACGAAACGCTCTACTTTGGCCGCACCTTCCAATTGGGCAGCCTGGCCCAAGGGTCGATCGATGATGTGAACGGTTTTAAACTGCTAGCCACCCACCCCAGCCGGGGCGTGGATTACCTGCTGGCCGGTTCCGGGGTGAATCCCGAGAAAATTTCTACCCACCACCAACCGGACACCCACGACGCGATCGGGCAGTTTGGGCCCCTGTTGGTGTGGCTGAATGACGGGCGGGCCCCGTTTCAGTGGAGTTTGCCCCAAGCGACCGCCAGCGAAACGGCCCAAACCGCCGCTGGCCAGCCGGTTTTGTTTTGGCAGTTGGCCGAAACTTGGATTGCCATTTACCCGATCGGGCTGACGCTGCCCCAGGTAAACAACAGCGAAACCACCAAGCTACAAAAGCGCTATCCCACGGATCAACTGTGGGTGGCTCGCCCCGATCGCCCTGCCGGAACCCTCACGGGTTGGGCCATGGAGGTTGGAGAACCGGGAACTAATCAGAATTTCGCTGCGTTTCGGGCGGCGGTGTTGGGGCGATCGCGCTGGGTTGTGAACCAAAGTACGGTCACTTTCACCGGTTCCCAGGGCAATCAACTGGCCGTGACCCAACGGGGGCCCGATCGCCCAGTTGTGAAACGCAACGGGGAAACGCTCGACTGGGGCCAGTTTGCGGCCTATCGATCGCGCAACCCAGCCCGCCCCGATCGACCGCTGATCACCCAAGATTGGGAAGGGGGAACCCTCCGCGTAATCGTTGGCGATCAAACCTGGACAGGCTCCGCTCCCGATCGCTAGATCAAGCAATCGCGCGATCAGGGCGACTCGCGCAAAACATAACCAACCCCCCGCAAGGTGTGGATCAGGCGAGGGCGCTGGGCCATTTCTAATTTGATTCGCAAGGCTCGGATATAGACTTCCACGATGTTAGATTCGCCGCCAAAGTTATTGCCCCAAACAGATTCCAACAGTCGATCGCGCGAAATCACCTGACGCGGATGGCGCAACAAAAACTCGAGTAAATCAAACTCCTTGGCCGTTAAGTCCACCCGATCGCCCCCGCGTTGCACCTCCCTGGTTAACGGATTCAGGGTTAAATCTGCCAGGGTGATCTGATCGGACTCGTGGGGCGAAACTCGCCGCAAATGGGCCCGCACCCGCGCCAACAGTTCCGCGATGCTAAAGGGTTTCACCACATAATCATCCGCGCCCGCATTCAAGCCCGTGACCCGATCGAGAATTTCATCCCGGGCCGTCAGCAGAATAATGGGGGCCTGTAATCCCGTTTCCCGCAACCGCAGACAAAGATCCAAGCCCGACAGCCCCGGCAACATCCAATCCAAAATCAGCAGATCCGGCGACGGGTGCGATCGGGCGGCGTTTAGCCCCTCCAGTCCTGTGGTTGCCACGGTTACCCCGTAGCCCTCCAGTTCCAATTCTCCTGCCACAAATCGCGCCAAATTGGCATCATCTTCCACCACCAGAATTCGGGCTGTGGGGGGATTGAGCTTCAAGGGTGAAACCATAATGGTCATCAATCACGGATTGATCAATTGATCAACGGATGAATCGGATGCAGAGGACATGTGCCAGCGAGGAAGTCTGATCGTGAAGGTGCTGCCCAGGCCCGGTTGCGATTGCAGATCGATGCGGCCGCCCATCCCTTCCACGGCTCCCTTGGCGATCGCCAGGCCCAAGCCCGTGCCATCGCGCGATCGGGTCATTTCATCTTCACCCCGATAGAAGCGCTCAAAAACCCGGGCTTGTTGATCCGGAGGAATACCCATCCCGCGATCGCGCACTTCAATGGCGGCCCAGTCCGCCTGATGGCTCAGTTGCAGGGTCACGGGCTGCTCGGGGGCGGAATATTTCACGGCATTGTCCAGCAAATTCCGAATGGCGCGGGTCAGGCGATCGCGATCAGCCAAAACCACCACATCCTCCGCCACCAAATGCAAATGAATGGGACGATCGCAGGCCAGCCGTTGCCAGTCCGTCACCTCTGACAGCAGGGTATTAAGGACGATCGGCGCTTGCCGCAAGTGGAGTTGCCGATTATCAATGCGGGCCAGATCTAACAAGTCCTGCAACATGCGCACGGTGCGATCGGCCTCCGCTTCCGCCGTGGTCAAGGCTTGCAACTGATAGTCATTCAGGTTGGTGCTGCGCCGCAGGAGGCTTTGCAAATAACCCAACACCACCGTGAGCGGGGTGCGCAGTTCATGGGAAACATTACCCACAAATTGTCGTTGTTGCTCCCAAGAACGCGACAGCCGCGCCAACATCTCATTAAAGGCTTGGGCTAAGCCCCGGACTTCATCGGGGGCCCCTTGCAACTCCAGGCGGGCCCCGGCCAAGTCATCGGCAGAAACGGCGCTGGCCACTTGGCTCATGGTGGCCAAGGGCATGAGGGCTAAGCGAATTCGCCGCCCGATCGCCCCCAGCGCAACCACCATGGCTAAACCATTCACCAACCACAGCAGCCGCAGACTGCCATGGAGCTTGTGCCAATCATGGCTCACGTCTTGGGCAAAGTAAGCCCGCCCAATCGCCCGGCCCCGAACCGTCAAGGGCTGCTCGCATAAAACCCAAACTCGGCCATCGCGGTGAACAATGGTCAACCGCTGGGCGGCGGCAGGTAAAGACTGCACCAAATTGCGGACGATCTGATAGTTCTGATCATCTTTGGGTTGGGCCAGCAAGCGCCCTTGATCATCGGTGACCCAAGCTAACAGCCCCGCCATGGCCACCTTGTCGATGGTGGTGGGTAATCCTTTGGCCAGCCCCTCGTGCTGATCGTAGAGGGCCAACTCCTCGGGAAAGCGCTGGGAAATATAACTGAGGGTTTGCTTGTGGGCAGTGGCGAGGGTCTGTTCCATTTGCCAGGTGGACCAAAGGGCCGCTGTGCTCAGGCTCAAGACCGCGATCGCCCCTAATTCAAGGGTGAGCCGCCCCTGCAACGATGACCACCGCCAGCCCGATCGGCCCAATGGCTCTGACCGATCGCCTGTGGCGGGTTGCGGGGCGATCGAAGCAGTCCCTAGCTCGGGCAAAATTGGGGTTGCGGTTTGGGGTAATCGCTGAGAGGGCTTAGACCACCAATTCGTCATTCGTCCCCGAAGCACTTGAGTGAACAGCATGGGAACCTTTGCCTCAGCGTCGCTTTCCCAGTTTAAACCCGTTCCAACAAGCCGATCGAGACTTGCTGAAACGGGTTAGGGCCTGTCATGGGTTTAATCGTAGGGGCGGGGTCTCCCCGCCCAGCCCTGGAACCGGGATCACAGGGGCTGGGCGGGGTTGTGGCGATCGCTCGGGTTAGGGTTGGGAGACCCAACCCCTACGGCGATGGAAATGACGACAGGCCATCAAGCCCCTTGCCCCCTACGATCTTCAGGGCGGAATCGGAGTTTCAGACCATAGGGTCTCAGGCAATTCACCGACAAGTCCTAGCCTTGGCGCAGTTTTTCTGACCAAACCCGCGTCGGTAGACCCCAAACGTAGATGAAGCCCTCGGCGGCCTTGTGGTCAAATTCATCATCAGACCCATAGGTGGCCAGCTCCGGCGTGTAAAGACTCTGCTCGGACTTGCGACCCACGATCGCCGCATTGCCCTTGAACAGCTTGATCCGCACCGTGCCGGTTACCCGCTTTTGGGTTTCGTTGATGAATCCGTCCAGCGCTGCCTTCAAGGGGCTGTACCAGAGACCGTTGTAGATCAGTTGGCTGTAGGTTTCTTCAATGCCGCGCTTGTAGTGGCTCACATCAGCGGTCAGGGTCAGGCTCTCCAGATCCCGGTGAGCGGCGATCAGCACCGACAGGGCCGGCACTTCGTAGATTTCGCGGGACTTAATCCCCACCAAGCGGTTTTCCACCATGTCGATCCGGCCGATGCCGTGGTTGCCGACGCGGGTGTTGAGTTCCTCAATCAGGGCGATCGAGTCCAAGGTGCGGCCGTCCAGGGTGACCGGCGTTCCCGCTTCAAAGCCAATTTCCACGTAGTCCGGCTCATCCGGCGTGTCGGCGATCGCCTTGGTCATCAGGTAAATTTCTTCCGGCGGCTCCGTCCAGGGATCCTCAAGGGGGCCCGCTTCAATGCTGCGGCCCAGCAGGTTGCGATCGATGCTGAAGGGCGACTTTTTCTTCACGGGCGCGGGAATCCCGAACTTTTCCCCGTAGGCGATCGTTTCTTCGCGGCTGAAGCCCCATTCGCGAGCCGGAGCCAACACCTTAATGGTGGGGTCGAGGGCCGCGATCGCCACATCAAACCGCACTTGGTCGTTGCCCTTGCCTGTGCAACCGTGGGCCACCGCGTCTGCGCCATATTCCGCCGCCGCCTCCACGAGCGCCTTGGCAATCAGCGGGCGCGCCAGGGCCGTTGAAAGGGGATAGCGGTTTTCGTAAAGGGCATTGGCCCGCAGGGCCGGGAACGCATAATCCTGCACGAACTCGGCCCGCAGATCCGCCACCAGCGAAGTACTGGCTCCGGAGTCAAGGGCTTTTTGCTTGATGGGGCCCAGTTCGTCGCCTTGCCCTAAGTCGGCGGCCAGGGTAATGACTTCTTCAACGCCCCATTCCTGCATCAGGTAGGGAATGCAAACGGAGGTATCCACACCGCCGGAGTAGGCGAGGACAACTTTCTTGGCGCGACCCATGTATTTTGCTCAAGCTGCGAGAAAACAACCCCATATTGTAGGCACGGCCCGGGCGATCGCAACGGTCAGTTAGCGTACCAACTTTGAGGACTTCTTGACTTTGGAGTGACTTGGGAGTGATGTTGCATGGTTGGCATCGATGGCTGGGTAATGGGGCAGCAACCGACAATGGCTCATCGGTCCTTTAGTTGGCCCTCTGATTAGCACTCTGATTCGCCTTCCTAGAGCTTGGCTTGGTAGTCATCGATCGCCTGATAAAGCCGCTCCACCTGCCGATCGGGAATGAAATCCAGCAGGGGGATCGATCGCTTGCCGGCCCCAATTTCGATCGCCATTTCCCCTAACAAAGCGGTCAGCTTGGCACGGCTAAAGGTGCGATCGAGCAAGAGGGGATAGATTTTTTCAGCAAGGGCACTGTGCAAATGGGCATGGGCCAAATCGAGATGCCATTTGGCAATGTCCAGATAGGCCGCATCGCCAATTTCTGCGGCCAGGGTTTCGATCGCTTCATTACTGACAGATTTCGACATTTCAGCACCTTCGATTGAGTTGGATCATTCGCAAATTCTCGGGAACCCTGATTCCACCGTGACCCGATCGTGGGAGCCAGGAGCTTCAGCCCCCTGTCTGGGGCGGTGAGGTTGAGGGAATCAACCATTTCAGCTTGTACCCAGAAACTTGTACCCAGAAACTTGTACCCAGAAACTGACAACAAACCTGCGATCCATCTCAATTATCCGGATTGCTAGGCGGTAAGGCCAGCTTTTGCAACTGAACAGCACATGCCTTCAGTTCCGGTTCAAAGGAGTCGGGACAAGCTTCCGGGTGTGTGAGGGCGTTGGCTTCGGCCCCGTCACCCCACAGGGATCCCCAATGCATGGGCACAAAAACGGTTCCCGGCGCGATCGCCCGGGTCACCTTGGCCGGAAACCGCCCATCGCCCCGGCGCGACTTCACCGCCACCCAATCGCCCTCCCGGATGCCCAAGGGTTCCGCATCCTTGGGGTGAATTTCAATGAAGGGATTCGGGTGCAGCTTTTTGATTTTTTCAATCCGACCGGTGCGGGTTTGGGTGTGCCAATGGCCATAGAGCCGGCCCACGGTCAACACGAGGGGATAGGCCGCATCGGGTGGTTCCGCCAGCCCGCGCGAGTGAACCGCCAGAAATTGGGCCCGCCGATCGGGAGTATGGAATTGCCCATCGGTATACAACCGCTTGGCGGGGGCTGGCTGCAAAGGGTCGATCGCCCCGTCCGCCGGAAAAGGCCATTGTTGGGGGCCAGCGGTTCTGAGCCGATCGTGACTCAAACCGGTCATGTCGCAAGGGCGGCCTCGGGTCAATTGCACAAATTCGCCGTAGACCTCCGCTGAGGATTGGAACCAAAACTGCTCCCGGAAGCCGAGCCGCCGGCCCACCTCCGCAAAGATGGCCCAATCTTCCTTGGCTTCTCCCGGAGGGGGCTGAAACGCCTGGGAAAGGGTCACCATCCGCTCAGAATTGGTCATCGTGCCGGTTTTTTCGCTCCATTGGGTGGCGGGCAGCAGCAAATGAGCAAAGGCACTGGTTTCCGTGGGGTAATAGGCTTCTTGATAGATCGTGAAGGGCGATCGGCTCAGGGCGGCTTTGGTGCGGTTCAGGTCGGGAAAACTAACGGCGGGATTGGTGGCCGCAATCCACAACAGGCCCACCGCTCCCGCCTCCAGCCCTTCCACAATTTCCCAGGCGGCCCGGCCTGGCGCTGGGGAAATGCGACCCGAGGGCAGGTTCCAAAAATCCTCCACTTCGGCCCGGTGCTGGGGATTGGTCACGGAGCGATAGCCCGGCAGCAACCGCGACAAACCGCCGGCCTCGCGGCCGCCCATGGCGTTGGGCTGGCCGGTGAGGGAAAAGGGCCCCGCGCCCGGTTTGCCCATTTGCCCCGTCAGCAGATGCAGGTTAATGATGCTGCGGACTTTGGCTGTGCCTTCGGAGGATTGGTTAATGCCCATGGACCAAAGGGACAAGACCCGATCGCTCTGGGCCCAAATCCGCGCCGCCGCCTCGATCGACTCCGCCGGAATACCGCATTGCTCGGCCACGAGATTGGGCGAGTAATGTTGCAGCAGATCTTCGTAGGCTGCGAAGCCGCCCGTGTGAGCTTCGATATAGGCGCGATCGATCTGATCCCACTTCAGCAGCAGGTGGGCCATGCCGTTCAGTAAGTCGATGTCGGTGCCGGGGCGAATGGGCAAATGGAGATCGGCCACCTGGCCCGTTTCGGTGCAGCGGGGATCCACCACCACCAATCGCACTCGATCGGGGTTGGCCTTGTGGTGTTTGCGGAACCGGTTAAAGACGATCGGGTGACATTCGGCCGTGTTGGTCCCGATCGCGAACAGGCAATCCGCCAGTTCCAAATCGTCATAGCTACAGGGGGGCCCGTCGGCCCCGAAACTGCGTAAGTAGCCCGAGACGGCCGAAGACATGCAAAGCCGCGAATTGGCATCGAAATTGTTGGTTCCCAGGCAACCCTTGATCAGTTTTTGGGCCGTGTAGTAATCCTCCGTGACAAACTGCCCGGAGCCATACATACAAAGGCCGTCGGGCCCTTGGTTGGCCAAAACGGTTTGGATGCGATGCACGATCGCCTCAAAGGCCTCGTCCCAACTAATCCGCTGAAAGTCTTGATCCAAAGCAGATCGCCACATGGGATACAGCAGCCGATCGCGGTCGATCGACTCCAAAATCGTTGCCCCTTTTACACAAACCATGCCTTGGCTGGAAGGATGGGCCCGATCGCCCCGCACCTTAAGCCCCGCTGGCCCTTGCACCACTTCCAAACCACACCCCACACCGCAGTAGGGACAAACGGTTCTGACAGATTCCATGGATTAATTAAAACAACTTCTAAGTTGCGAATACGTGGTGAAAATAAGTCCAGCCGCAGCTAGGCAACGATCCCAGCGGGCCATGAGTCAAAAAAATGCCCCTGGCGGGGCGTTGAGCTGAATGTTGAACTGAGCATTGAGCCGAGGAGAGAGGCCCTATGAGGCCAATTAAGCGCCGATCGTGTAGGAACCGATCGCGTAGGAGCCGATCGGGGGCCAACCCTCAGCCCTATTCCGCCGCGTCATCGTGGGCATAGCGGTTATAGAGGAAGTCGAGTGCGTAGTTGCGCAGCTCGTAATATTTGGGATCTTCCAAAAGTCGGGCCCGATCGCGCGGTCGGGGGAACGGAATATCCATCACCTCCCCAATCTTGGCGGCGGGGCCGTTGGTCATCATCACCAATCGATCGGACAGGTAGAGCGCCTCATCAATGTCGTGGGTGATCATCAACACCGTGACCTGATTTTCCCGCCAAATTTGCAGCAACTCGTCTTGCAACTCTTCGCGGGTGATGGGATCCAACGCCCCAAAGGGTTCATCCAAAATCAACACTTTGGGGCAAATGGCCAGGGCCCGGGCGATCGACACCCGCTGTTTCATCCCCCCGGAAATTTCCGCCGGCCGCTTGTGAATCGCTTCGCTCAGCCCCACCATCTCCAAATATTTCAGGGCCAATTGCCGTTGTGCTTCCTTGGGTTGGGTGGTGTAAACGGCTTTTACCGCCAACAACACATTTTCCAAAACGGTTTTCCAGGGCAGCAGGGCATAGTTTTGGAACACCACCATCCGATCGGGACCGGGCCGAGTGATTCGCTGCTGTTCTAGGCGCACTTCACCCGCCGTCGGTTCCGCAAAGCCCGAAACCATGTTCAATAGGGTGGACTTGCCGCAACCCGAGTGACCAATCACCGAAACAAATTCACCTTCGGCCACCCGCAAGTTGACCCCATCCAGCACGGGGTATGGCCCCTTGGGCGTTTGATAGACCTTGGAAACTTGGTCAATCACCAAAAAATCGGGTTCCGCTGCGACAACCATGGGCGGGACGGTTTGAGAAGAGAGGGTTTGCATAGGATTGCCAGGGCTGAGGAAGGGGTCGATCGAGTCAGAGGATGAAGAGTTGGGGCGATCGGCATCGGGCCACAGGCGGGCCCCTTAGCTAGGGGAAACGGAGCAACTAAAGATTTCATCGACCCGAATTTCGGCCACACGGATATTGCGTTTAATCGCCAGGTTGTCGAGGTAGTCGATCGGGCGATCGGGGTCAAAGGTTTGGCCGTCAAACAGGACGATCGGCTTGCGGTCTAATTCCACCTCCGGCAGTCCCAAATTGCGAGCCGCAGTCAAATAGGTGGCCGTCGGGTTCACCCGTTCCATCACCTCCACCCAATTGCGGGGGAAGGGCGTGATTTCCCAGCGGGCCATCTGGGCCAAAGTCCAAAGGGACTGTACCGCGTCGGGACAGGCCGATCGGCTCACAAAGAACTGATGGAAGGTGTAAAGCGCTTGGGCCTCGGAACCATCGCCCCGATCGAGCGGCGACAGGAACCCGGGCGCAATCATCTCCACCGGCAGCCCCACATAGTCGGGGCGGGCCAAAATTTCCAACACCTCAGCCCGGTTGCGATGATCATCGCAATATTCACAGGCCTCCAGCAGGGCCGTCAGCAGGGCCGCATGGGTATTGGGATAGGCCTGGGCCCAATCTTCCCGCACCCCCAGCACTTTTTCCACATGGCCCGGGAACAGGTCAAGATCCGTGGCCATGATTTGACCAATGCCCTCTTGCACGGCCCGGGAGTTCCAAGGCTCTCCGACGCAATAGCCGTCAATGTTGCCCGCCTTCAGGTTCGAGACCATCTGTGGCGGCGGCACGGTGGCCAAGCTGATATCCCAATCGGGGTCAATGCCCCCGGAGGCGAACCAATGCCGCAGCAACAGGTTGTGCATGGAAGCCGGATGCACCATGGCAAAGGTGTGAACCTTGTCCGGATCCCGTTCAATCAGACTCTTGAAGGTGGCCAGGTCATTCACGCCCTGTTCGATCAGGCGTTTGCCCCAGGTGATGGCGTTGCCGTTGCGGGACAGCACCATGGAGGCTTGGATTGGCACGGGTTCGCTTTCGCTGCTGCCCAGGGTCATGGCCAAGGGCATTCCGGTCACCATTTGGGCCGCGTCGAGCTGGCCGCTGGCGACCCCATGGGCGATCGATTTCCAATTGGGTTTGCGCTGAAGGGTGACCTGCTCTAGGCCGTGCTTGGCAAAGAATCCCTTTTCCCGGGCGATCGCCAGGGGCGCACAGTCAGTGAGGGGAATGAAACCCAGCTCCAAGTTGACCTTTTCCAGGCCATTGCCGGCCGCCACCGCAGGGGCCGCCACTTTCCGTTTCTTGGAACGTTTTTGTTGATTGAGGAAGTAAACGATTTCGTTGCGCAGGCTGTAGTAACTGGGATGGTTCACCACGTCCATGCGGCTGCGAGGACGGGGAATATCCACCTCCAGAATTTGCCCCACATGGGCGGCGGGGCCGGTGGTTAGCATCACCACCCGATCGCTCAGGAGCAAGGCCTCGTCAACGTCGTGGGTCACCATCACACAGGTGACATGGCTCTCTTCGCAAATGCGCATCAGTTGCTCTTGGAGGCCGCCCCGGGTCAGGGCATCCAAGGCCCCGAAGGGTTCATCGAGCAACAATACTTGGGGGCGGGTGGCCAGGGCCCGGGCGATCGCCACCCGCTGTTTCATGCCGCCGGACAGTTCGCCGGGAAGCTTATCGGCCGCATGGGCCAACCCAACGAGCTGAATATTCTCTTCCACGATCGCCCGCCGCTCTTCCTTGGGCAGGTTCTTGAGCACCGTGTTGACGGCCAGGGCGATGTTGTCGCGGACGGTTTTCCAGGGCAACAGGGAGTAGTTTTGGAACACCACCATCCGATCGGGCCCCGGGGCTTCGATTTGGCGACCGTTCAAAATGGCCCCGCCACTGGTGGGCCGATCGAGGCCCGCAATGATGTTCAGCAGGGTGGACTTGCCGCAGCCGGAGTGACCAATCAGGGAAATAAATTCCCCTTGCTTGATCTCAACGTTGATGTTTTGGAGCGCAATGTAGCGATCGCCCCCCGGCAGCGGAAAGATTTTGTCAACGTGATCGATTTCCAGAAAAGGAGTCATGGTGTTGTGCGATCGGTGTTGTGCGATCGAGGAGTGAGTTATCCAAAGCTATGCCCAAACTTCGCCCGTTAGCGGCGTTCCGGCGGCACGGCAATGCTGCCCAAAAAAGCCACGCATCGATCGAGCAACAGCCCCACCAAGCCCACAAAAATCAACGCCAGAATAATTTCACTGGTCAGGGAGCTGTTATAGGCATCCCAAATGAAGAACCCAATGCCAACACCGCCCACCAGCATTTCCGCCGCCACAATGGCCAACCAGGACAGCCCAACGCCAATCCGCAGACCCGTGAAAACATAGGGAACCGTGGCCGGAAACAGCACGTTCAGGAAATATTCCACTCGACCCAACCGCAGCACCCGAGCCACGTTTTTGTAGTCTTGGGGCACTTGCTGCACGCCAGTTACCGTGTTCAGCAAAACAGGCCAAACTGCCGTAATGAAAATTACAAATAGTGCTGCCGATTGGTTGTTTTTCAAGGCTTCCAGGGAAATGGGCAGCCAAGCCAACGGTGGGATGGTTCGTAATAGTTGGAAAACCGGATCCAGTGCGTCATAGATCAGCGGATTGCTGCCGACCACAATGCCCACAAAAACCCCAATAATCGCCGCCGCTGAAAAGCCGATCGCCACCCGCTGCAAGCTGGCCATTAAATGCCAAAAAATGCCCACATCGGTGCTGTTGGGATCCGTGCGATCGAACGCACCCACAATCAATTCCTGGGTGTCGCTAAACACTTCCAAGGGCCCCGGCAGAGGTGCTCCAGGGATTGAGCAAATTGCCTGCCAAGCCACCAGGCAAATGAGCGTTCCCACAATGGCCGCAATCACTTTGCGGGCATTTTTCTTAGATAACGGCACAAAGCGAATAATCGAATCAACGAGCGAACTAGAACTACTTGCAGCCATGGTGGTCAAACCTGAGTGTGATGAAATCCTCAATCGATCGTTGAGCATTCGATGGGCATTCGATGGGCATTCAAGTTGTCAGCCTGAGTCGATCGTTGCGCTTGCTCACAGATGGCTGAAACCCTCAAACAACGGCTCATTTTCGATGAAATTATCAAGCCTGATCAAATGATTTGATTCAGGCGACTGACCCAGTAATTTTGATCGGGCAATCTCGATCGGGCAGTCGCGGTCTAATCTCGATCGAGAGAAACCGTTGCCGGTAGCTTCAGCCCTCCCTTCAATATGGCAATCATTCCTGAATGAAAGGTTTTGATTGCCTGACAACACTCGATTCAGAACCCAGCCCTAGGGCTGGTCGTCAAATTGTCTAAAACCCTAATTCCAGCGTGAGCGGATCGTGGGGGCAAGGTGCTCAAGCACCTTGTTGCGATCATTTGGGTATGGCAGATCAACCATCCTCACTGGATTCCAGGAAATGACAACAGACCCTAGGCTTTCAGAGCCTTGATCTTCAGAGCATCGAGATAGGCCTTGGGATTTTCCGGATCAAACTTCACCCCATCAAAGAAGGTTTCCACCCCGCGCGACGTATCCTTGGGAATTTCCGCCTCGGGCACACCCAGCGCCTTGGCTGCCTCGCGCCAAATATCTTCCCGGTTGACCTGATCCACCAAGGCTTTCGTGTCAGTACCTTCCGGCAAGTAACCCCAGCGGATGTCTTCCGTGACAAACCACAGGTCATGGCTCTTGAAGGGATAGGAGGCGAAGTCTGCCCAGAACTTCATGGAAAGCGGGAATTTCTCTTCCTTGCGCCCATCGCCAAAGTCAATGTTGCCTTGGGAGCGACCCAAGATATCTTCCGCCTTGATCTTCAGCCACTCGCGCTTGCTGATGATGTCGCACATTTCTGCGATGTTTTCAGGCTTGTCGCACCACATTTGTGCTTCCAGCACTGCCATGGTCAGGGCTTTGGCGGCGTTCGGATTTTTTTCTACCCAATCGGCGCGCATTGCAAAGGCCTTTTCCGGGTGATCTTTCCACAGCTCACCGGTCACCAAGGCCGAGAAACCCAGCTTTTGGGATACCGTTTGGGCATTCCAAGGCTCACCCACACAGAAGGCTTCCATGGTTCCGGTCTTGATGTTGGCCACCATTTGCGGCGGCGGAACCACAATCACCGACACATCTTTACTGGGATCGATGCCACCGGCTGCCAACCAGTAGCGCATCCAGAGATCGTGGGTGCCGCCGGGGAAAGTGACTGCCACTTTCACATCCTTGCCGCCAGCTTTGGCTTTGGCTAGGGCTTCTTTGAAGGGCTGATTATCAAGGGTGATATTTTTGCCCAGGTAATCCTTGCTGAGGGAAATTCCCTGACCGTTGGTGTTCAAACGGGCCAGGATGTTCATCGGCAGAGGCTTTTTGGTGACTTTGCCGGTGGTCATCAAGTAGGGCATTGGGGTGAGGATATGTGCCCCGTCAATCCCGTTCCCGGCTGAACCCAATTCCAGGTTGTCGCGGGTTGCCCCCCAGGAGGCTTGCTTGATGACCTCCACATCGGGCATTCCGTATTTGGCGAAGAGGCCCTTTTCCTTGGCGATGATCAAGGGGGCCGCGTCGGTGAGGGCGATGAAGCCGAGCTTGGCTTTGGTTACTTCCGGCGGGGCGATCGAGGCGGCCGGCGAAGGGCTGCCCCCGGCGGAGTCGCCACCGGCCGGGCTGCTGGCGGCCTGGTTGCCACCTCCGGCAGCACAACCATGAATCACGACGGTGGCTCCGGCAGCGGTGGCGGCGGTGAACAAAAATTTGCGGCGGGAAAAGCTGCTCATGGTTGCTGAGTTTGAAGGTAAAGAAGGGGAGTGACCGATCGGGGAGGATCGAGTGGTGTGTTGGGTGTTGGGTGTTGGGAGCTAAGGGCCAGATTGGGTTACGCCTCGGCCAGGGCGGGAGGTTTGCGCTCGGCTTGGAAATGCTCCACCAGCAAGTCCACCAGCACATCGTTCAGGTCTTCGCAGGGAATGCCTTTCATGACCCGATCGCCCAAGTGGGCCTCCTTGCCCACCTTGCCGCCGAGGAAAATGTCCACGGCCTCAACGGTTTTGCCGTCCTTGCGGGCCTTGCTGCCCATCAAGCCGATGTCAGCCACTTGGGGCTGGCCACAGGAGTTGGGGCAGCCGGTCCAGTGAATTCGCACTGGCCGAGGAAGCTTGACCCGATCGGTGACGGCTTGGGCCACGGCCAGGGCACGCTGTTTGGTTTCAATCAGCGCAAAGTTGCAAAACTGCGACCCCGTGCAGGAGACCAGTTCCCGCACGAGGGGGGCCGGGGCGATCGAGAAGGTTTTCAAAAGCGGCTCTTGGGTAAAAACCGCTAACCGGGAATCGGGAATGTTGGGAATGATCACGTTTTGCTCAACGGTGAAGCGCAGTTCGCCGCTGCCGTAGATATCCGCCAACCGCGCCAGATCAAACATTTGGCGCGCATTCAGCCGGCCCACAGGAATGTGTAACCCGGCGTAGTTGAGGCCAACTTGCTTTTGGGCGTGGATGCCGATGTGGTCGCGTTTGTCCCAGCAATACTCATCCTGCTCGGCGGCAGCAATCAAGGGAAATCCCAGTTGCTTTTCCACGGCGGCGCGGAATTTTTCAATTCCCCACTCGTCAATCAGCCACATCAACCGAGATTTTTGGCGGTTGGCGCGGGGGCCGTGATCCCGATAGACCACCAGGATTGCTTCACAGAGGGACACCACATCGCGCGGATCCACCCAGGCATTGAGGGGAATGGCGGGGGCCACGCGGCTGGCGGAAAAGAACCCGCCCACCACAACGTTGAACCCGAGTTTGTCGTCTTTGTAGGCGGGGATGAAGGCGATGTCGTTAATTTCGGCGTGAACCGAGTTGTCGCGGCTGCCGTCGATCGCAATGTTGAATTTGCGGGGCAGGTTGGTGAAGCTGGGGTTGCCATCACCGTTGTTGGTGATCATGTCCTGCACTTTGCGCACCAGCCCCCGGGTATCGATCAACTCGTCGGCATCAATGCCGGCCACGGGGGAACCGGTGATGTTGCGCACGTTGTCCATGCCCGATTGGATGCTGGTGAGGCCGGCGCGATCGAGCTGCTGGAAAATTTCAGGAATGTCATCCAACCGAATCCCGCGTAGTTGCAGGTTTTGGCGAGTGGTGATGTCGGCGCTGCCATCGTCGCCGTAGCGCTCAACGATGCTGGCAAGGACGCGCAGTTGGCCACTGGTGCAAATGCCGTGGGGCAACCGCATCCGCAACATGAACTTTCCGGGAGTGACCGGACGAAAGAACACCCCTAGCCACTTCAGACGGTGATTCAAGTCGTCTTCGGGGAGGTTTTCCCAGCCCAAGCGGGCAAAGGTGGCGAGTTCGTGTTTAACTTGCAGTCCGTCTTTTTCGGCTTTGAATTTCTCAAACTTGGTGAGTTTAGAACTTGCCGGGGCGATCGCTTGAGCCATAGTTACCAGCGAGGGGGTCAATGCCGGTGGGTAAAAACTTCTGACCGCTGGCCGAAGCCAGGGAGTATTCGGTCAGAAGTTGTAGTTGCTAGAGCTGAGAATGGGCAAATGCTAGCGATCGCGCCTTAGGGCTTTTGTAATCCAAGTTACAAAAAACTTTACAGAATCCGTTTTAAGCATAAATTTCATGCAATTTCTGCATTTAAGCACCTGTCAGCCGCTCGATTCCGCCCCGATCGCCCCGATCGCCCAGTCAGCCCCCCCAAAACAACCGATCGCCTTAGCCCAAAACTGAACCAGGCGATCGGCTTCCAACACCGGCAAAGTCCTTAGAAAAAACCTCAGAACGCAGAACTTAGAACGCAGAACTTAGAACTTAAAACGCAAAGGTAGTGCGCACCACTCCCACCACCTGCGTGCCGTTGTCCTCATCATGTTCCGGGTTCACAATCACGATCACGCCCGGCGTGATGGCGATGTTGTCCGTCAGTCGGTGGCGATAGAGGGCTTCCACATGCAACGATGTGTCCCGATCCTCGCGGCTGGCCAAGTCGTTGCGCGTGGCTTTCGGCGGCATCCCCACCACCAGACCGCCCACATTGCCCTCCTTAAACAAGTCCGGGAAAGCCATCGTAACGGCCCAAGTCCAGATATCTGCATTGGCCCCCCGATCGCCCCCCGATTTGGCTTCAGCATCCGTGTAAGCTACCCAACCGGACAAATTGAAACGGGGACTAAATTGCACCGCGCCGATCAGCCCGTAGGAATTGGCAGCAGTATCGACGAGATCGAACGGCCGCTGGGCAAAGGCGCTGCCGATGTTGTCCGTAATGTTCACATCCGCTTCATCGAAATAGGTGTGGGTGAAGGTGAAACCAATGCTGGTGCTGGGGGTGGGCTGATAGAGCAATTGCCCCAAAATGCCATAGCTGCCATTGAACAGCCCCGCCTCATCATCCGGGCTGCTGGCCCGAGGCGCACGGTAGGCCACATCGGCCGACCAATGTTGATTAAAACGATGCTGAATTCCCACACCGGGGCCGCGCAACCCGCGATAGATCGAGCTATAGCGCCCAAACCGGGACAGGGCCCCGGAACTGTCGCTACGCAGGTATACGTTCAGGGGATCCGTGATCCCATCCGTGCCGTGGCCATTGGCAATTAACCAGGCCCGCGTTTGATCGCCCAAGGGAAAGCGGTAGTACAAATCCCCCAACCGAAGCTGGCCGCCGCTGTTGCCGTCAAACCCCAAGCGGGTCATGCTGGTTCCCGTCAAATCGCCGTCGATCGGGAGGATGTTGTTGCTTTGTAGCCGCACCCGCAACTCGTCTTTACCGGTAAAGCTGGTGTTGAAATTCAGCCGCACCCAATAGGCAAAGGTGGCGTTGTAGTCCAAATCGCCGCCGCCCGCTTTTTCGTCGCCCCACACATCGGCCAGGGCAAACATGGCTTCGGACTGGAGCTTGGTGGCCGGCGAAAAGCGGTTAGCCTCCAGCTCTGCCGTGCGGGCTTCCAGGGCATCGACCCGCCCCCGCAGACCGGCCAACTCCGTTGCGAATTCCTCTTGCAGTTTTTGCAATTTCCGCAGGTCTTCCTTGGCAGCGAGCGGATCGGTGGCGGACTTGATTAGCTCATTGATCCGATCGAGGCAGGCATTCAACCCGGCGGCGAATTCATAGCGACTGAGGGGCCGGTTGCCCTTGAACGTGCCATCGGGATAACCAGCAATGCAGCCATATCGCTCCACCAAGGATTGCAGTGCCTGAAACGCCCAATCGGTGGGTTGCACATCCGAGAGTTGCGAAACGGCAGTGACCTGGGCCAGGTCATCAGTGCCGAAGGGATCCGTGCCCAGCAGGTCGGCTTCAGTGGCCACCGTGGGGCGATCGTCCAAGGTCAGCAGGGGAATTTCCGAGGCGATCGCCCCCGTGGGTATTCCCAGAATCAAAGTCAGAAGGGGCAACAGAGCGGAGCTAGAGAGTAGTGGCAGAAAACGATGGGTCATGGGTCAGTCCTTAAGTAATTCCCAATTTGCCGGAGGGAGATGAGCAACCATCTGCGAGCCATAGTGAATAGTTACCCAAAGCGTGCTGTCTCCCCGCCAATGATTCACCTCTGCTACCCCCAAGGGGCCGGATCCGGCTTTTAAGCTGAATGGCGATTTTGGGGTTCATGTCTCGACTGCAACGGTTTGCAGGAGCATCATAGGCTGGTCGTTCAGGAAAGACCGTAGGCTTTGACTGACAAAAAATCCCCAACTTGACGCTGGGGATCAGAGGTTGGGTATTTGGTGTGAGAAATAACCGGTGGGGCGATCGCCCCGAGAGCGCAAATCAACTGCTCTGGAATTGAGCTGGGGGTCAACTGCCCGATCGCCCTAGAAGGAGAACGTCGTGCGCACCACGCCCACCACCTGGGTATCGTTATCGTTGTTATGCTCCGGATTGAAAATCGCAATCACACCGGGCGTAATGGCAATGTTGTCCGTGAGTTGGTGACGATAGAGCGCCTCCAGGTGGAACGAAGTGTCACGATCTTCGCGGCTGTCCACATCGTTTTGGGTGGTCTTCGGCGGCATCCCGAAAATAATCCCGCCCAGGTTGCCTTCCTTGAATAGATCCGGAAAAGCCATCGTGACGGCCCAATTCCAAACGTCGGCATTGGCTCCCCGGTCATCGCCGGATTTGGCTTTGGCATCGGTGTGGCCCACCCAGCCAGACAGGTTGAAACGCGGACTAAACTGCACCGAACCGATCAACCCATAGGAGTTGGCCAACGTATCAACCCGATTAAAGGGCCGTTGGGCAAAGGCACTGCCCACGCCGTCCGTGATGTTCACGTCCGCTTCGTCAAAGTAGGTATGGGCGAAGGTGAAGCCAATGCCAGCGTTTTTGCTGGGCTGATACATGATTTGGCCCAAAATGCCGTAACTGCCGTTGAACAGGCCCGCTTCATCATCCGGGTTGCTGCCCTGGGGCGCACGGTAGGCCAGATCCGCCGACCATTGATCGCTAAAGTCATGTTCGATCGCAAACCCGGGGCCCCGCACACTGCGGTAGATCGAACTAAAACGACCAAACCGCGACAGGGAACCGGAACTGTCACTGCGCAGAAACGAATTCAACGGATCGGCAATGCCGTCAGTTCCTTGACCGCTGGCAATCAGCCACATGTGGGTTTTGTTGCTCAGTGGGAAGCGATAGTGCAGATCGTCCAATCGGAACCGATTGTTGCTGTTGCCATCAAAAGACAGGCGGGTCATGCTGGTTCCCGTCACGGCCCCATCGATCGGGATCAGATTGTTGCTTTGCAACCGCACCCGCAGCTCGTCTTTACCGGTAAAGCTGGCGTTGAAGTTCAGCCGTGCTCGGTAGGAGAACGTGGTGCTGTAATCCAAGTCACCGTCGCCGGCCTTTTCATCCCCAAACACATCGGCCAAGGCAAAAATCACTTCGCCTCGCAGCTTGGTAGTGGTCGAAAACTGGTTGGCTTCCAGTTCCGAAGCGCGGGCTTCCAATGAATCAACCCGACCGCGCAGGGCTGCCAACTCCGCTGCAAATTCCTCTTGCAGTTTTTGCAATTTCCGCAAATCGTCCTTGGCAGCGAGCGGATCGGTGGCGGACTTGATTAGCTCATTGATCCGATCGAGGCAGGCATTCAATCCGGCGGCGAACTCATAGCGACTGAGGGGCCGGTTGCCCTTGAACGTGCCATCGGGATAGCCAGCAATGCAGCCATATCGCTCCACCAAGGATTGCAGTGCCTGAAACGCCCAATCGGTGGGTTGCACATCCGAGAGTTGCGAAACGGCGGTGACTTGGGCCAGGTCATCAGTGCCGAAGGGATCCGTGCCCAGCAGGTCGGCTTCAGTGGCCACCGTGGGGCGATCGTCCAAGGTCAGCAAGGGAATTTCCGAGGCGATCGCCCCCGTGGGTATTCCCAAAATCAGGGCTAAAAAAGGCAGCAGTGAATAATGAGCGAGTCGTGGAGCAAAGGGATGGATCATCAGAAATTCCGAGGCATTTCCTGTGGAGCTAGCGGATAGCTATTCTGTAGGGCTAGCTGGCAGGTAGAATTCGCAGTCAACGCACGAGCACCCAAAACAGAAATCTTCAGATTCATAACCTATGGCGAATTCAGATGTCATCCCAAATTCTGCTAATTTTTACCCTCAAATTCCTTAATTCTTGGTTCGCGTTCTAATTTCAGATCGGTCAATTTTTCTGATTATTTCTGACTTTTTCCTTCATCAAATTCCACTGTGCTTGCTGCTTGCGCATCCTTGGCAGATATCTGGCCATGGTTGATCGTGATGGATTACAGATCCCGATCGCGTATCAATCAAGACAGGGCGATACAGAGATCCGCTGGGCGATTGGAGCCGCTGAGCTGCCACCGGTCGATCGAGTCATGGAGGTGAATTCATAGGCGATAATGGAGGAGACTCTGTACTGAAATTGCTGTCAAGCCACCCCGATCAATTGTCTGCCCGCCTTTGCAGAGAGGCCCGGCCGCCAATCCGTCAGGGCGGCTTGATTTGTGTCTCTACCGGTTGGCTATGACTGCGAATCTTGCTGCTGCGCAAACCCCGTCCGATCGCCGCTCTGAAACTGACTGGCGGCTTTTTTTGCGACTGGTGCCCTACGCCCGTCGCAGCGGCAAGCTGCTGGTTGTGTCGCTGATTTTGTTGCTGCCCTTGTCCTTGGGCAATGCGTTGCAGCCAATTTTGGTGGGTCAAGCCATCTCGCTGATTCGGGGCGAGGCCAGCGCCTGGGATTTTCTGGAAGCGATGCCCCTGCGATCGGGTCTGAACACCGTGGGGCTGTTGGTATTGGTGACGGTGGCGGTGCGGCTGGCGCTCCAAGGACTTCAGGGCTACTTGGTGCAGGAAGTGGGCCAACGGATCACGGCGGATATTCGCAATGATTTGTTCGATCATGTGACCGCGCTGGCCATGCGCTTTTTCGATCGCACGCCTGTGGGTCGGTTGATTACCCGCCTAACCAGCGACGTGGATGCCTTAGGTGAGGTTTTTTCCACGGGCGCGATCGGGATTGTGAGCGATCTGTTGTCGATCGTGGTGTTGGTGGCCACCATGTTGACCCTGCAATGGCAATTGGCGTTATTGCTGTTGCTGATGTTGATCCCGATCGCGGGGGCCATTGTTTATTTTCAAGGGGAATTTCGGAAAGCCAACTATCGGGCCCGCGAGCGGTTATCGGATTTGAATTCGATGCTGCAAGAGAATCTGGTGGGCGTGAATGTGGTGCAATTGTTCCGTCGAGAACGCTACAACGCCAAACAGTTTCGGAAAACCAACCAAGACTATATTCACGAAGTCGATCGCACCATCTTTTTTGACTCGGCCGTTTCAGCCACCCTGGAGTGGATTTCCCTCGTCGCGATCGCCGGGGTGCTTTGGTATGGCGGCGCATTGGTGGCAGGCAAAACGATCGAGTTTGGAACCTTGGCAGCTTTTATTCTCTTTGCCCAACGGATGTTTGATCCCTTGCGAGAATTTGCCGAAAAGTTCACCGCCATTCAAGCGGGATTCACCGCCATTGAACGAATTAACGGAATCTTCTCGGAGCCGATCGAAATCCAAGACCCACCCAAGGTCGATCGCGCCCAATTTGCCAGCCTGAAAACCCGTGGTGAAATTCGCTTTGAGCATGTTTCCTTTGGCTACAAATCCGATGAAATCGTGCTCCATGACCTAGACTTCACCATCCATCCCGGCGAAAAAGTGGCCTTCGTGGGGCCCACAGGCGCGGGCAAATCTTCAATCATCCGGCTACTCAGCCGTTTGTATGAAGTCACCGAAGGGCGAATTTTGCTGGATGGCGTGGACATTCGCGACATGGCCCAGGCCGATTTGCGCCGAGAATTAGGAATTATTTTGCAAGATGGATTTCTCTTTTCCGGCGACGTAAAAAGCAACATTACCCTCGGGGAAAATTACAGCCTGACCGAGGTGCAAGCCGCCGCCGAACGAGTCAGCATTGATGAATTTATCCGGCAATTACCCCAAGGATATGATTCGGAATTGCGTGAACGCGGCACTAATTTATCGGGCGGACAAAAGCAGCTTTTGGCCTTTGCGCGGGTGGCCATTCGGGAACCCAAAGTGCTGATTTTGGATGAAGCTACGTCCAGTTTGGATGTGGCAACGGAAGCGGTTATTCAAGCAGCGGTCGATCGGATGATGCGCGATCGCACGGCGATTATTATTGCGCACCGGCTCTCGACCATTCGCAATGTCGATCGCATCTTTGCCCTCAAACGGGGTCGTTTGGCAGAGTCTGGAACCCACGATCAATTAATGGCTTTGGATGGTCTTTATGCCAGCCTTTATCGATTGCAAATGATGGGGGCAGATGTTTAGCAATGGCTTGATTTTGCTGAGCGATCGATGATTTTGCGCGATCGCCCGGCCCAAAACCCCCAACAACCCCTGCGTAATCCCTGCCGCTGATCTGAATCGACGTTGTAAAACAGAGACAGATTAGACCAACCCCACGGGAGGTTAAGTGATGGAACCGTTGGCAATGGGCGCAGCGGCGATCGGGGTGTTGATGTTGAAAAAATCGGCAGAAACCACCAGCGAACTGTTAACCAAGGAAGTTCTAGAGCCAGTCTTGCCCCAAATCCGAACGGCGGTGGGCGCTTTGGCGGCTCCGGTGCGCGATCGGGTGGCGGCCCTGGGCGATCGAGTGGCGGCGCGGCTCCCGGCGGCCAATCTGGAAAATCCGTTTGAGGATCTGACGTTGTTGGAGGCGATCGTGGTGGAAGAAACGGCCGATCCGGCGGTGGCGGCCACTGTGAACGAGGTGGTGAGCAGCTTACCGGCGATCAACATCAAAATCGATCAGCGTAAACAGCAGGGCAATGTGTTCAACGACCAATCAGCCCCTGTTTTCAACGCGCCGATCACGCAACATTTCAGTTAGTGAGCCAGTCGGTTGGGTTGAGCTTTGCGAAACCCAACGCGATCCATGTAATGCCTACAGACTGACCATGAAAGCCGTGGTATTGGAAACGAATGAATCGATGAGCGATCGCTGGTTTGGGTTGGTGATTCAACAAGGACAGGCGTAAGGCATGGGCGATCGCGTCGAGCAAAGCCACAGCGGCCCGGGCGATAACGTTGCGGGCGATAAGAATATCACCGTCCAGCCCACAAGCCAGCAAGGCATCGTGGGTAACGACTCAACCACGATCAACATTCAAACGGTAGAGCAGCGCTTTGAAGCGAAGACGCTGGAGCCGACGATCGATGGGCCGCCCAATAATTTGAAGGTTTACGGTTTGACGCGCGATCGCTTTGTGGGGCGGGACGCGGACTTGGCGCGGTTGGATGAGTTGTTGCAGACCCAAACCCAAGTGGCGATCGCAGGGGTGAGCGGCTTGGGTGGCGTGGGCAAGAGCGAGCTGGCCTTGCAATATGCGCGGGAGCACCTGGGCGACTATCCCGGCGGGGTGGTGTGGCTGCGGGCGGCGGCGGCCTGTGGGGAGTTGGTGGCCTTTGCCCAGCCCCGTTGGTTTGCCCAAGAGGATTTGACCCATTTGGACACACCAGAAAAGCAGGCGGCCTTTTGCCAAGCCCATTGGCCCAAAACCGCTGACGATCCGCCGGGGCGGGTGTTGTTGATTTTGGATGATGTGACGGATTTTGCAGACCAGGTGAAGGGATTTCCGGTGGTGGGCGATCGGTTTCGGGTGCTGTTCACCAGTCGGGAGCGGTGGCTCGATCAACGATCGCGCCTGGACTTGGGCGTGTTAGAACCGCCGGATGCCTTGACGTTGTTGAGCAATTTTGTTGGGCAAGACCGGATCGCAGCGGAACAGGCAACGGCGGAGAAGCTGTGCGAGTGGCTGGGCTATTTGCCCTTGGGATTGGAGTTGGTGGGCAGCTATTTGGCGGCTGATCCAGAGTTGTCGTTGGCCAAAATGCAGCAGCGGTTAGATCAAAAACGGTTGGCGGCCAAGGCGCTGACCCAAGTGCCCGCCACCACGACGGCCGAGCGGGGGGTGGCGGCGGCCTTTGAGTTGAGTTGGCAAGCCCTGAGCCAGGAAGCGCAACGGCTGGCGGTGTTGTTGGGTTGTTTTGGGGCGGCTCCGGTGCTGTGGGCTTGGGTGCAGGGTTGTTTGCCCAACGACGACGAGGAAGAGCTGGAGGCAGCGCGGGCGGAATTGGTGCGGCTGAGTTTGTTGGAGCGGCTGGGCGATGGGCAATATGGCCTGCATCCGCTGATTCGGGAATTTTTTGCAGCCCAGCGGGCAGGCTGGCCCGAGGGTGGGGCGCTGCAACAGGCGTTTTTGGGGCAAATGGTGAGCGTGGCGAAAACAGTTCCGTCAACGGTGACGCTGGCTGACTTGGCGCGCACCCGCCCCGCCTGGCCACACTTGGCAACAGCAGCGGCAGCCAGTAACGAGATTGCCGACGAGGATTCCATTGGCCCCTTCGTCGCTCTGGCGTGGCTGGCTGAGGGTCAGGGTTTGTGGGACAAGGCTGAACAGTACTACAGTGACTGCTTGAGCGTCACCGAAAGTCGCTTCGGAACCGACCATCCCGCCACCGCTAACATTCTCAACAACTTGGCAGTACTCTACAAATCCCAGGGACGGTACAAGGTAGCAGAACTCCTTCACCAGCAGTCTCTGGAAATCAAAGAACAAGTGCTAGGAGCCGACCATCCCCACACCGCCACCAGCCTTAACAACTTGGCAAACCTCTATGAATCCCAGGGACGGTACGAGGCAGCGGAATCCCTCTACCGGAGATCTCTGGGAATTGATGAGAAAGTCTACGGGCCAGATCATCCCGTAGTCGCCACCAGCCTCAACAACTTGGCAGGACTCTACCAATTGCAGGGACAGTACGAAGCAGCAGAACCTCTCCTGCAGCGATCTCTGGAAATCTGGGAGCAAGTGCTAGGCAGCAACCATACCCACACCGCCACCTGCCTCAACAACCTGGCCAACCTGTATCTATCCCAGAAAAAGTACGAAGCAGCGGAGCCCCTCTTGCGACGATCGCTAGAAATCTGGGGGCAAGTGCTAAGAACCAACCATACCCACACCGCCACCTGCCTCAATAACTTGGCAGGACTCTACCAATTGCAGGGACGGTACGAGGCAGCAGAACCTCTCCTGCAGCGATCTCTGGAAATCTGGGAGCAAGTGCTGGGAACCGACCATCCCAACACCGCCACCTGCCTCAACAACTTGGCAAACCTCTACTATTCCCAGGGACGGTACGAGGCAGCGGAACCCCTCTACCGGCGATCGCTGGAAATCCGTGAGCGATTGCTGGAAGCCAACCATCCCGACACCGCCATTAGCCAAGGCAATTTGGGGCAACTATACATGGCTCTAGAACGCTACTCAGAAGCAGAGAGCTTATTGCTTCTGGCCTTCAAGACCTTTCAGGGCGCTCTCAATTCTGATCATCCCTACGTCAAAGAAACCGTGCGCCGCTTGAATGTTTTGGTACAAACCGTCATCGAAGCCGATCGCGCCGCCGACCTCTCCGACCACCCCCTCACCCAAGCCATCCTGCAACAACTCACTACCCCACCCGAAATCCCGTAGGGTGCGTAGGGCAACGGTTCGCAGGTTCCCGAAATGGGGTTTGTGCCCTACGCACCGCCACCATTGACGCGGCCAAACCGACTCGTGATCCCGAGGGGCGATCGACGGTGCGTGGGAGACAAACCAACCAAACCGTTACCCCGCAAGCGTTCTCCCACACACCCTACCCGATCGCCCCATTGACGCGGGCCGGCCAATGCGCAAGATTTTCTTACCCGATGCGTCTGGGACGAGTTGATCGACGGGATTCAATCGGGGTGTTCGGGAGTGGTTCAATTTCGTAGAGCACCTGGCCATTGCGAACCGCCACAAAGGACAGGGACAGGGGGCCGGCGGTGTAAATATCGCGGGCTGCAATCACCCGCACCTCGACGGGTTGGGTTTGAGACTCCAGCCAGCGCACAAATTGGATCAGGCCCGGCACATTTTCCACCCGGAAGCCATCGGCGGCGACTCCCGCTCGCTGGGCCCGAAACAGGGCTTGGCCCAAGGCGAGTTCCAGGCGATCGCGCAGTTCCGGTTGTGACAGGCTGGCAGGATCCAGGGAAGCCACCGTCAGGGTTTCACGACGGGTAAAAAGAATTTGATTCAGTGCCACATCCAAAACGACGCGGATGGGCGGTTCTTCGCCGGTCAGATAGTTGGCGGTGGAAATCACTTTCACGTAATATTCACGACCATCTCGCACTTGAGAAATCACCTGTTCCACTTCTCCCCGCGAGAGAGAAATGGCCTGTTGATTGGCTCCGATGCCCGGCTGGGTGCGTTCGAGGGCGGCGCGGTTGGCGGCCACTAACAACCGCTCGATCGCCGCTTGGGTCATTTCGGGAGCGGGAATTCGCAAAATGCCGGCCGCCAACACTTCGCCCCGCCGCAGGGCCACGTTTCCTTCTCGCAGGGCCTGGGATTCTCGCTCCAGCCGCCGAACGGAAACTTCTAAGGATTGCAGTTCCGATTGGGCCGACTGAAACCGCTGGTTGGCATCTTGCAGCCGGGATTCCACGTCCTTGAGCCGCTGTTCCCGATCGCGGATTTGGGCGGTGCGATCGCGGTTTTGGGCAATCAGGGTTTGATTCTGGCGATCGAGGGCCGATCGCTCATCCAAAAGGCGCGATCGATCTCCCTGGAGTTGGCGATTTTCCCCCCCAAGGCGTTGCAGGTCACTTTGCAGACTGAGCCGCTCGCCCTGGAGGGTTTTGATGTCGCTCAGCAGTTGCCGCGCTCGGCGGGAAACCTGGGTGAGCTGGGCCTTGGCGAGTCGGAATTGTTTATCGGCCTGGAGCAGACGCTTTTGGGCCACATTGAGGCGGTCTTGGGTTTGGGCTTGCCTGGCCAGGGAGGCTTGCAGCGATCGGTTGATTTGGCTCAGTTCGGCGCGGGCCTGATCCTGTTGGACGCGGGCTTGATCTAGTTCTCGCCGGGCCCGCCCCAGGCGCGTTTGAATTTCCTCGAGTTCAAAAATGCCCGCCAAGAACAACAGGCCCAAGGTGGAAGCGGAAATTAGGCTGCCAGTCACGATCGTGACAAGGGTGGCCGTTTGGCGCGGTCGCAGGTTGAACAGGCTGAGGCGAGCTTTGCCCACGCGGGTGCCGAGCCGATCGCCCATGGTGGCAATCGCCCCACCTAACACCAAGGTGGCTAGCAAAATTAGTACATACCCGATCGTCATCGCCCTCTGTGCGATCGCTCCTTAAGCGGCCTTTGCCCAACAATCTAGGCCTTTGCAATGATAGTTTGGGCGAGGACGTTGGATGGTTAGGTAAACTGGTTCCCCAGGCTCACGGGGTTGTGTACCGTAATTTTCTTTTTGTGGATTGAGATGGCCTTGCGATCGCGCAAATCCCCGAGTAGCCGAGTCACCGTGACCCGCGTGGACCCGATCGCCTCGGCAATGGCTTGGTGAGAGAGCTTCAGGTCGATCGTGATCCCATCGGAGCTGGGAACCCCAAAATCCCGGCACAGAATCAGCAAAAAGCTCACCAACCGAGATCCCATGTCACGGTGGGCCAGGGTCTCGATCATCATCTCCGTTTGCAAAATTCGGGATGATAATCCCTGGAGCATCACCATAGCCAAGTCGGGATCATCCTTGAGGGCCTTTTCCACCCGATCGATCGGCACCGACAGCAACTCCACGGGCGTGAAGGCCACGGCGTGATAGAAGCGATCCGATCGATTGCCCGTCAAGAGCGACAACACCCCAAAAACCGTGTTTTCGCGCAGCAGGGCCACAGTAATTTCCTCGCCGGCCTCGTAGACACGGGAGAGTTTCACGGCCCCTTTCACCAAAAAGTAAACCCGTTCAGCCGGATCACCCGGGAAAAAAATCGTTTTGCCCCGATCAAACCGCTCAGTGGGCGGTGAGAAAGAATCTCCGCTCAGTTGGCGGAAAACAACGGCTAAAGGCTTGTCTACTGATAAGGGCATCTCGCTGCGCCGAACTGCCGAACTACTGAGAAACGTTATACCAAGCGCGATCGATTCGCGCATTTTTTTCGGGTTTGATTTTTTGGGAGGTGGATACAAAACCCAATCTCAATCGATTAGGTTCGCGATCGCCAAGCCCAAAACTCAAAACCCACGAAGGTCTTTCAGAAGCCCCTGACCGGTCTAAACTGATTCAGGTCACCTTCGCAGCACTACAATCTCGAACATTGTAATTCGCTCGTTGTAGCCTCTGATACGGTTTGAGTCAACAACGGGCTGCCAATCCCCATTGAATGGCAACTTTGCAACCCACCACTGCCCCATCAAGCCCCTCGCGCCCGATCGCTGACCCGATCGCCAAGGGAAACGCCCTCGGGACTCGGTGATTGGGATTTTGAGTTGGTGTTGGGATCTTGAGTTGGTGTTGGGATTTTGTGATTTGAGATTCTGTTGCTGAAATTTAGAACACCTATGCTGCTCAACCTCTCTGGAAAAAAAGCCCTCGTTACGGGGATTGCCAACAACCGCTCGATCGCCTGGGGCATTGCCCAGCAGCTCCACGCGGCCGGGGCCGAAATTGCCGCCACCTATCTCCCCGATGACAAGGGCAAGGCCGAAAAGAAAGTGGCCGAGTTGATTGAACCCCTCAACCCCACCTTCCTGGTGCCCTGCAATGTGCAGGACGATGCCCAGGTGGCCGAAACCTTCACCACCATCCAGAGCAAGTGGAGCAACTTTGACATCTTGATCCACTGCCTGGCCTTTGCTGGCAAGGAAGAACTGACCGGAGATTTCAGCAACACGTCCCGCGAAGGCTTTGCCCGCGCTTTAGACATCAGCGCCTATTCCCTGACCAAATTGGCATCGGCAGCCAAGCCCCTGCTAAACGACAACGGCAGCATCATCACCCTCAGCTACCTGGGCAGCGTGCGGGCCGTGCCGAACTACAACGTGATGGGCGTGGCCAAGGCGGCCTTGGAAGCCAGCGTGCGCTACTTATCCACGGAATTGGGTGAAAAGGGAATTCGGGTGAATGCCATTTCGGCGGGCCCCATTCGGACGCTGGCTTCTTCGGCGGTGGGCGGTATTTTGGACATGATTCACCACGTGGAAGAAACGGCCCCCCTGCGCCGCACGGTCACCCAAGTGGAAGTGGGCAATACGGCGGCCTTTTTGTGCAGCGATTTGTCTAGCGGGATTACGGGCCAGGTAATTTATGTGGACGCAGGCTACAACATCGTTGGGATGTAGCTGTTGGCCCCATTCTCCACAGCCTGAGATTCATCCTGGGATTCGCAACCCATAACCCATGGGGGCCGGACGGGCGATCGCCCCTGTCCGCCCCCCTTTCCCGCTCCCCCCTGTTGCCGTTTGCCCTCTGATCGTTCCTCAAATCATGCAAACCACCGAGCCAATCACCGAGCCAATTGCCGAGCCGATGCTCGATCGCCCCGTCATCCTCACGCCCGATCGCACCGCCCGTGTCAGCCGCAAAACCGGCGAAACCGATGTTCATGTCGGTTTGAATTTGGACGGAACGGGCCGTTGCTCTGCCCAGACCGGCGTGCCTTTTTTGGATCACATGCTCGATCAAATTGCCTCCCATGGGCTGATTGATTTGGACATCCAAGCCACCGGGGATGTGCATATTGATGATCACCACACCAACGAAGATGTGGGCATCACCCTCGGCCAAGCGCTGCATCAGGCCTTGGGCGATCGCAAGGGCATCGTCCGGTTTGGGCACTTTGTCGCCCCCTTAGACGAGGCCTTGGTGCAGGTGGCGTTGGACTTTTCCGGCCGGCCCCATTTGAGCTATGGGCTGCAAATTCCCACGGAACGGGTGGGAACCTATGACACCCAATTGGTGCGGGAATTCTTCGTGGCGGTGGTGAATCACTCGCAAATGACCTTGCACATTCGCCAACTGGATGGCATCAACTCGCACCACATCATCGAAGCCACATTCAAGGCCTTTGCCCGAGCGATGCGCATGGCGATCGAGGTGGATCCGCGTCGTGCTGGCAAAATTCCCAGTTCCAAGGGTGTGCTCTAGTGGCAAAGGGGCGATTGATCCAGAAGCGTTGGCTTGAAAACTGGCAGGTAGGTTTGGTGCTGGCTGGGTTCCTGCTGCTGGGGGGCTTGCTAGTGGGGCTGGTCTGGGGGCTGGAAACTCCGGCAGCCCAAGCGGCGGATTTTTGTCGGCCCTGGCATGGTCAGCAAATTTGCATTCTGAAAATTCAGCGCAGTGCCAAGAAACACTGGGAGTTTCGGGCCACGGTGGCGGTGGATGGGGTGGAACGGCCCCGATCGGCCTACAACTGCCGTCGCCGAATTTGGGTTGGGCTGGATGGCATCCGCCATGTGTTTGACCCCCATGGGCCCGGCGAGCTGATTTGCCGTTTGCTGAATCGGGATGATGCGCGCGAGGGTCTCAGCCGAGAATTGATGCTCGATCGCGCTCCCCGTCTCTTGCAGCCGCGCACCAATCCCAGCTCCCTCAGCACCCGATCGGGTGAAGTGGCGACCCAAACCGCCATCACCCAAACCGCCATCATAATTAATGATTGATTTTTGCTAACTCTGCCAACTCTCCTGATCCCAGAGTTGAGGCAGTTTTGGCCTGGCCGATCCCCACCTCAAACAGACCCATGGCAAGCGTGAGGATTGGCCGGGAATTCTTTTGCCTTTTTCTCAAACTTTTTAAAAACTTTCTAAAAGTTTGGGATCGTCAAAAAGTAGTTTGATTTGCATTTAAAACCATCAAAATTCTAGAGGGTTTCTTTTTTGATCAAAGACCATTTATGACGAATGCATGGCACACGACGAATTGCAACAGAAAGTCTTTAAAAATTGTTTAAGATTGGTGAAGCCATTTTTCTCCATTCTTTGGGAGTGTCGCTATGACAGCTCGCGTTACCCGTGGCTTGAGTCCGCTGTCGGTGACAGCTTCGGTGACGGCTGAAGACCAGGCGCTGCTGCGGGACGTATTCCAATCTTTGACTCCGACGAGTTGCCCGCGTCACTACAACTTTCACATGCACACAACGGCCTCCGATGGCCGTCTCAGCCCCACCGATTTGATTAACCAGGCCCTGCAAATTGGTCTCAAGGGCTTTGCCATTACCGATCACCACAGTGTGAATGGCTATCTGGCTGCAGCCAAGGCGCTGCAATTGGCCAAATCAGTGAACCCTGAGCTGGTGGTTCCCCATTTGTGGACGGGGGTTGAAATTAATGCAGGGTTGCTGGGAACCGAGGTGCATATTCTGGGCTATGCCTTTGATATCAGTGCTGACGTGATTCAGCCCTATTTGCAAGGGCGACCCGTGCGCGATGAGTATTACTACGCCGATCGAGTGATTCACGCCATTCAACAGGCGGGGGGCATTGCCGTGCTGGCTCACCCCGCTCGCTATCGCTTGGATGCTAAGCCCCTGATTATGGCGGCGGCAACCCTAGGAATTGACGGGGTGGAGGCTTACTATGCCTATAACAATCCCAATCCTTGGACTCCTAGCCCCGATCAAACCGCCCGAGTCAAAGAGTTGGCGGAACGATTTGGGCTGATGATGACTTGCGGGACAGACACCCACGGGCCCAATTTGCTGTTGCGTTTGTAGATCTCTGTTGGTTGTAGATCTCTGTCGGTCTATTCTGTCGGCTTGTTTGGTCGATTTATTTGGTCGATCGATCTGGATCCAGGGTTACAGGTCTTGATCGGGCGCATGGGTGGGGATGGTTGGCCCTGCGTTCAGGGGGCGATCGCCGGACTTGAGACGTTAATCTCTGAGGCGTTAATCAACGCTCCAACGCTCAAAGTAACGATCGAAATAATGAGCAAATTTGGTCAAAATTTCGCCTGGGCGCTAAACTGCATTCGGCAAGGGGGCGCGATCGCATGGGTCTGAAGTGACACCCAAGACGGGCCAATGTCGATCGCCCAATCAGCCCGGCAGTTTTGGTTTGTTGGAGATCAATTTTGGTTGCTTTGCGTTTGTTTGGTGATGGCCGGAAGTCGGCCCCCGGAAAGCAAATGGCAGCCGTCGGGCTGTTGGGGCTGCTGGGATCGTTGGTGGCGGCGTTGCCAGCCCAGGCCGGACAACTGCTGAATTGGCGGTTTGATCCGGCAAGCAATCAATTGAGCTTCACGACCGATGAAGGGGTGCAGCCCCGGGCCCAAATTGTGTCGGGGCCCGATCGCCTGGCCATTGACCTGCCAGACACCACCTTGGCCCAACCGGTTCAGGAACAGCGGTTTGGGGGCATGGTGCGAGCGGTGCGCGTGGGCCAGCCCGATCGCAACACCACCCGCATCGCGATCGAATTCCAACCGGGCTATCGCATCGATCCCGATCGGGTACGGGTGCGCAGCTTGTCTCCGACCCAATGGACGGTGGAACTGGGCGGAGAACCGATCACCCAGCAGCCTCCCCAGCAGCTTGTGCTTCCTGGCCAGCGGAATCGCCCGCAACCCGCGCCTCCCAATAACCCCAATAATTCCAATAGTTCTGATCGGCCTTGGATTCCCGGCGCGTTGCGAGAGGTTTTGGAACGATCGGGCGGCAATTCCCCGATCGCCCAGGTGGAGGGGGTGGAACTGTCTGAGGGCGGATTGGCCCTGCGGGTGAGCGGCGGAACTCCCAGTGTTACGGTGAACCGCAGCCCCGATCGCCGACAGATCGAAATTTGGTTAGATAACGCTTCGATCGCCAATGGGGTCGATCGACTCGTGGGCGGCCGAGCGGGCGTAACCCGTCTGATCGTCACCCCCCAACGAGGTGGGTATCCGCCTCGGGTGCGAGTTTTGTTGGTGGTGGATCCGAGCAGCCCCGATTGGCAGGCTCGCACCGAAGAGAGCTTGGTGATTGCCCAACCGATCGGCAGCACCACCGCCGTGAATCCCCCCGCTGCCACCCCGCCCACGGCCAATCCTTTGCCGCCGCGGCCTTGGCCCCGTCAACCGGACAACTCTGGCCAATCGCCTGGCTGGGTGAACGATTACCCCGATCCTCGCCTGGGTGGTTTGCCGATGCTGAATCGGCGGGTGCGAATTGTGGTGGATCCGGGCCATGGCGGTCGCGATCCCGGGGCGATCGGGATTGGGGGGCTGCAAGAAAAGCAAGCGGTTTTGGATATTGGTCTACAACTGGCGGCTCTGCTGCGTCGCCAAGGGGCCGACGTGGTTTTGACCCGCGATGACGACACCTTCATCAGCTTGGATGGGCGCACCCAGTTGGCTAACCGCATTAATGCCACCGTGTTTATTAGTGTCCATGCCAACTCGGCGGGCATTAATCGCCCGGACGTGAGCGGCGTGGAAACCTACTACCACCAGTCCGGTGGCCAGTTGGCCCAGGCGGTGCAACAAAGCATCATGCGCGCCTTTCCGTTCATGCGCAATCGCGGGGTGCGCACGGCTCGGTTCTATGTGCTGCGTAACAGTCGAATGCCCTCAATTTTGGTGGAAACCGGTTTTGTGACGGGCCGACAAGATGCGGCCCTGCTGACCAATCCCACTTGGCGATCGCAAATGGCCTGGGCGATCGCCCGAGGGACGATCGAATATCTCAACGGCCCTGGCCGCTAAGCTGCTCTCTCCAAACCATTGGGGGCGGCCAGTCCCGCCGCCGCCAACCGATCGCGCAGGGCCTGGGGATCGGGCAAGGTTGAAAGTTCTGCTTGATGTTCCTGCATAAACACCAGGAGACGATGGGAAATCAAGCCCCGAGCCACCGCCAATTCGCCCAACGTTAGCCACTGGGGATTGCGTTGATAGGCCCGAGCCGCCGCAATCCAATCAAAATCAATCAACCCAGCTCGGTATAGGGCTGCCTCCGGCTTCAGGGTCAGGCCGCCGGACGTGACTGCCAATTGCAACAGCCGCACCATTTGGGCACTCAACCACCCTCGCTCGATCGCCACCAATTCCGGCGATGGGCTGTCACTGGCTTCCAACTCCCGGCGCTGTTGAGGGGTCAACAATCCAGCCTGTTCGCAAAGCTGAACGATCGCCGATCGCGACTGGAGATCCACCCCCGATCGCTCGCCCAACCGTGGCAAAACCGTTTCAAAAAACTGCAAAACCGGCGGCTGCACCACACCCTTGGCTAACAGAATTTGTTCTAGGGGTAGCGGCTGGCGTAGTTCATACCACTCAATTAGCTCCTGCAATTGCCCTTCGGTTAAAAATCCCGCCTCTTGCAGCAAGATTCCGATCGGTCGGTGCAATTGGTAGCGACCCAACAGGGCTGCCCCCAAATCCATAAAGAACGGCAAACTATCCACCAAATAGCGCCGCCAAAGGCGCTTTGGCTCACAGGACAGCCGAAATAGCCACTCCAGACCCACGTGGCTCATCCACCGGGGCGATCGGGGCACATTGCCCGCCTCAAAGTCGATCGTCGCCCCAAAACCAAAGGCCACCGTCACATGTTTCAGCAGATGGCGATGACGATAAAACCACTTTTCTTGTTTGGGTGCGCCAACTCCCACCAGCAGAACATTAGCCCGCGATTGATTAATCAAGTCAACAATTTTGGCGCATTCCGTCGAATCGCGCTCAAAACCAAAAGGTGGTGAATAAACCCCCGTGACCATTTCGCGGCCCACCTTTTCATTAATTAAATGGCGAGCCTTTTCGGCCACTCCCTCCATGGCCCCCAGCAGAAAAATAGTCATCTCTGGATCATGGGCATAGTATTCGTAAAAAACTGGAAAGAAATCGGATCCAGAAATTTTGTCAGTGATGTGGTGGCCCATCAGCTTTGCCACAAAAATTAAAACCTGGCTATCACAAACCAAGTAATCAGCTTTGTGATAGATCGTGTCAAAAACCTCATCTTTCCGAGTTTTAACCAAATGATCAATATTGGGCGTGGTCACCCAACCGCCCCGTTTCAAATTTGCCAACAACTTCTGTTGGGAAATGTTGTCGAGCGTGATGTTCAGAATCGGAACCTTGGGTGCGATGGAGGTCATGGCAGCCTCTCCAAAATAGGTAGTCATTGAGATGTGACATTCAGAGTCATTGTGCAGTGATGAGAGATGGGTGGCCAGTGACTCGAAAGACAAAAACACTGATCTTTCGCGGTATTTGGTCAAACACGCCCGCTGCACTCGTGATATTCATCCGCCCTTGGGAAAGGGCCTCAGGGTTAATTGCCCCATCAGGTCAAAATTGGTCTAATTGCCTAATTCAATTGCTCAGTTGAGCGACCCAATCTGCCTGTTTCATCCAGGGTCTAATCGTGATACCCAATTAATAGCTGTAATTGCCTTGCCCAATGCTGGCTTGCACCCCGAATTCTCATGAAGCTATCATAATGCCCACTGCGATCGGGGACATCAAGACAATCATTTTTCGATCAATCATTCAAAAAGTCTTTAAAAAACTGGTGAATGAATTCCCCCATTTGAATCGAGTCTGAATTGGGGCTGAATTGAGCCGATCAGAGACAATGGGGAAGTTATCCCAAGCCAGCAATTCTCGACTGAAGCCCTTTGCAAGCCCTGTGGTTTTAGGCAGAATGGAGCCGATTAAGGGTGTTTTGACGCGTATTGCGACTAATGTTTCAGCTAGGTGAAGTGCCGGTTATTAACCTATTTGGCGCAGATTTGACGCAGATTTGACGCAAATTCGGCTCTCATGAGGCGCTGAGTTGGCCCTTGGGGGTGGCGGAGGCTATTCGCTCAACCAATCACCACGAAACTCTTTATTTCCCAGGCGATCGACCTATGGCCAACTGCTTCTTAATCTTGCAACCGATGCCGCCGCTACTGCTTGAATCTGGGGCGGTTGAGGTCGCCTTAGGGGTGGAGTGGGCCCTGTGGGGGGTGACGGGCCTGGTGTCGTTGCCGATCGCGATGTTGGCGATCGAGTGTCTGGTGGGAGGGCTGTTGCCGGGTTTTGGCCGATCGCCCTCCACGGCGGGCTGGCGACGGCCCAGGGTAGCGGTGCTGATTCCGGCTCACAATGAGGCGGTCTCGATCGGGACGACCATCCAAGCCATTCAGCCCCAGTTGCAACCGGGCGATCGGCTGTTGGTGGTGGCGGATAACTGCACCGATGCCACGGCGGAACTGGCTCGATCGGCCGGTGCAGATGTGGCGGAGCGCTTCAACACCGAACAGCGGGGCAAGGGCTACGCTCTGGATTTTGGGGTGCGGGTGTTGGCCCAGGAGCCGCCGGAGGTGGTGGTGATTGTAGATGCGGATTGCACCCTGGAGCCAGGTAGCTTAGATCGTTTGGGACAATGGGCACTGAAGCACGATCGCCCGGTACAAGGGCGCTATTTGATGGAACTGCCGCCATCGCCCAGCGCGGCGCGGCGGGTTTCGGCCTTTGCCTTTGCGGTCAAGAATTTTGCCCGATCGGAGGGATTGCGGCGGTTGGGGTTGCCCTGTTTGTTAAATGGAACGGGGATGGCATTTCCTTGGCAGGCGATCGCCCAACTGCCCCTGGCTAGCGGCAATCTGGTAGAGGATATGCAAATGGGCATTGATCTGACGGTGGCCGGCTCGCCGCCGTTGTTTTGTCCCGATGCGCCCGTGACCGGTCGGTTGCCCCAGGCCGAGAGCGCTGCCACCAGCCAACGCACCCGCTGGGAGCATGGTCATTTGCAAACGATGACTTCCGTTGTGCCGCCGTTGTTGGGGCGTGCCATTCGCACCGGCAATGGCCCCCTGCTGGTGATGGGGTTGGATTTGCTAGTGCCGCCCCTGTCGTTTTTGGTGATGATTTGGGTGGGCGCGGCGATCGCAGTGACCGGTTTGGGGGCCCTGGTGGGGCGTTGGCAACCCGCGATCGGGATGGGGGTGTTGGGGTTGGTCTTGTTTGGGGCGATCGGGCTGGCTTGGTGGCGAGTGGGGCGGCCGTTCCTGTCGGCCCGAATGTTGCTGATGATTCCGATCTATGTGCTGCAAAAAGTGCCAATTTATTTGGGATTCCTGAAGCGGCGACAGACGGAATGGGTACGCACGGAACGGGACTAGAACATCATTTTCGATATTTTCGATTTCGATATTTTCGATTTTGATATTTTCGATTTTGATATTTTCGATTTTGATATTTTCGATCACTGTCCCCATTTCCCAATCCAAATTTTCCGAGCATGGAGTGAGTGGGCAACGATGACCGTAACCTTGGGCGTAATTGGGGCCAGCGGGTTTATTGGCCAGCGGGTCGTGGAGATGTTGGCGCAGGATCCGAACTTCACGGTGGTGGCGATCGGGCGATCGGTGCCCAAGCGCGTGCCGGAAGGGGCGATCGCCCGGATCGCTGATGCCACCAAACCGACTTCCCTGGCCCAAGCCCTGACGGGTTGCCAAGCGGCGGTCTATTGCCTGGCCGGTAGTCCCAGTTTTGTGCGCAAAAATGCGCCCGTGGTTTACCAGGCGGCCGCCGATGCTGAGGTGAAACGATTCATCTATCTCAGCAGTGCCGTGGTGCATGGCCAAGCGCCAGCCCCCGGCACCACGGAAAAAAGCCCCCTACGGGACAACTACCCGATCGCCTACAACAACGCCAAGGTGAGGGCAGAGTGGCGCTTACAGGCCGATCGAGCACAGACCAAAACCGAGTTGGTCATCATCCGCCCCGGGATTGTTTGGGGCCCCAAATCCACTTGGATCGAGGCTTTTGCCAATGCGGTCACCGATGGCGTGGCTTACCAAGCGGACTATGGGCGCGGCATTTGCAACAGTGTTTATGTGGATAACTTAGTCCATGGGATTGCGCTGGCGGCCGAAGCGGCCAAGGTCGATCGCGCGGCCTTTTTCATTGGGGACCAGGAAGTGGTGACTTGGGCTGACCTTTATCGCCCGATCGCGGCCGCCCTCGGTCAATCCTTTGATCAACTGCCCAACGTCAACATCGAAGCCTTTCGCCCCAGTGTGAAGGAAGAGGTTCGGGAAACACTGCGGGGAATGCGCTTGGTGGGGACACTGCTATCGGGTTTGCAGGCCCAACGCAAACGAGCTAGCGGCCAGCGGCCGCGCCCGGTTTTGTCGCCTTTGAATCAGGAGCTTTCGGCTCTCTACCGCTGCCAATGGCATTTACCCTTAACAGAGGCGGAAACCCGCTTGGGCTATCGTGCTCCGGTGTCCTTTGAGGAAGGCTGTCGCCGGACGATCGAGTGGTTGCAACAATCCAATCGGGAATCCCTGGGCCATCACTAGTTTTTCAGCCCGTTTTTTTAGCCTAGTAGCACGGCAAGTTTATTTTCACAGGTGAGGTCAAATGACTGTTAACGTGAGTGGACTGTTACTGTTACCGAATCGTTAGGCAGCAAGGGGCTTAAGCCCCTTGTTATTGCGACTGACTCCGCAACATTGCCCTAACGAATTAAGCCTGTCATGCCACTAGGGTTCCCAACCCCAGCACACTAACCCAACTATTTCCACGCCCCTTCTTTACCGTCGCCTATGGCTGGATTAGTCATCCAAGAAACGATCGCCTCATTGATTGAGATGGCGGAACAGGGGTCGATCGACCCGTGGGATGTGCGGGCCGTGGAGGTGTTGGATCGGTACTTGGATCAACTGCAACGGGCGATCGAACCGGTGGCGGGCCAAATGGGCAAGGCGGCCTACGATGTGCACCTGTCTCGATCGGCTCAGGCCTTTGTTTCGGCGGCCCTGTTGGTGTTGATTAAGGCGAACCGGTTGACCCTGGCCGAATTTCCACCGCTGACGGAGGGCGATGATTGGGAAGAAGAAGCGGAAGCTGCCATTGAGGCGATCGCCCGTGGTCGGTTGCCCCTGCATTTGGAACAATGCCTGAAGCGGCGCGGCGTGGCTCCCCAAACCGGCCAACGGCGCGTGTCCTTGGGCGACATGATTGAGCAATTGCAGCAGGTGGCCAGCCTGTTGGCCACCCAACCGGCCCGCCCCCGCAAAACCCGCCGCCCCAACCGTCGCCAAAAAATGCGTGCGGTGCAGCAATTGGCGCACCAAGAAAACCTAGGGGAAGTTTCGGAGGCCTTGGCGGCATTTTTGCGCCCCTTTGGCGATCGATGGCTGAGTTTTGATGAATTGGTCGCTCAAGTCCCCCGCACGGGCCCCCAGGCAATTCCGCTGACGATCGCGCATCATGGGTCAATGGGTCAAGGTGAGCTGCTCAGTGACCAACCCACCAAGAGCGATCGGGCAGGGGCCTTTTGGGCGTTGCTGCTGCTGGCATCCCAATCGAAGGTGGAATTGGATCAAACGGAGTTTTATCAAGACCTGCGGGTGCGATCGCTGCCGGATCCTTTGCCGCCCATTCCAGACCCTTAACTCCACCTATGTCACCGCTCGATCGCCCCAGTGAACCCGACCCCATGCCCACCGCCCGATCGCCCCGTGTGGATTGGATGCGATGGCTGGCTCCCTTCTATGGCCTGTTGTTTTGCGGCATTCTTTGGCTGGCCTACACGGGAAATCTGCCCAGTTTTTTAGGCAAAATTCCCCACTACGACATCCCCGGCCACATCATCCTTTACGCCATGGGCAGCTACCTGGGCCACCGCTTCAGCCACTGGAAAACCATCCGTCTGGGCGGCCGCGCCTGGCCTCTGTTTCCCTTGGGCTTTGCAATTTGGACGGCGGCGGAAGAATGGTTACAAAGTCTGTCCTCCAATCGCACCTTTAGCGGGGTGGATTTGGTTTGCAGCTTTCTGGGCATTGGGCTGGGTTGGTGGTTGGCTAATCGCGATCGCCCGGTTCAACCCTGAAGATTCCTGGTTGGGTTAGCAACGATTAGACCTCTTGCACGAATAGAATAGCGGTGTAGAAAGTCGCTGTCACCACCCTCGGGAGATGCTCTACGAAAGCCTCGCCTCGCTACCCCCATCACAGTTCCGCCGTGCCTGTGGCTTTAGTCGT
>NZ_JAZAQF010000079.1:0-24186 GCF_043235035.1 Limnothrix redekei LRLZ20PSL1 | reverse complement strand
GCGGGTAGGATTGGCAATGACCGGGAGACGACTCATGAGCTGGGTGATGCTTCGGGTAGGTCTAGCCTAAAACCGGATTTAGAGCTGCCAAGTCGGCTTTAGCTTCTCTTTATAAATTAGCTCTTAACCAGTAGCCGTTAACCAGTAGCCGTTAACCAGTAGCCATTAACCAGCAAGTTACTAAAAACCATCTGGGCAAATGGCAATCAGGTGTTGGTTTTGTCGAGCACCCCGTTGAGGAAAATATCAGCAATGCCTTCAGCCATTTCCTGAAGTTCTCGGGGGGAAATATTCGGCTCCATAATTGTCAACTCGCTGAAGCCGGCGATCGCGAACATGCCCAAAAAGACCCGCGCAATGATGCGGGGATTCATGGGGCGATAAATTCCCCGATCGATCGCAGTTTGGAAAAAGGCTTCGGTCACATCCATCATTTTGGCAATCACCTCCACCTGGATGCGATCGCGCAATTCCGGATGAAATTGAGCTTCCATGAAACAAACCCGCATCATGTCGGCGTTTTGCTTCAGGTTACTCATCCGCTTGCGCATCACTTGCGAGATGGCTCGATAGCTGGCCATTTCGCTGAGTTCCATCAATAGGTCTGTCAGGATTTCGACCCAACCTTGGGTGGCAATTTCCACCAAAATCGATTTTTTGTGATCAAAATGCCGAAACAGGGTTCCTTCGGCCACGCCAGCCGCCCGGGCCAGGTCGCGGGTGGTGGTGGCATCGTAACCCTGACGGGCAAATAGCTGCTGGGCCGCTTGCAGAATGCGGGTGCGGGTTTCAGTTTCAGAAGGGGATGGGCGGTGAGCGATACGCAGCATGGCTAGGACTCCTTGGACGCAAGCCAGTGGGATTAGGGGTGCAGAAAGGGGTGATCGACCATTAGGAAAAAAGATGGGTGAACAACAGGAGGTCAAGAGAAAACGGCAAGGGGCAAACCGTTTTGAGGAACTGAGGATGCATTGAGATGAACTGAGCAGTGGGGGCTAACCTCTTGATCGCTCTGCAATGCTGCGGATTGACCTGACCGATCGCCCCTACTCATTGACCTCATCAACATTGGCCTCATCAACCCCGGTCAAGAAACTTGCAACGGAACACCCATGCCCACAGACGCTCATCAGTGCGATCGCACCGACGCGATCGCGCCATCAACGCGCCCACAGGATCGCGCCATCAGTTGCACCATAGATGGCGATCGCGCAATGGTGGGAGCAACCGCTTCAGCACCGCAGGGGGCTGGTGGTGGCCGGGCAATCGCGCTTCTCTATTGATCGCTATTGTCAACGGGGCCAGGGGATACTGGGTCTGGAATTAAGGGAACGTTATAAAACTGATCCTTTGCCTACCGAAGTTCATGATTCCGTAAGTTTTGGCCGATGGCTTTGAATTGCCCATGAAATCCGGCGGCTCGACTATGCTGGAAGCTGCTCGCCAGCTTGGGTCACCAGGCTGGTGTTTCGGTCAAGGCAATATTTCTTTAAATTTGCCTGAGGCGGGTGCTGTTTTTCTCCACCTCTAAGCGCTCTTTGAACGCGCTCGGCACTGTAATTTTCACTTCAACATATACCCACGATTGGCAGGCATGTTGTCAGGCACAAATCACGGCAAATGGCAGCAGTTAGGGCGATCGGGCGATCGCTTAGCATTGGTGCATCATCTGGGACAAGTCCTGCGGGCTAAGGGTTTGGGCCTTGTCCGGGCGATCGGGCTGGTGGTCGGTTTGGCGAGTCTCACGGGATCCCTGTGGTTGGGTTCCGGTGTGGTTTCGGTCGCTTGGGCCCTGGACACATCGCCATGGCTCTCCACGCCATCCATTGCGACTGTTGCTCCCGATGCTGCTTCTAACGCCATCCCCACTCCCACCACGTCTGAGCCAATGAGCGGCCCGGTGGTTAGCAACGTGATCAGCAAAGACGTAACGACGGCGGGGCTGAATGGCCACTCGGCCACAGCCAAGGCCGCATCGATTAAGCCCTATCTTGATCGGGTGCAACAGCAAATCACTGAATTCACCCTCAAAAACGGGATGAAGTTCATTGTGCTGGAGCGTCACCAGGCTCCGGTGGTGTCCTTCATGACCTACGCCAATGTGGGCGGCGTGGAAGAGCCGGATGGCAAAACGGGTGTGGCCCACTTTCTGGAGCATTTGGCTTTCAAGGGATCCAGCCGGATTGGCACAACGGATTTTGAGTCAGAAAAGGCGATTCTCGATCGAATGGATGCCTTGATGGCCCAATACGAAACGGCCCGCGACCAGGGCAAAACCGCCGAAGCCCAACAACTGCGCCAACAGTTGCTGGCCCTGGAACAGCAGGCCCAACCCTTCGTGAAACAAAATGAATTTGGGCGGTTGGTGGAACAGGCGGGCGGCGTGGGTCTCAATGCCACCACTTCTGCGGATGCCACGCGCTATTTCTACAGTTTCCCAGCCAATAAGCTGGAGTTGTGGATGTCGCTAGAGTCAGAACGCTTCCTGGATCCGGTGTTTCGGGAGTTTTATAAGGAACAGGATGTGATCCTGGAAGAGCGCCGGATGCGCACGGACAACTCCCCGATCGGGAAGGCCGTAGAAGTGTTTTTAGAGGAAGCCTTTAAGGTTCATCCCTACCATCGGCCAGTGATTGGCTATGACGAAGACATCCGCAACCTGACCCGGTTGGATGTGCGCCGTTTCTATGAGGCCCATTACCCGCCCAATAATCTGACGGCGGTGGTGGTGGGGGATGTGACACCAACGGAGGTGAAGCGGCTGGCGGAAATTTATTTCGGTCGATTCCAACGGCGGCCGCTGCCGAATTTGCCAATTCCGGTGGAACCGCGCCAAACAGCCACTCGATCGGTCAATTTGCAGCTTGAATCCCAGCCTTGGTACTTGGAGGGCTATCACGCACCGGCCAAGACGGATCCCGATTATGTGGTCTATGAGGCGATCGCGAGTTTGCTGTCGGATGGGCGCACTTCTCGCCTTTATCAGTCGGTGGTGCAGGAGAAGCAATTGGCTCTTTCGATCGCGGGCTTATATGGGTTTCCGGGCGATCGCTACCCGACGCTGATGCTGTTTTATGCCCTGAGTGCGCCGGATCATTCCGTGGATGAAATTGCGGTGGAACTGCATCGCCAACTCGATCGCCTGAAAAATGAGCCGGTGAACGAGGTAGAACTAGAGCGCGTGAAAACCCAAGCCAGGGCCAACCAACTGCGGGCGATCGACTCCAACAGCACCATGGCGGCCCTGCTGGCGGAATATCAAGCCAAAACGGGCAATTGGCGCAATTTGTTTGCGGAGCTAGATCGAATTGGTTCGATCTCGCCGGCCGATGTGCAGCGGGTGGCTCGCAAGACCTTCACCCCTGAAAATCGCACGGTGCTAAAGCTATTGCCCAAATAACCTTTGGGGCGATCGGTTGAGGAGGCTGAATGGCGCAAAAGTTGCCCACTCAGTCACGATTCAAAAGCTCCCAGCCAGCAGCGGCGATTCAACAAGTGGCGATCTACAAAGCGGCGATCCAAACGCTGTCGCCCAATAGCCAGCATTCCAACATCCAGGATCCAGAATTCAAGATCCAGAATTCAAGATCCAGAATTCAAGATCCAGAATTCAAGATCCAGAATTCAAGATCCAGAATTCAAGATCCAAAATCGAGAACAAAACGCAAGGCGCAAGGTTCATTGAGGGTAGAGAATAGCCATGAAGGTTTTTCGTTCGATCGGGGCGCGCCGTTCCCCACAGCAGCTCGCGGCCCAGCCTCGGCGCGATCGGCGTTGGCGCTGGTTAACCATTGCCCTTTTGGTGGGGGTGTTGGTGTTAGGAGTGCGACAGCCGGCCGTGGCTGATACCCCCAGGCACTACACGGAGTTGCAATTACCGCCGCCGCCGGAGGTGAAGCTGCCGGATTACGATCGCTTTCAATTGGCCAACGGCCTGACGGTCTACTTGGTGGAAGACCATGAACTGCCACTGGTTGGGGGCCGGGCCATTGTGCGGACGGGATCCCGGTGGGAACCGGAAGACCTGGCCGGCTTGGCCGACGTGGTGGGAGATGTGTTGCGATCGGGGGGCACTCAGCAGCATGATGCCGCCACGTTGGATCAACTCCTGGAAGACCGGGCCGCCTCGATCGAGTCCAGCATTGGTACTACTTTCGGTAATGTCAGCTTCAGCGCCCTCAGCGAGGATCTGGAGTCGGTCTTCGGCTGGTTCACGGAAGTGTTGCGATCGCCCGCCTTTGCCCCGGAAAAAATTGCCCTCGCCAAAACCCAACTGCGGGGGAACATTGCCCGGCGCAACGACGACCCCGACGGCATCGCCAGCCGTGAGTTTGGCAAATTACTCTACGGAGCCAACAGCCCCTATGCCCGCACGGTGGAATATGCCACGCTCGATCGCATCGATCGCCCGGCCGTGGAGTCGTTCTATCGGCGCTATTTCGTTCCCGAAAACATCATCTTGGGCATTTCCGGGGACTTCGATCGCACAGCCATGCGCCGCCTGATCGAAGCCCGCCTGGGTGATTGGCAACCGGGCCCCAAACGAGAAAATCCGCTACCCGCCGTCAGCCAAGTGCAGACCAGCGGCGTGTTTGTGGTCGATCGGCCCCAGCTCACCCAAAGCTCCGTTGTTCTGGGTCACCTGGGCGGCCTCGTCAGCAACACCGACTACCCCGCCATGGCCGTCCTCAATGATGTGCTGAATGGCTTTGGGGGTCGCCTGTTTAACGAACTGCGATCGCGCCAGGGCCTTGCTTACTCGGTCTATGGCTACTGGAGTCCGAATTACGACTTTCCTGGCACGTTCCAAGCCGGTGGCCAAACCCGCTCCGAAGGAACTGTGCCCCTAATTCAAGGCTTAAAGGCAGAAATTGCCAAAGTCCGTAGCCAGCCAATTAGTAATCAAGAGTTGAATTTTGCCAAGGAATCAGCCCTCAATTCCTTCATTTTCAACTTTGCTGACCCGTCTCAAACCCTCGGCCGATTGATGACTTACGACTACTACGGTTATCCTTCCGATTTTATTTTTCGCTACCAAAAAGCCATCCAAACTACCACAATTGAGGATGTGCAACGGGCGGCACAGACCTATCTAAAACCTGATCAATTGGTGACCTTGGTGGTGGGAAATCAGAAAGCAATTCAGCCACCGCTCAATCAATTGGGACAACCAGTGACAGCCTTAGATGTCACAATTCCCGGTGTACCAACTGGCCGCAATTCTTGACCTATTTGGTTCATTCAGCCTGAGTTGCAATCAAAACTGTAGTGTTACCAAGAACCATAAGGGCAAGGGGCTTAAGCCCCTTGTCTGGTTAGGTCGCTTTGAGTTGGTAACGTATCAAGCTCGATCGCTCAGGTTCGATCGCTCAGGTTTGATTCTTCAGAACTTCTTCGAGAGTTAAAGAGCTGAATCAGTTGCGGTTAACCATTTAGAAAACGGTTGGGCAAATTGATCAAGGCTGAGGCAATGAATCCGATCGCTCTGGGTTGCCTGGGCGCGATCGCCCTCGGTGTTATAGCCCCAATTGGCTAGGAATAATTCCACTTGATCCAAGGCCGGTTCTTGGATGACTTTATTCAGGGTTGGCAGCATATCTTCCACAAACCAAATATTAGATTTTTGCCCAATCCACTGCTTTAATGTGCTGGCTTTCGGTTGCCGGGTTGCCTTGCCAAAGATTGCTAAGGATTGATGATTAACCCCTGCCCGATCGAGCAGTTGCCGCACGAACCGTTCTTCCTTAGTGGTGATAATCACAACCTCTAAAGAAGAATAGGTATTAGCTGGATTGAGCCAGGTTTTTAATTGTTCAATCACCCCTGGAAAAAAGCGATGCAACGCCAGCCAGCCGTCCAAATCTTCCCGAATCCATCGATCGCGGTTGTTATCTAACTGTTGCGAAAGTTGGGCCGCTGTTAATTGATCGCGTTGCACAATGGTCTCCGCAATCGATCTCCAATGGGATTGAATTTCCGCGATCGGGTGTCCATCCACCAAGGCTTGAATTAAAACGGGCATTTCCCAACCTGTTTCGATCACGGGTCGGAGCCGATAAAACGATTCTGCTAGCTCTGGGGTGATCGGGTCAGCGAATTGCCACAGTTCCTGATGGGTTTTGCGAGCAATTTCAAAATATTCCAGCAATCCATCACAGAGCACTCCATCAAAATCCAAAGCTAATAAATCGGGTGACAGGATAGGTTCAGAACTAGAGATCATAGGTTAATTGGCTTAATGCTAATTGGAGCAATCCTAAACTAGAAATTCGGGGTTGATTGGCTTAATGCTAATTGGGGCAAGACTAGTTAAATTAATACCAAGAGTCGTGATTTATAAATCAGCAATATCATCAGCAGAACTGGGCAAAGCTGCTCCACAACGACGGCAATAGCTGGCATCTGGGTCATGAAAAATCAGGCCGCAGCGATCGCAAGCATTCCGAATTTTATCGTTGGTGTTCACAAAGCTCTTGATCAAATCGCTAATTTGCCAAGGAATAATGGCAATTCCTGACAAAATCATCAAAACAGTGACCAATTTTCCCGCCTTGGAAACGGGAGTAATATCGCCATAGCCCACGGTGGTCATGGTGACCACCGCAAAGTAAAAGGCATCTAGAAAATTTTCAATAACGGTAGGATTTTTGGGATGTTCAACTTGATAAATTAAGCCAGAATAAATAAAAACAATGGAAAAAAGAGTAAACAAAATGCGAGTGATGATCAGGCGATCATCCGCCGCCAGCCATTGGGGAATGTAGCGGCGATCGAGAAAACGCACCAGGCGCAACACCCGAAACCACCGCAACAATCGCAAAAAACGCACATCCCAAAACCCAATCAGCAGCGGCGCGATCGCGATCGCATCAATGATCGCGTAAGGACTGAAAACATAGCGCCACTTCTGTTCTGCGCACCACAATCGCAGGGCATATTCCACCGCAAACACCCCGGACAACATGCGATTGCCTAAGGTCAAAACCATCCGCAATTGATCATCAATTGTGAAGGTTTCAATCACGAAGGTCACGGCCGACAACAGAATTGAAACGGCAATGGCCCCGTTGACCCAACGGCTCAGGGGCGTTTCCAAATCATCCAGAATTGCGATCACTCGCTGTTGAACGGGAGTGCGCGATCGCCCTGCTTCTACTGCCGTCATGGGGCTAGTTGGCGGCGGCGGAATCACTATTCCCGCCATGCCCACCGCCTTTGGTCAAATCCTCAAGGGTGTTCAAAATCAACCGCTTGGCTTGCAAACGCCATCCCCACTTTTGCACCGTCCAGGCGGCCAAGGTTCCAGCAATCACAAACACAAAGGCGGCCGGCTGTTCCATGGACACACCAATCAGCAACCCAAGACCCGTCACCCCCCAAAAGGGCAGGGCGATCGACTGACGCTGTTTTTCCACAAACTCCGCCAATTGTCCCCCTTCAGCCAACTCCACTTTTAATTGCTCCTTGGCTTGGCGTTGTTCGGCAGCCGAGAGGGTCAGACCAATTTTGCGGCGCAGTTTTTCGACCTTGCGGGCATCGGTGCTGAACTCAGTGAGTTCGTCTTCGGCCATCACAATCAAACGTTCAACGGAATTCATGATCTGGGGTGGAATTTAAATCTGGGGTGGAATTTAAGGAGTTGGCAGCCTTGGGGAGCCATGGGAATTGAAAGCCAGCAAAATAACCCAAGCCTAGGATCGACAATAGTGCAACTTGCGTGCAATTGGCGGGCAATTGACTGGCCGCTAGCGGGCAACCAAGCCACCTTTAGGCAAGCTTTGGGCGATCGGGCCCAGTTCCGGCCCGGAAGGCCCCAGCCAAGCCATAATAGAAGCCACTGCCCAAAGTGAGTGCTCGCAAGCGTTCCAGCGAACTGAATCCGCAACCGCAACCGCGTTATGACTGACTGGCTGACCGATGCTCGTAACCGACTGACTGAGGCGATCGCCCGCTACCGCGATCGGGTGGACTTTTTGGCCATCCGCCTCGAAGAATCTCAGGGAACCGATATTCTGCTGCGCGGGGGTCGCCTGGAAACCCTCAGCGAAAGCGTGGCGATCGGGGGGCAAGTGCGGGCTTGCCACAAGGGCGGTTGGGGCTTTGCCAGCTTTAACCGACTGGATACCCTTTTGGAACGATTGGAAGAGGCGATCGCGGCGGCCCATCTGGTGGGGGATGATGAAACCCTCCTGGCTTCGGTCGCGCCGGTTCAGGCCACCTGCACCTTGCCCTTGGCCGGCACCGATCCCCGGCAGGTGTCCTTATCGGACAAAAAGGCCCTCTGCGACCACTATGCAGAAATTTTACGCGCCGTTGACGGTCGCATCGCCACCACGATGGTGCGCTACGGCGACAGTACCCAACGCACCTTGCTAGCCACCTCCGAAGGCACGCTGTTGGAGCAATCTTGGGTGGATATGGAGATGCGGTTTGCGGCCACGGCTCGCAATGGCGAAACGGTGCAAACGGGCCGGGAAACCACCGGCTCCCGCAACGGCTATGAAGACCTGACCCAATTAGATGACCAGGTGCGCGGGGCGGCCCGGCGGGCGGTGGATGCCCTGTCGCTCCCTTCGGTGAAAGCCGGAACCTACACAGTGGTGATTGACCCAATCTTGACGGGGTTGTTTGTGCATGAGGCGTTTGGGCATTTGTCCGAAGCCGATATGGCCTACGAAAATCCCGACTTGTTGGAAACCATGAGCCTGGGTCGTCGCTTTGGCCCCGAAAATCTGCAAATTTTTGATGGTGCTGCACCTGCGGGCCATCGGGGCAGCTATGCCTACGATGACGAGGGCACACCGGCCAGCACCACCCAACTGATCACCAACGGCGTGCTGACTGGGCGGCTCCATTCCCGGGAAACGGCAGGCCGACTGGAGGAGCAACCCACGGGGAATGCCCGCTGCTTGAACTATCACTACGCCCCGATCGTCCGGATGACCAACACTTGGATCGAGCGTGGCGAAACGCCGGCTGCGGATTTGATCGCTGGGATCGAAGAGGGGGTTTATGCGCGCAACTGGCTGGGCGGCATGACCAATGGGGAAATGTTCACCTTCACGGCGGGCGAGGCTTGGATGGTGCGCAACGGCGAACTGGCCGAGCCGGTGCGGGATGTCACCCTGTCGGGCAATGCCTTCAAGACCCTGGCGGACATTGAGGCGATCGGGGACGACTTCTATTGGGATGAGTCCGGCGGTTGCGGCAAGGGCGGCCAAAGCGGCCTACCGGTTGGTTGCGGTGGCCCCAGCCTGCGGATCCGCAATGTGGTTGTGGGTGGTGAAGCGGCCTAGGGGCTGTCGTTATCGCCTAGGGGCAGGCCGAAGCGGCTGATTTTCCATGCCTCGATCACATCGTAGACAAGGGGCTTAAGCCCCTTGCTGCTCATGGTCTCTCAACGGCAACATCAGGATTTTGGGGATTTGGCGACGGTTCCAAGGCCTTTGGGTTGCCAAAACGGCTCTCCAAACCTGATTGAACGTTTTAGATTTGTCGTGCCACCACTGCCTATCAGTTCTGGCTTGAGTTAGGAATCGCTTAAGGATGCAATCGTCGATGGTCGCCACAACAAGGGTTAGCAGCGGATCGCCCACGGGTTACATGGCTCCCGGTTGGGCAGAGGAATATCGATCGCGCCGGGCCCGGTTGCTGGAAAAAATCGGCTCCGGGGTGGCCATTTTCCGCAGTGCGCCCCATGCGGTGATGCACAACGATGTGGAATATAACTACCGCCAGGACAGCGATTTTTATTACGTAACTGGGTTTGATGAGCCAGCGGCCGTAGCAGTGCTGGCTCCTAACCACGAGGAACATCAATTCATCTTATTTGTGCGTCCTAAGGATCGGCTGGCGGAAACTTGGTCGGGTCGGCGGCTGGGGGTGGAAGCGGCTAAAGAGGCGATCGGGGCAGACGTGGTTTACCCGATCGAAGAGTTAACCGCCAAGCTGCCGCAATACCTGCAAACGGGCGATCGCATTTTCTATAGCCTGGGTCATGATCCCCACTTCGATGCGCAGATTCTGGATCTGTGGAAACAGCAGCGACGGAGCTATTTTCGCAAAGGGCGCGGCCCGATAGCCCTCGAAGACCCGATCGCCCGCCTGCACCAACTGCGAAACATTAAATCCCCGTTGGAGCTGGCGGCCATGCGCCAAGCGGCCGACATCGCCGCCGAGGCCCACCAGCGGGCTATGGAGATCGCCCGGCCCGGCGTTTGGGAATATGAAGTGCAAGCGGAACTCGATCGGCTTTGTCGATCGCGCGGTGGTTGGGGGCCGGCTTACCCGGCGATCGTCGCCGCCGGGGAAAACGCCTGCATCCTGCATTACGTCGAAAACAATTGCCAACTGCAAGATGGCGATCTGTTGCTGATCGATGCCGGTTGCGCCTACGGCTACTACAACAGCGATATCACCCGCACCTTCCCGGTGAATGGCCGCTTCAGCCCCGAGCAACAAACCCTCTACGAGCTAGTGTTGGCGGCCCAGATGGCGGCGATCGCAGCGGTCAAACCCGGTGATCCCTATAGCAACGTTCATGACGTGGCCCTGAAAGTCCTGGTTGAAGGGTTACTAGACTTAGGGTTGATGGTCGGCAGCGTAGAACAAATCATTGAAAAAGAACTCTATCGCCCCTTCTATCCCCACCGCACCAGTCATTGGCTGGGCTTAGATGTGCATGATGTGGGGGTCTATACCTATGGCGATGATCCCTGCTATCTCCAGCCAGGTCAGGTGTTGACGGTGGAACCAGGCCTCTACATTGCCCCGAACATCGAACCGAAGCAACCTGGCGAGGAAGATGATTGGCCCGCTCAACCGGAAGTGCCGGAACAGTGGCGCGGCATTGGGATTCGGATTGAGGATGATGTATTGGTGACCGAGGGCGGCCATGACGTGCTGACGGCTGCTGTGCCTAAACAGGTTGCTGATCTGACTTGGGGCAATGGCTAGGCGGGAGCCAATCAGGTTGGACGGACGGGCTGATCGCTCCAGTGAGGTAGCTGTCCCGTGCAACTTCGGCTATGTCAAGTCCTGAAATGTAAAGAATTAAGAAAAACTTCTGATTTCCCGATCGATCCAGAACAGCGGATGGGTAAGTTTGGGCTAAGTGCTTAGATCTTCCCTCAAGCCCTAGGCGATGCTCCGGTTTGGTTGCTCCCCTGAAGCGCGACACTTCAAGGCTGCGAGCCGATAACTTTTGGGCGGCTCAAGCACAGCCACTTGGCGTGGTTGGGATGGAACCGATTCGGAGCGCCGCCGGTCTAGGGACAGTGAGTCATGTTGGGGTAGCGAGAAACCGTTCTGAGATTGACGGTCACTCTCCAACGCCCCGCCCTTTGCTGTAATGGGTGTGTTTCGGGTCAGTTTTTCAAGAACTCTCAGGCCAAGTTGGTAGAGCCAATATGATGATCCTGCGGCGGCTAGTTTTGGCTATTTCGTTCCAATTGGGACGAACGATCGCACAGTTCCAGCGACTGTTGCATCGTCGAGGGCGATCGGGCGATCGACCCCAAATCCTGGCTTCTAATCCCTATTGGCGACGGCTGCGATCGCAAGCGGGCTTCGTGTTGCCAACCACGGCCTTGTTGCTGGTGGTGGTGGCCCTCACGATTACTGCCCTGTCGTTGCGCACCCTCAACCGCACAGATCAGGTCGCAGCCGATCGAGCCCAAAAGGTGATCTACAACGCCGCCACTCCCGCAATCGATCGCGCCAGAGCGAAGCTTGAAAAGCTCTTTAGCGGAGAAGACCCAAGAATTACGACTAATGGTGTGCCCTCCGAAAAATACTTGCTCAGTATGCTGCTGAACAAAAACCTAACTGGCAGCAGCGCGTTTGATGCAGTTTTCAATCCTGCCCGGAATCAGTCTTACACCCTCCCTGACGAAACTCAGATTGATATGAATAGGGACGGAGAGCTAGATCCAGCCTGGCGGTTTCCCGTTGACACAAATGGTGATGGTGAGCAGGATGCTGATGTTGCCTACTCAATCGTTTTCAACTCGTTACCAGCCACTGCCAGCGGCGAGCTTGACACTGACATGAAGCGTGCTTCATTGCAAGCTCGTGTTGCCGCTTTGAGAACTCGTACAGGGCCCCTAATTCAACAAGAAGGGGCAGACAGTCCCTGCAATATCGCAGGCAAGCTGAATAAAATCAGTCCTGGCATCCTTCCCCCAATTGAAGCTGGCTGGTATCAAGACCAGAAGAAGACATCCACTCTCCGTAAGAACTTTCAGGTGGATGCAGTTGTGATTCCCCGAGCCAATACCGCTCGATCGGGAGGTGGAACAAACACCATTGCAACCCTTGAATTCCAGCAAGACCGAATTGTGGAAAAGGGAAATAAATGGGGGGCATGGTTCCGTAACGACCTAGAGTTATTCTCTGGAGCACGCTTCAATTGGAATGGAGCTATGCACACTGAAGGATCTATGTTTTGGGCTGGAGCCAGTAACCCTACACGCTTGTTTTGGGTAAGTGCTCCTTCATCATGCCTTTACCAAGATCCGGAAGCCTCCAGCATTAGTGCCTCGCCAGCAAGCTCTTCAGGAAATTGCAAAAGCTATTCCGGTGAGGGAATCTGTAAAAATTTCCCAGGTGACCTGATTTCAAGTGCTGTGTCAGGGCCTCGCGGAAACTTTGCCGGCGATCCCAAGTTATCAGTTGACTACAAGGCAACCAGTGGTTTGATCGTCCAAGGAAGCAGCAACTTTACAACAGAAACTGACTCGGTAAATTTCGGAGGCAAAGCAATTGACTTAGCCCTGGATCCATTGCTCTTATACACTGAGGATGTTAGCGTTCGTCGAAAGTCGGTTAAGGCTCGTGCGGAAAACTGGCAAGAAGCCGAGGGAGCGGAGTACGCAGAAACACGGTTCAGCGGTCAATCCCTGCCTAAACCTTACTTGGATGATTTTTATCGGGCTGACAATCGTTACGGCCCTCGACCAACCTACGGCCGCTCCTCAGAGCTGAGGATGCCCGGCACTAAAAAGGTGGGTGACAATATTACTGCCGACGAACGCTTAACCCGCAACACCAATACGGAACAACCGGCAGAAGTGGGAGCGGATGGGTACTGGGAGCGCCGTGCCATTAATGAGGGGACTCGAATCATTACCGGTCAGCGCCTAGAGTTGGAAAATTCCCTGGAAAATCCCCTGGGCTATCCCTCTCAAGCGGATGAATTTGACGCAACAACGCCGCTCCAGGCCTTGCAGCGTCGTAGCTATAAAGATAATCCAGCCGCCGTTCAAGGCACGTTGCTCTTTCACAAGGGTGTTGGACAAGGGGTAAAGCCAGTGGCTGCTTTGATGAGCACCGTTCACCCCGGGACTCCCGACACCCTAAAACAGTCGGCAACTTTTGAGAAACTCCCTGTCACGGCCGGTGTCAAAACCAAACCGGAATGGACAGCCTTTGGGGAACGTTTTGGAGACGAATCCGAGGAATTTGCGATCGACTTTTTCCATGGCCGCGGCACGAATGGCTGGGAAGTGGATGTGGATCGGCTCAATGAGTTGGTCAGCGTTAGCACTGGCCCCACCAGCACACCGGTCAACTTGAACGCGACCCTGCGGAAAGCATTGGAAAACCTGGCAACCTTTGCAGGCGATAAGGATGGTGCGTTTCCCGCCAAGCAGGAAGCAGGCAAAACTCACCCGCTCCCGCAGTTGGTGAAGTGGGGCGATTTTAGCAATCTGCGTCGGGCCCTCTATGACACCAACAACAGTCCGGCTGATGCGACCACCCAGCAGACTGCGGCTTTGAGTACCGGAATGTTGGCCTACAACATTTCCTATCTGGATGCGATCGACTACAGCGATCCAGATTTCCAAACCACCGTTCTCGATAAGCTGGCGGAAGCCCTCGGCAAAATTGGGGACAACGATCCAGCCTGGGATAAAAAGGAAGATCCCTCCCGGGCAGAGTGGCTCTCGGGAGCGCGCACCGACAGCACGAATGACCGCAAGTTGGGACGGGTTGACATTTTTCGCCCCGGAGACACCACGGGACCCTTCTCTGTGCGAGTCTATCCGGGAAACTCTGGACTGCGCAGTCCCTCTGATTTCAATAGCCGTAATCAGGAGGGTGCAGATTTTGTGGAAGTGCAGTTGGCCAGCCTCAAAACCCAGGGCGGTCAACCCCTGGCTAGTCCGCCCCTGCTGAAGCGGATTCCGGCTGCGGATCCGGCCCTGAAACCTGGCGAGAATCCGTTTGCGGCGACCACGGCTTCCACCGATGAAGTTACACCACTGGTACCTCCCGAAGCCTATGTGGCGGCCTTGGCAGATAAGAGCACCAGCGGAGCGGCCCTTAACCGTTTGGACAGTGACCCCCTGAAACCCACTGAGTTGCAACAATGGGCCAGGTTAATTGCACTCCGAGAGCAAATCCAGCGCGATCGCACCTTTGGCTTTGCCACCCATTTCGGCCGGGTCAAAAACACCGCTGGCAGCATCCCTGCGGAAACCGCCAAACATCACTACAGCTACACCGTCCAAAATGACCTGACCCCCACGCCGCCCTCCGGATCATTAACCGTCGGCTATGCTTTTGGCGGCCGGGTGTATGAGCAAGCCAAAACCTATGAGTTTGGTTGCGACTTCAGCAAGACAACGGGAAATAACTACTTCGGCTACGGAGTTCCTGGAACGGTTGCGGAAGAGAAGCGGTTCTTGCACTTGGCAGGTACCCTCTGCCCCGTGGAACCCAAATATCCTGCACTGTACTATTTGTTCCCGCGTCCCCTGTCTGAAGATTTCATTGCCCATGATGCGGATGGTGACAAAACAGTGATCTCCGACTTGGAATTGGGCACTGCTACCCTGTCTGTGGAAGTGGATCATACCCAGCCCAAGGCAACAGATCCGTTCTATGCGCCTTACGACAAGCTGTATTTCGATCCCTATCTGACGGTTGCTCAGGGTAATTTCCAGGTGCTGAGTGATAAGGATCTGGAGTCAATCATTATCAAGCCTCGGAAATTGGCCGATTGGCTGCTACCCGTAGACGACAATCTCACGCCAACGGGTAGTTGCACCAATTCAGCTCCTAACTGCTCCCAGATGCTATTTGTAGCAGCGGATAACGATGGGGCCAAAGCAGACAAGGCGATCGAGTATCACCGGGTTGCCTTCAAGGATGCAGCCTTGATGGACGGGCGAGAGCGCCTCGTGGAGCGGGTGCTGGATATCGATATCGACATGCTACGGCGACAAGAATACGCTCCATCTGCCCTGGGAGATCTGTGGTTGACCTTTGGCAACCTGAAGAAGAACGAGGCAGGCGGCATCGTCTATGCATTCCGAGAGGACAATACTCGGGAAGATGCGATCGAGCGATCGCCCTCTACCACCTGGTCGAGCTACAACATAGATACCGAAAGTGCTCGAATGAGCATCGGTCGCAGCAATCCCTTGGGGCAAGATCCGCCAATCAGCGACGTGACTGGCATTAGTCCTAAACCCGTGGACTACTACGCCGATCCCGATCGGCGACCCCATGGGTTCCGATTGATCAACGGTGCTTTGATCAAACGTGAAGGCGGTGGTGCTGACAATGCCAACATTTTTGGAATCTCCTTCATTACGGATAATCCTCTATTCGTGAAGGGTGACTTCAACTTGCACCGAGTGGGTGGAGTCTTGGCTGAAGAGTTCAACACGCTTTTAAACCGGGATACCTACGGCAACTTCTATTCTCGAGGGAATCGTAGTCCTGGACAGGATCTGAACCAAGACTTTGCGAAACCTGACAAGGACACTTGGCGGCCAGTAGAGCTATTGGCTGACGCTATCACCCTAGTGTCTGGCAACTACTGTGATGGCAGTATTCGCGATACCTTCCTTAATGCTTCACCCAAACTCGCAGATTGGTATGGTTGCCAGCGGGTTGGCTCGCTTTCTTCGCCCACCACTTCGTTCTATGCCCAAAACCGTCCCCTAGAAATGTCTGATCAGGAACGGGATTTGGTGCTGGATTGGTGGCACGAAAATCGGTTTGACTTCACCAGCTCTGTGGCAGTGGATTACACTGGCAAGCCCCTACAGCGGATCAATGAAGACGCGGCCCGTCCGGAGTTTGGACGACCCGATCCCTACACCGGTAACTACCAAACAGTCCCCTTGGGACAGCGCTATGGTCGTGGCGCAAATGGTGTGTTACCCGGTGCGAGTACGACTGAAGCGAATGCCATCTTTATCAGCGGCATTGGTTCCAGCCGCGAAAACCAGAGCTATGGCGGTTTTCACAACTTCCTCCCCATGCTGGAAAACTGGGGCGGCAGTAGCTCTAGCCAGTCTCAAACCATTTCGGGAGCCTTCTTACAGCTAAACTTCCGCACATCCTCAACGGGCCCTTACGAGCACGACGCTTGGGAAATCAATCAGCGCCCAGTTGGTGGTCAGGATGATATTCCCTACTACCAAACCCCAAAACGACTCTGGGGTTACGACGTGGGATTGCAATATGCTCCAGTGGGCCCCATTTCTAGTCGCTTCATAACACCAGGTGAAGCTCGGAGCGAGTTCTACAACGAACCGGAAGCCGGTGATCCTTACATCTGTGCTTTACGACGTTCAATTGAGACCACCCCTGATGGTTGCTGATAATCTGTCCCGATGAACTTGCGAGGCTTACCCGTCATGTCTAACGCCGCGTTCAATTACTGGGTTCGCCGCTGGCGCAGGCAGTCCCAAATCTCAGGTTCAGAATCTGGGCTGACGTTGCTGGAATGCATTGTGGCCTTGGTGATGATGTCTGTGGTGGCGGTGGCGATCACGCCTCCCCTATTTCTGGCAACGGCCTCGCGAGTCCAAAGTAATCGGGCAGAACAGGCCATTCAAGTGGCTCAGGGTGAAGTGGACAAAGTGCGCGTCACCATGGAGCGGGGAGATGTTCGTAGTGATTTGTCTCTCTTGCCCCAGGAAAGCAGTAACGGAGGCAATGAGTTTGAAAAAACGCCTGCACCTTCGGGTGTTCCCGATTTAAAAAATCTGGAGTCTACCCGGAATAGCTGTGATAAAGGCGTTCCGTTCGTGGGCGCTTTGGAGTTGCGGCCAGTAGATGTGGACGGTGACTGCTTGCCCGATTTCGCGGTTCAGACATTTCGTAGCCCCGCATCTGATCAAACTGCTGTTCAAGGTGGTGTAGGTCTCATTCCTGTGGCTTTTCGGCTGGGGGTGCGGGTTTGGGCTTATCAGCCCATTCGGAGCGGAACTCAGCCCCTGGACATTAAAGCAGCTTCTTTGCAATTAACCAGTGGCACAGGCGAGCAAGGCATCAAACCTTTGGCAGTGCTCTATACACAACTGGCTGTTTCGGACACCAAAGGTGCTTACGAAAAAATGTGCTATCTCCTCAACGGAGGGGCTGAAGACTGTAAGACGAAAACAAGTGGTGAAGAAACTCCATGATTACCCTTCAACGAGTCCTCAAACGAGTTAAGCGCCGTTATCAAGCGCTCCAACTGGCTTATGATCCTGCATTTGTGAGTAAACGCAAAGGCGCAATCCAAAACCGTCAGCTTGATTCAACCCAAACATCTGGATTTACGCTGATTGAATTGCTGATTTCAGCGTTGATTGCAGGGCTGATTATTTCAGGCTTGTTAGGGATTGTGGTGGAACTGGTTTCGACTAACCGCCGAGAGCTGGCGCGATCGGAAACCATGCGTGATATGGGAATTGCTGCGGAGTTCATGAGTAATGAACTTCGGGAAGCGATTTATGTCTACACCGGTAAATGCCTATGGGAGGGGCAATCTTCTCCCGGAGAAACTGATTATTGTCCAGGTCTATTTGGTGGCGATGGAGGCTTGGAACCGCCTAAAGACAGCCTTCCGTTGATTGCTTTTTGGAAGCTGGAGCCACTTCCTGAGAGTTGCAATTCGGACAAATGTAGCGACTACAGCTTATCAGGTAGGACTTACACTCTGGTTGTTTACTTCTTAGATAAGGGTAATGAGGATAATAAGTGGGATGGTCGTGCTCGAATCTCGCGAGGTGTTCTCAAGCGGTTTAATGATGCTGGTAATGATCAAGATCCCTTCAATGATCCGTTAGATGTAAATTTGGGTTTGACGTTGCAAACTTGGCCGAAAACGGCTGAAGGTAATTGGCCTGATAGCAATAGACCGAAGCTTGATTCTAGGCAGATTCAGGCATTGGTGGATTTTGTAGACGATACGCGGGATCAAACGCTGAGTGCGGAACGAGAATGCCCGGTACAGTACCAGGTAACCCCAAGTTTGGCTTCATTGACGGGCGACTTTGAGGGCGTTCGTAGTGTCTATGCCTGCGTTTTGGATGAAACAGGCTCCGCTGAAAGCTTGCAGGAGCTGCAACAAAACAAAGGTAACCAAAACCAGAAGGTGATCCTGGCTGTTCGAGGTAACCCCGAGGGACGTTATGGTCTAGACCGGCGCAGTTGTTCTCAGGATGCGCCAGAGGCTGGAGAAGCGAATCTGAGTACGGAGCTGGGGAAAGCAACTCAACAGACTACTTGTCGCTTGGCAGCAGTCAAAACGGAAGTTTTAAACCGAGGAACGGTGAACAAGGAGCCGCAAAACTTGGTAGACCCGTAGTAAAACTATCTCCCTCGCTGCTGACCAGGGGATGCTTCTCGGCTGATGGCTAACCATAGCAGGGGGAAATTTTGGGGAGCCTAGAGGAGTCTGCCTGCCCAAGAATTTTGGTGCTAGTTGTTGTGGAATCTCTAGCTAGAAGAGCGTTTGGGGCGATCGCGCGGTTTCCTGGCATGGCGTGATCCCAGAAAAATCTAGGGCATTTGCGATCGTATTGCCATTTTTTAAGTTATTTTAAGTAAAGAACGAGTTAACACTCGTCTGACTGTTTAAAGCGCCCAATTTTGCCTAATCTGCCCCGCTTGCTCGGGGGGCGATCGTGCGGTTAGGGTCAACGCGTCATCCCATCAGAAAGGACGCATTGACTCTGCGGCAACACAGACGACCGCTATTCAAATAAGATTCCCAGCCGTGCAATCTAGATCGTGCTGCGGGTTTTCGGGGCTAACTGCGAGATTGGGTTTTGGTTGTTCATCCGTTACGAAGCGTACTCATGACCCTTTCCTTCCAAAGCCTCGGCCTCTCGGAAACCCGTGCTGCTCATCTGGAAACCCTTGGCTTTACTGAACCCACCCCCATCCAAGCACGCGCGATTCCCGCCTTGCTCGAAGGAAAAGATGTGGTTGGCTTGGCTCAAACTGGAACTGGCAAGACGGCGGCCTTTGGGCTGCCCATGCTGGAGCAGATTGATGATGCCAATCGCGCTGTTCAAACATTGATTCTGGCCCCGACTCGTGAGCTGGCGTTACAGGTTTCCCAGGCGATCGAGAAGTTTGTGGGCCCCGGTTCTCGTTTGCGAACCGTGACGGTCTACGGTGGCCAATCGATCGAGCGGCAAATTAGCCAACTGCAACGGGGCGCGCAAATTGCGATCGGCACACCCGGTCGGGTGATGGACTTGATGGATCGCGGTGCTTTGCGCCTCGACCAAGTGCGTTACTTTGTGTTGGATGAAGCCGATGAAATGCTGAATATGGGCTTCATTCAGGATATTGAAAAGATCTGTAGCTCGCTGCCCGCCGAGCGCCAAACGGCCTTCTTCTCCGCAACGATGAGTCCGACGATTCGTCGTCTGGTGGCGAACTTCCTGAAAGACCCGGTGTTTGTGACGGTGGAGCAGCCCCAGGCAACTCCCACCCGAATTGAACAGGTCTTGTATACGGTTCCCCGGGGTTGCAACAAAATTCGGGCCTTGCTGCCGATCCTGGAGCTAGAAGATCCTGAGTCGGCGATGATCTTTGTGCGCACCAAGCAGGGAGCTGCGGAACTGACCGTGCAACTGCAAGCGGCTGGCTACAGCGCCGATGAATATCACGGCAACCTGAACCAAGCCCAACGCGAACGCCTGATCACGCGCTTCCGCCGTGGGCAGTTGAAGCTGATTGTGGCGACTGATATTGCTGCTCGGGGTTTGGATGTGGATCGGGTAACCCACGTGTTCAACTTCGATCTGCCCGATAACCTGGAAAACTACGTTCACCGAATTGGTCGGACGGGCCGCGCAGGTCGGACGGGTCGTGCGATTACTCTGTCTTACAGCCTGGAGCGTTACCGGATTCGGCAGATTGAGCGGCACACGCGCCAATCGATGCAGCCGGTGGATTTGCCGACTCGTGCCGAGATCGAAGCTCGCCGGATCGATCGCCTCAAGAACCGGGTTAAGGAAGCGTTGACCAGCGATCGGGTGGCCTCGTTCCTGCCGATTGTGTCGCAACTGGGTGAGGAGTACGATCCTCGGGCAGTGGCGGCGGCAGCGCTGCAAATGTTCTACGACATGGAACGACCCGCTTGGCAAGTTGAAGGGGTCTTTGGTGACGATAACTTTGAAACCGAGCGTCCCGAGCGGGGCGATCGCGGTGGCCGAGGCGATCGCGGTGGTCGTAACTACGGGGGGGGCTCCCGTCGTCGGGGTGCTGGTGGGGGTGGCGATCGCCGCCCGAACCCCAATCGTCCCCGCCCCGATGCGCCGGTGAAGATGAACGATCGCAACCGTTTTGCTCCCGTCGGCGAATAAAAGCTCAGAGTCTGTCTCTTGGTTAATGACAGACTCGTAAGTTCCAGAAAAACTCAAAAATTCCAAAGGGTCTCAAGCAAATGATTAAACGCTTGAGACCCTTTTTTGTAGTCTTTACTTTTTGGGACTGTGTTTTTTGGGCCAAGACCCAATTAAGCAAAGACCGGAAATGTGATGTTGCAGTTTATGGTTTCTCAGAGCTACAGAGCACTGAGACAGTGACAAAATTCCTAGGAATTGACCCAACGGCGACGCAAACCCAAAGCGGCGAATCCTGCTAAGCCAAACATGAGCGACGGTTCCGGCGTGCTGCGCTCTTCGGGCACTTCACGGATCTGACCGTATAGATAGGCGGTACTGGTTCCACCTTCTTGGGAGATAAAGTCAGCGACCAGATCACCGATAGGAGAAGATTTGAACCCTGACAATTCTAGAGTGTACTGCTTTCCCGCGTAAGAGAATGAGCGGTCTCCCAAGGCGTTGTTCCAGCTAATTTTATCTGCACAGGGAGTGACACTGTAGTATGCACACAATCCATCGTTGGTTGTTTCGTCAATATCCAACGTGAAATTAAAGGTTTGGCTGGCGATTTCCGCAAACTGTAAGGCGACCGTTAACCCAACTGACGCAGCCGCAGTTCCACCAAAGATGGGATTGTTGAAATGCTGCAAAACTCCCAGTTGGAAGACATTACCAGGGGTAATGGATGTTGTTCCTACGCCAGTAAATCCAAGGCCGCTAGTTCCGGCCACACTGGCTGGAGATCCCCACCGAACTTGGCTTTCACTGCCAATGGTCTGAAACCCGTAATATGCGGTTCCAGACGGGGTGCCCCAAGATCCAGAGCTATTGAGTAAGGTTAGGGCAGTTGCTGGACTAGCCGACACAAGAGCAGCGGTAGCTGAAATGATGGCGGCTGATACAGTGAGTCGCATTTTGATTTTCAAGTGAATGGGAAATCTTACTGATCACCTTATCAAGGTAATGCTAAAAATCACAACATCACTTATTTTTGAAAAAATTTTAAAAATAGTGCCTGTGAGGTGATGATTTTCGGTGGCTGGTCGCTTACGCCGCAAGACTTTCACCCGCTCATCATTACTGAATTACGGCACTACCAAACTTTGTTGCAGCGATCGCAACAGTCGTTGATGATCGGCGGTGGTTCTGATCGCAACTCGAAAGAAGCGATCGCCCAATTCTGGGAAGCTGGAACAGTCTCGGATCAAGATCCGATCGCGCCGTAGCACTTGCTGCTGGAGCTGATTGCTGGGCAGGGCGGTTTTGACCAACAGATAATTGGCGGCGCTGGGATAGGGGATCAGGCCCGGTTGGGCTTGTAGACCCAGAAACAGTTCCGATCGGGCCGATTCCAGCCAAGTCCAGGTTTTTTCGGCAAAGGGGCGATCGGCAAGGGCGGCAAGGGCGGCGGCTACGGCTAAACCGTTAACAGACCAGGGGTCTCGCCATTGTTGCCAGCGTGTTAACCGATCGGGCTGGGCAATCGCGTAGCCTAGCCGGAGTCCCGGAATAGCGTAGAACTTGGTGAGCGATCGAATCACAATCAGGTTCGGATAGTCCTGAACCCAGTTCACAACGGTGGGTTGCTTGATCGGGCGCAAAAAATCCATAAACGCCTCATCCACCACCACCAACCCAAAACGATCGCAAAGGGGCCGCAAAAGATCGTGGCTCCAAAGTTGCCCGGTGGGGTTGTGAGGATTGTTCAGCACCAAACCATAGGCGGCGCAATCGCGATTCAGCCAGTCGCCCCAATCCCAAACCCAAGGCTCCACGGGCGCGATCGGCACAATTTGGGCCCCAAATGCCCGCAAGGCTCGGTCATAGTCTGCGAAGGCCGGCACGGGCAGCATGGTTGCGGCCAACTGACTCAAATCCCGAGCGGCCCAAGTCAAGAGTTCCGCCGCCCCATTGCCTGGCAAAATCCAGTCTGGGTCGAGGTTGTGGTGCTGAGCGAGGGCCTGGCGCAATTCGCCGTAGTTTGGATCCGGGTAAGCGGCCAGGGAGGGCAAGGCGGCAGTGAGGGCGGCCAAAATGCTGGGTGGCAAGCCCTCAGGATGGATACTGGCAGAAAAGTCCAGAATTTCAGAGGGCGCACAATGGGCGATCGCGGCGGCCCAAGCCAGGTTGCCCCCATGGATTGGGTGGGAAACAGTGGTCATGGCAAAAATCCTAGCGCCAATAGTCCGATCGCCCCGCATAACCACCCCAAAAAGACCACCCGGGTCAACCCCAAAGCCGATCGCACGGTCTCCGGTTCGATCGGTCGCTGGGGGTCTCCCAACAGGGGCTTGTATTTCACTTGACCGCGATAGCGATTTTCGCCCCCCAGTTGCACCCCCAAGGCGATCGCATAGGCGCACTCGCTCCAGCCGGAATTGGGACTAGGATCCAGCGCCCCATCCCGCCGACAGCGACCCCAAACCTGCAAGGGCTTTCTTGAAATCAGGGCGATCGATCCCACGGTTAATCGACAGGGTAACCAAGTGAGGTGATCTTCTAGGCGAGCGCTGAACCAACCCAAATCCCGATGGCGTGAGTCCTTGTAGCCCACCATCGAATCGAGAGTGCTGGCGGCCTTGTAACCCAATGCCACCGCTGCGATCGCCCCAGGGCCCCACCCAAAAATTACCGTTGCCCCAGCACCCACCAAGGCCCAAAACAGCGGCCCCAACACGCCATCCACGGCATTTTCCGCCACGGTTTCCAGCACGGCTCGCAAAATTTCTGGGCGATCGAGATGCTCTGTTTCGCGGCCCACGTAGCGACTGAGACGCGATCGCGCTTCCGGCAAATCTTCACGGGCCAACGGTTCCAACACATCTTCTGCCGCATCCCGTAAGCTGCGACCCGCAAAACAAGCCGCCACCATCACCGCCTCGATTCCTAAGCCCAAAATGGGGTTCAGCTTGAAGGCTAGCGACCCGATCGCCCCAGCCAGGGCCCCTGCGCCCCCGATCGTGGACAATGCCAGCCCCACCCCTAGCCAGCGCTGAACCCGATCGGGAGCGGCCAAAGACCAAACCCAACGACGGTAGCGATCGATCCATGCCCCAATGACCTGCACCGGATGCACCCAACTCCAAGGGTCACCCACCAGCCAATCAATCACCGCCGCCAGTCCCAACACCAGGATCGATCGGGTTGGCTCTCCCATTCCAATCAATCCGTTCATTCCTAAATTTAGATAAAAATTATCAATAATCCAGCTTAAACCAACTCATTCGCCTATTTTTCTGATATTTGAATAGAATCAAGAAGAACTTTAATCAAATCAAATGATTTCAAGAATTGCGAAACAAAGAAATTGCTTTTTACTTTACTACTAATTACTATTCAACAGTATATTGAATTTCTCCTGTCTGAATAAATAATCTAGCTTTGTACTTATCCTTGAACAGGCGCTTATATTTTTGGATGTCTGTTGAACTAAGAGCTAATTTATAAAGAGAAGCTAAAGCCGACTTGGCAGCTCTAAATCCGGTTTTAGGCTAGACCTACCCGAAGCATCACCCAGCTCATGAGTCGTCTCCCGGTCATTGCCAATCCTACCCGC
>NZ_JAZAQF010000045.1:0-25486 GCF_043235035.1 Limnothrix redekei LRLZ20PSL1 | reverse complement strand
TTTGCGGGTAGGATTGGCAATGACCGGGAGACGACTCATGAGCTGGGTGATGCTTCGGGTAGGTCTAGCCTAAAACCGGATTTAGAGCTGCCAAGTCGGCTTTAGCTTCTCTTTATAAATTAGCTCTCAGGTTTTCGTTTTTGGCTTCCACAATGGTCAGCACGGGCGCTTTAATCCACAGTTGCTCTGAGGATTGACTAATTAGGAAATCAACCCGACCTGTGAGACCCAATTCTGAATCTACATTGAATTCATTGCCCGAAAACAAACTAATTTGATCATTAAACCAATGCTTTAGCGCTAACAGAATCGGCGCAATGATCATTTCGGATCGAGCTTTTTCGGTATTGATGGCAACTGCGATCGGGGTGTTGATTTGCAAAAATTGTGCCAGCCAGTCGGGAGGTGTGACAACGGGGCGATCGGCAAAGTAATCCCGACTTTCGATTACGTCGATGCCAAAATCCCCAATAATCCGCTCTAGGGTAAAGTCGCTGTAGATCATGGGTGTTTGTGATCACTCCTAGAGCGCTGAGTATCGATTAGCTGGCGGTTCATGCAGGTGAGGGCGATCGCAGTCAGTTCTTAGCCAGCTACCTTGAGCCTGCATAATGCCTAGCAATTTTATCGCTTTGCTATCATGGGGGTAGCTTCCAGTCAACTCAGAACATCATGGGATAAATTCTAAAGATGCAATCAGCCCTTCTAAAGAAATTTGAACAACTTCCAGAGTCTTTACAAACAGAAGTGTTGCATTACATCGAATTTCTGTTAGAGAAGTATGCTCACCAGCCTGCTGCGCCAGCACCCGCCAAAAAGCGCAAAGCAGGGTTATTAAAGGGCAAAATCTGGATGGCTGATGACTTCGATGCTCCATTAGAAGATTTCAAGAATTACGTATGAAATTAGGTCGAAAATTTCATTTTTGAAACGATCAAGAAAAAATTTCATGAATTGTCACAGCAACTTAAAAGGAGAAAAATCAATGAAGGAAGATCAATGTTACTGCTGCAATGAGATAGCGACAACCAAGGATCACATTCCTCCGAAGTGCTTTTTCCCAGAAATAAAATACTTCCCTGATGGCAGCCCCGATTACAGGAGTCAGTTGGTAACTGTACCTGCATGTAAGATGCACAATAATTCTCGTTCTGCGGATGATGAATACACAGCCGCTATAATTTTTCTGCATTCTCGAAGTGAAATTGCACTAGCCATGCTTGACGCAAAGTGGATTAAGGTTATGTCTAGGCGAGAATCAAGCCTCGGGAGAAAAATTTTCTCTGCTGCTAGGTTGGCAAGAACAATCAATAAGGAAAATGGTTTACTTTCTGTTCGTAAGACCCTAGCAATTTCATATGACATAAAGCGTATTGAGAATGTCATTGAGGCAATTGCTCGCGCTCTTTATTTTCACGACTCAGATGGTCAAGACAAGTGGATGGGGAATTGTGTCATTAGGAGTCCCCATTTTCGATATCGTGATCTAAAACTACCGAGAGATGATTATTACCTGAATCAAGTCAATCAGGTTTTTATTTATGGCGAGAACAAAAAAGATCTGTCGTTAGAACGTAAAGGAGCGAATCCAGATGTCTTCTATTACCAACTCTTGAAACATCAGGATTCAATTACGATTGTTATTAGAATGGTTTTTTATGGTGACATTATATTTTTTGCTTTTCTCAAGTAAAAGAAAATTAAACCTTAACTTACCAATCACGTGATCAGGTAGGTCACGATAGCAAATAACTGAGAGTTACCAACGTAGTAGCAACTATACTTTTGCCCGATCGCCCCTTGCATAACTTTTGGCTGATCGCCCTGATCGAGTAGGGTAGGGGTTCGATCGAGCGGTGAGGCAAATGCTCGAAACCGAATTACGAGAAACGCCGATCGCGCCGGCCTTGCCCGAGTTGTCGGCGGCCGCGGGCTATGTGGAAGTGTTGGTGGACTGTCCGGGCGTGACCGAGGCCTACACCTACACGATCGGGGCAGACCAGGCGATCGGGCCGGGGGACGTGCTGACCGTGCCCTTTGGCGGGCGATCGGTGGGGGCGATCGCCCTGCGTTGTTGGGAGCAGTTGCCCGAGGCGATCGATCCCGATCGGCTGCGAGAAGTCGAAGGAGTTGTGGCCAGCGGCCTGTTTGCCCCGGACTATTGGCAACTGTTGGCGCAGGTGGCGGATTATTATTGCGCGTCGCTGATTCAGGTGGCGCGGGTGGCCCTGCCGCCGGGGGTGTTGGGGCGGGCATCGCGGCGGGTGCGGCTGGCCGACCCGTTACCGGCGGCGGCGGCGGCTGGCGTGGCGGAAACTCTGCTGAGTCCGATCGCCCTGCGGTTGTGGCAATGGCTGCGATCGCAATCGGGGCGCGACTATAGTTGGCGCTTTTTGCAACAGAAATTTCCCGGGGGCGATCGGGGGTTGCGGAACTTGGTGCGGCGCGGCTGGCTGATCAGTTATTTGGAATCGCCCAGCGCCCCCAAGCCGAAGCGCCAGCAGATGGCGATCCTGATTGGCGAAGGGGAACCGCTAACTCCGCGCCAACGGGAAATCGTCGGCATTTTGCAGCGGCGCGGCGGCGAACTACTGGCCCAGGAGTTGATTACCCTGGGGCGCACCAGCAGTGGCACGTTGCGATCGCTTGAAGAAAAGGGCTGGTTGCTGCTGGAGGCGCGGGAAATTTTGCGCGGCGATCGCCACGACTCGGGCCAGCGCGATCGCCCCAAAACCCTGACCCCGGCCCAAGCCGCCGCCCTGGAAACGATCCACGGCCTGGAACCGGGTCAAACAGCCCTGCTGCATGGGGTGACGGGTTCCGGCAAAACGGAGGTTTATCTCCAGGCGATCGCCCCGGTGTTGGCGCGGGGTCAGTCGGCGTTGGTGCTCGTGCCAGAAATCGGCCTCACGCCGCAACTGACCGATCGCTTTCGGGCGCGGTTCGGCGCTCAGGTTTGCGTCTACCACAGCGGTCTCTCGGACGGGGAGCGCTACGACACCTGGCGACAAATGCTGGACGGCGCGCCCCAGGTGGTGATTGGCACGCGATCGGCTGTTTTCGCGCCCCTGCCAAACTTGGGGCTGATTTTGCTGGATGAGGAGCATGATCCCAGCTTCAAGCAGGATTCCCCGGCTCCCTGCTACCACGCGCGACAGGTGGCCCAGTGGCGATCGCGCCTGGTGGGTTGCCCGTTGGTGTTGGGGTCAGCCACGCCCTCCCTGGAAACCTGGACGAGCCAGCCGGTCTATGTGTCCCTGCCCGATCGGGTGCATGGTCGCCCCCTGCCGCCCGTGGAGGTGGTGGATATGCGCCAGGAGTTGCGGGACGGCAATCGATCGATTTTTAGTCGATCGCTCCAAGGGGCGATCACCGAGGCGATCGCCGCCGGCCGCCAAGTGATTCTATTTGTGCAGCGGCGGGGCCACAGCACCTTCGTTTCCTGTCGCAGTTGCGGCCATGTGATGATGTGCCCCCATTGCGATGTGTCCCTGTCGTTTCACCACCAACGGGAAACGGCTCAACCCCTGTTACGTTGCCACTTTTGCGGCTTTGGGCAACTGCACCCGCCCGCCTGTCCCGCCTGTGGGTCGCCCTACCTGAAACATTTCGGCAGCGGCACGCAGCGGGTGGTGCGGGAACTGGAGCGGCAATGGCCCGACCTGCGAATTTTGCGCTACGACAGCGACACGACCCGCACCAAAGATGCCCACCGAATTTTGCTCGATCGCTTTGCCCGAGGCGAGGCGGATCTGTTGGTGGGGACGCAAATGCTGACCAAGGGAATCGACTTGCCACAGGTGACGCTGGTGGGGGCGATCGCCGCCGATGGGTTGCTGAACCTGTCCGATGTGCGGGCCGGTGAGCGGGCGGTGCAAACCCTGTTGCAGGTAGCAGGGCGGGCCGGCCGCGGCGAAGAACCGGGGCGGGTGATTTTGCAAACCTACAGCCCAGAGCACCCGGCGATCGGGGCGGTGGCCAATTACGACTATCCCAACTTTTTGGAGCAGGAACGGGAGATGCGATCGGCGCTCAACTATCCACCCGTGGGGCAACTGATCCTGTTGCGGCTGAGTGGCCTCGACGAAGCGGCGGTGGGGCGCAGTGCCGAGCAGGTGGCGGCGCTGCTGGAAACGGCCCGGGGCGATCGCGCTTTCGATCTGTTGGGGCCAGAGCGGGCGCAGGTGGGGCGAATTGCCAACCGATTCCGCTGGCAAGTGCTGATCCGCATTCCCCCCGAGGGCGATCGCCCGGCCAATTTGCTGGAGGTGCGATCGGCTTGTTTGCCGGGTGTCAGCCTCACGATCGATGTCGATCCCCTGAATTTTCTGTAGGAGCGCCGGGGGCAATGGCGATGTTCATCCAGAATTAACTTCCAAAGTTTCCCTAAGTCTAACCAACCAAAAAACTCAATCTAAAATGATCTTTAGTAGGTTGGGTTTCGCTAGCTCAACCCAACACGATCAATACCGAATTCAACACCAGAAAGTCCCGAAACAGTCCATACCAAATTCAATACACTGTTGGGTTGAGGAACGAAACCCAACCTACCTGACTACCTACTTATCGTTTTCTTGGAGTGATCCAGTATGGTTGCTACGCCCATCCAGCCCATTGCCAGCCCTCCAAAACAAACAGAGGACGACTATTTCGCCCTAGACACTCGTTCTGAGCAGCGCCACGACTACGATCGAGGAATCATCGCTCCCATGACGGGCGGCACACCTAACCACAACCAGATCTCGGCTAATTTAATTGCCATTTTGACATTTGCGCTGCGTCGTCAGCCTTACCGAGCTTTTGTGGCGGATCAACGGCTGTGGATTCCGGAAGCCGATCGCTACACCTACCCCGATGTGATGGTGACACGCGATCCCTTGGAGTTGAAACCGGGCCGCAAGGACACCGTGATGAATCCAATTCTGTTGGCAGAGGTGCTATCGAAGTCAACCGAAGACTATGACATTGGCGATAAGTTCAGCGCCTATAGAACGATTCCGGGCTTTGGAGAATATTTAGCCATCTCACAGACCTGGCCGAAGGTTACCCATTACGTCAAACAAGATCGAGGCTGGCTCTTGAATGATGTGATCGGGTTAGAAGCGATCTTGAAATTGGAGTCGATCGCCCTAGAAATTGCCTTAGCAGATTTATACGACAAAGTGGAGTTTTCAGAATAGTTCAACAAATTCCACCATCAAATCGACCGAATGCAATCAATCCTAATTCGCAGCATTCGATCATTCACAATCTTAGAGAAATTTCTGAATATGTGGCCCAACACGCTTCTCAAGCAGTGCAATCAGTGCTGGATCCATATATTGAAATTGATCTGGAATGTCTAGCGATATGATTCTTTTGCCATTGAGGGACGAACGAAATCGCTGTTGAATTTTGGCTTTATGTTTCTTCTCCATCACAAAGATCACATCTGCCCATGCAATCAGCTCCCGATCGAGTGGATTGTTAGTCGCTTGATGAATTCCCGCTGACAAACAATCTAACTGCTCAAATCTCGAAAAAATCGCTTCAGCAGTTGGGCTTCTCAGCTTATTTTGCGCACAAACAAATAAAATTTTTGGCATTGCCTAGAGATCAGTTATGGTCAAGTTAATGACTTCATCATAACGATCCAAAAACCCACAATTTCCGTAGGGGCGCATCGCCATGCGCCCTCCGATACGCAAGATCCCGAAATCCAAGAATTATCGTTTGAATCGATCACCTCTAGCGGAGGACGTACGGCGGTACGCCCCTACGGGGGATGATTTTTGGGGATGTTGTTGGGATGTAGGGCATCGGTTGACCACGATCGCGGATTGTTTTCAATATAATCTCGAATATGGTTCAGCATTCGATCGTCCCGCACGATCGACTCATAGTAATTTCGTTGCCAAATCGGTGTGCCTGGCGCGTTCCGATGTTGGTTGATGCGTTTGGTTGTCGCTGCTTTGAAACCGGCAATCACAGATCCGAGCGATCGCGCTGGCCGCCTCAACTGACTTTTACCTAGCGCACCGTCATCAACCGGTTCACCATCATCACTCGGTGATTGCGTCTGCATGGTTGGGCGATCGAACCACAATAACCCATGAAAATGATTGGGCATCACCACCCAAGCGTCCAGCTTCAATTCATCCCGAATTTCAAAACTTCGTAACCACTCTTCTGCAACGATGGTTCCGAATTCATTCAAGACCATTTCGTCTTGAATAATAGTCCCCAACAAACACTCGTGTTGACAACAACAAATGGTTACAAAATAAGCAGCCGACTGTGTATAATTGAACCCTTTTAATCGGATCGATCGTCGATGATGAATCGCCGGATTGTACGCCATCTTTCAACGCCCGATCGCAATTAATCCCAACCAACAAAAACAATCAAAACAACAAATTCCGTAGGGGCGCATGGCGATGCGCCCTCCGGTACGCAGGATCTTAAAACACAGGTCAAACCCATCAAATTCGGCATCACCATGCGCCAGATTATCGTTTGGATCGATCGGCCCTGGCGGAGGGCGTACGGCGGTACGCCCCTACCGGAGATTGATTAACGGCTGGCGCTGACTAGGACTTTTTCTTGGTCTTCCTTCGAGACCGATCGCCCTTGATCCTCAAAGCCATCGATCTGGTCGAAGTTGAGGTAGCGGTACAAATCACCCGCCAGCGGATCGATCTTGCCCTTCACCACTTCCAGGTATTCCTCACGGCTGGGAATCCGACCCAACAGGGCACAGACCGCCGCCAACTCCGCCGAGCCGAGGTAGACTTGCGCCCCCTTGCCCATCCGGTTATTGAAGTTGCGCGTGGAGGTCGAAAACACGGTGGTGTTGTCTTCCACGCGGGCTTGGTTGCCCATGCAGAGCGAACAACCGGGCATTTCTAACCGACAGCCGGCCGCCTCGAAGATCTCGTAGTAGCCTTCCTGACGCAGCATTTCTTCGTCCATCCGCGTCGGCGGGCAGATCCAGAGACGCGCCTTAGCTTTGCCGGCCCCTTCCAGCACTTTGGCGGCGGCGCGGAAGTGACCGATGTTGGTCATGCAGGAACCGATGAACACCTCTTGCACCGGGTCGCCGACGCAATCGGACAGGGTTTTGATGTTGTCCGGGTCGTTGGGTGCAGCCACCAGGGGTTCCACCAGTTGGTCGAGATCCACTTCGATGATGTCGGCGTATTCCGCATCCGCATCGGCGGTCATCAGGGAGGGGTTCGCCAACCAGGCTTCCATCTGGGCAATCCGCCGGGCGATCGTCCGGGCATCTTCGTAGCCCCGGGCGATCATGTTCTTCAGCAGGGTGACGTTCGATCGCAGGTATTCCGACACGGTTTCCACACTCAGGGCGATCGTGCAACCGGCGGCCGATCGCTCGGCCGTCGCGTCGGTCAGCTCAAAGGCCTGCTCCAGCTTCAGATCCGGCAGCCCTTCCATTTCGATGATCTTGCCGGAATAGATGTTTTGCTTGTTCTCCTTCGCCACGGTCAGCTTGCCCTGCTGAATCGCCACGTAGGGAATCGCGTTCACCACATCCCGCAGGGTCACGCCCGGTTGCAGGCTGCCCTTGAACCGCACCAGGATCGACTCCGGCATATCCAACGGCATCACGCCCAAGGCCGCCGCAAAGGCCACCAACCCGGAACCCGCCGGGAACGAAATCCCCAAGGGGAAACGGGTGTGGGAGTCACCGCCCGTGCCCACCGTGTCCGGCATCAGCATCCGGTTCAGCCAGGAGTGAATGATCCCGTCGCCGGGGCGCAGGGCCACGCCGCCGCGCTGGGCGATGAAGTCCGGCAATTCCGCATGGGTCTTCAGATCCACCGGCTTGGGATAGGCCGCCGTGTGGCAGAAGCTCTGCATCACCAAGTCAGCACTGAAACCGAGGCAAGCCAGCTCCTTCAGCTCGTCGCGGGTCATGGGGCCGGTGGTGTCCTGGGAACCCACGGTGGTCATGCGCGGCTCACAAGAGGTGCCGGGGCGCACACCGGGCAGACCGCAGGCCTTGCCGACCATCTTTTGGGCCAGGGTGAAGCCTTTGCCGGTGTCGGCGGGAGCGGTGGGGCGCACAAACAGGGTGCTGGGTTCCATCCCGAGGGCTTCGCGGGTTTTGTCCGTCAAGCTACGACCGATCAGCAGCGGAATCCGACCGCCGGCCCGCACTTCATCGACGATCGTGTCGGGCTTCAGGCTGAAGGTGCTGATCACCTCGCCCGCTTCGTTGGTGATTTCGCCCTTGTAGGGATGGATCGTAATCACGTCGCCCGTGTTCAGTTGGGATACGTCGCACTCGATCGGCAGGGCCCCCGAATCTTCCGCCGTGTTGAAGAAAATCGGCGCAATCTTGCCACCCAAAATCACGCCGCCGGCCCGCTTGTTGGGGATGTGGGGAATGTCGTCGCCGATGTGCCACAGCACAGAGTTGATCGCCGATTTGCGCGAAGACCCCGTACCGACCACATCACCCACATAGGCGATCGGGTAGCCCTTGGCCTTCAGCTCCGGCAACAGGCCCAGGGCTTCCGGCATCTTGGTTTCCAACATCGCCAGGGCGTGCAGCGGAATATCGGGGCGGGTGGTGGCGTGGGTGGCGGGCGAGAGGTCGTCGGTGTTGGTTTCGCCGGGCACTTTCAGCACCGTGACGGTAATCGCTTCGGCCAGCTTTGGCTTGCTGATGAACCAAGCGGCGTTGGCCCAAGCGTCGATCGTCTGTTTGGCGTAGGGGTTGCGCTCCGACAGTTCCAGCACGTCGTTGAACGCATCAAAGGCCAACGTAATTTTGCTGAGGGCGGTGGCGGCAGCTTGGGCAATGCCCGCGTCCTTCGCTTTCAGCAGGCTGACCAGGGATTGCACGTTGTAGCCACCGACCATTTGCCCGAGGATGGCGACTGCACCTTGGGGGGTGATCAGGGGGCTGGTGGTTTCTCCTTGGGCGATCGCGGTCAGGAACGACGCTTTCACATAGGCCGCCTCATCCACACCGGGGGGCACGCGATCGCACAGCAAGTGCATCAAAAATTCTGCTTCCCCAGCGGGCGGGGTTTCCAGCAGCTTACACAGGTCGCTGGTTTGGGCGGCATCGAGGGGCAAGGGGGGGATGCCCAGTTGACCGCGTTCTTCGACCTGTTGGCGATAAGCTTCGAGCATGGTGTGTTCTGTCTCCTGCGAGCGCTGTAGCGTGGATGCCGAGCATCGGCGATCGTGCTTAACAGTCTAGGATCGCAGGGGTCAGTTGCAAGCGGGCGATCGTCGTGAACGGTTGGGGCGTGTACACTCGACGATCTACCCCTAGTAACATCCTTTGAAAATAGCTATAATTGGCAAATCGTACAGTTATCGATTGGCACTCAAAGCTTTTGTTGCTTCAACTAGTTTATGGCTCAAACTCAAACCGGTCAGCAATATTCTGAGTCAACACCTTCTAAATTAGAAGGATTCAGGTACTTGATGAGCTATCATGCTGCAGTCTGTGAACAAATTTTTAAAAATCCGAATACAACTACTCGAAAATATATTTATGTAGATTTGAACTGCGGCGCAGGATACCAACCAGAGTACAAAGAGTTTGGCACTGAAGAATTCGGTTCACCCATAATTGCTTTACAAGAATTGAATAAGAAAAATATCAAGCCTATCTGTCATTTTTGCGATCAAAGCCAAGAAGCCTTGAATAAATTATCAGAAACCATAAAAAACCTTAATTTACAATGTGATCCACATTACTGGACTGGAGATAATAAAGAATCTCTCAAAGAAATTGCTCAACAGCTTGAAAAGTTGGATTACTATGGACTGGTCTACTCAGACCCCAACGGCAAGCAAGATTTTCCACTAAAAGAAATCAAAGAAATTTTCCAGCTTTTGAAAATGAAGAAAGTTGATCTTTTGATGAATGTAGCAACAACCTATGTTAAAAGATGGGAGTCAAACCCAAAAGCAAACTGGGAGAAATATTCACTCGATGATTTGGTCAATGACAATGGCAAAAGTCACATTTTCATACGACAGCCACAAAATCCATCAATGAAGTGGACATTTATCTACGCGACAAATTGGGCTAGACAAAAAGAACTTAAAGCAATCCATTTGTACAAAATCACAGGTCGTATTGGAAGACAAATTTTGGATCACCTCTTCAGTCCAAGTTCCAATCCTCCACCGCACATATCCAATGATGGATCTATTTCAATTCAAACAAACCTGTTTGACGACTACAATGGATAGAAAACAAGGTTTAAACGATGCCAACAAATACTCAATTGCTAATCTTGAATGAAGAAAAAAACCTAGAGATCATTAATCTAGAAGACGGTAAGCAGTTATATATCGTCCATAATTCTGCCAAGAAATCGACTTTTAATACAACTAACGAGATGGTTGACTGGGCTTGGTGGACGTGGAACCCAGTTACCGGATGCTGGCATGGTTGCCCGTATTGCTACGCTCGCGACATTGCCAATCGGTTCTATGAAACAAAGTTTGAACCTACGTTCTACCCTGATCGTCTGAATGCTCCAAAGAACACTCGTCCTTTCTCTCCAGAAAAGATCAAGATTGAAGCCAAAAAAAGACGGGTCAAGCTAGAAGATGCCCAAATCTTTGCCAAGAACGTTTTTACTTGCTCCATGGCTGATTTATTCGGCAAGTGGGTTCCTGAAGAGTGGATTCTCAAAGTTTTCGATTCAGTTCGTTCTGCACCAGAATGGAATTTCCTATTCCTGACCAAGTTTCCCCAACGATTGCAAGAAATCAATGATCGCTTGGGAGGATTCCCGGCAAATGTTTGGGTTGGCACAACTGTTGATACCCAAGCCAGGGTGGCCTTGGCTGAAAAGTCCTTTAGGAATATCGAAGCAACGGTGAAATGGCTATCTATTGAGCCAATGCTTGAGCCTCTGCAATTCAGTAGCCTAGAAATGTTCGACATGATTGCTGTTGGCGGTCAAAGCAGAACAAGTCATGGCCCTGAATTTCAACCCGAGTGGGCATGGGTTGAAAGCCTACTATTACAGGCGCGTCAATCAGGCACATCTGTCTATTTCAAGGAAAATCTTAGGGCACGCCCTAAAGAGGCTCCCTGGCAAGGAAATAAGTTGTGTGCACTGTCGAGCTAGCGGCGAAGAGACCTCCAGCGATAATTGGATTAAGGCAATAGGAGGCGATCGAGCATAGGGATATGGCAAACCCTGAGTGCATAAGCTGATCAACTATCCTGCTGCGAGACTACTCTACTAGATGATTGCTAAGGCTTAATAGAATCAACAATCAAGAAAAATTCTCTTAGGAAATCGTGACCAAAGAATGAATCTTTGCTCCAGGTGTAGTAGTAGCGACCAAAGCCATAAAATCCCATTGTTGATTCGGTGTCGGGGCGATCATACTCGGATTGAGACTCACCGCCACCGAGGGCAAAGGTACTGGGTAAGTGACCGATCGGGGCGCTGAGATCGTAGGGAATTTTGGCTCGCCGCTTGAAGTCATAGGCCGACACATGCCGCCCATCATAGGTTTCGACTTTCCAGCCCACAGCATCCCCAAAACAGCGACATAAATTATCGCGGAAGTAATTGAAAGGCTTACAAGTTTTTGCTTTGCAAGCATTCCACAATTGGGCTTGAATTGAAAATCCAAACCGATCGCGACTATAGATCCGCCAGAGACGATCAAGTGTGATCAAACTGTGTTGTGGAAAGCCCTGAAGATCACTATTTCGTAACCAAAGACCAGATCGATCAGAGATTTTCTTAATTAGGGAAATGGTTAAATCATCCGCCGCTTGCCATTGCTGATTAGCCAGTGAGCTTTGCAACTCGTGATAGCGGGCGCGATCGCTCCAATCAGGAAGTTGGAAATGTTGCCACAAGGCTTCCAATGCGATCGTCTCAGTGCAGCCCAAGAGTTGCTCGATCGCTGCTTGTTGTACCGACAAACTGGGGGATTTCAAAGCGAGAATCACGAAAGTAATTCCCTGTAACCCTCGCCGCATAGCAATGGTCACGGCTGAGAGTTGGTCGGCTTCTGAGCCGCTTGCAAAGCATCGCAATAGCTCTGGCCAACCAAACAGGACGATCGCGTTAGAACCTTTGTAAACTGATTTACATTGAGTTGAAACATTAGCAAATTTCATTGAACAACCTCATGAGTGACATTTGTTTTATCAAATTTAGAAATCTGTTTTACTTCAGTTAAAAATAGATAAGATCTGAATTTATATTCAAAAATACCTTGATGAATAAAATTAAAGATAGTTTCAGCATTCAGCGCTTCTTGTCATGATCGAGATTGTAGATCAAACACCTAGTCGTTTGCAGTTGCGCGATCGCGATTGGAATTGGCTGGGTCTGGGATTATTGGGACTTCCTTTCGTTACGGTAGGTTTGATTGTGGGGCTGGCCGTCAGCAATCGAACCACGCTCAATTGTCAGCGATTGGCAACTAATCCAAAATCAATGGTCTGTCAACGAATAATTGATGGCTACTTAGGGCAAAATACCCTAACAATTCGTGAACCCTTGATTCGTGTATCCGTTCGCAGAACCAGCGGCGTTGGTGTAGTTTTATATTTTTCCAAGATTCCTGAATTAGAATTAGTTAATCATCGAATCATTGTTGGCCATAAGCAAGAAATCATCGCTAATCAAATCAATAGTTTCATTCAAAATTCTCAGATCAAAGCACTCAGCGTTTTTCAAGATGATTATCTTGAAGGGTTAATGAGTGGCTTCATGTTTTTGCTCCCTGGACTATTTTTAGTGATTCAAGGAGTGACTACTCCAATGCTGATTACTTGCTCATTCGACAAAGCCAGTGATCAAGTCACGATCTTTAAACAATACCTATTCAAGATTTCTAAGACTGTTGAAGTGCCTCTTGGCCAAATTGCTGAAATCAAGCTCCAAGAATCATCGCTCTTTACCAAGAAGCCTTGTTTTTATCTAAGCCTCGATGATTACTCTAATGGAAACTCAGACACTCGCATTCAGTTTTCTACTCAACTCAAGCGCTCACTAATTATTATCTCTGGCTTGCATACCAATCAATATCATCTATTAACGATTCGTCGAACTATTCAGCAATTTCTCAATGATGCATAGCCTAGTCTTTGATAGAAATTCATAACCACATAATCAGACCTTGAGTCGAGCGATCAGCGCACTCTGCTGGATGTTGCAAGATTTGGTGTTTGATAGACGGAACCCAACTTGCTGTATGAGGACGTGATGGCAAAACGCATTCCAGAACAAACGGTGAAAGCCGGTGACTACACCTGGGTCTATCGCGAGGCGCTGCCCGAATCGCCCAATGATCGCCCGCCTGTGTTGTTGCTCCATGGGTTGGTGGCCTTTGGCTATAGCTGGCGGAAGGTGTTGCCCGCGCTGGCAGAACAGGGCTTTCGGGCGATCGCCCCGGACTTTCCCGGCTTTGGTGCGTCCGATCGCCCGGAGCGGCTGGATTTTGCCTACACACCCGATGCGCTGATTGGGTTGCTGGAGCAGTTTTTGGATGCAATGGATCTCGATCGCGTCTCGATCGTGGCCCAGGGATTTTTCGGCTCCTTGGGGATTCAGTACGCTTTGCGGAATCCCGATCGCGTCGAGCGGCTGGCAATCATCAACGGGCCGATTTTCCCCGAAGCCAAGCTGCCCTGGAAAATTTCCCAAATGGCGATTCCGCTGGTGGGCGATATGATGACCCAAGATCCGCTGCTGGTCGATCGGCTGTTGGAAGGTGGCGGCCCCTACCAAGTGGATGATGCGGATTTGGATGTTTATCGTCGGCCGTTCTTGACCAGTTCCGGCGCGGGGCGTGCGCTGTTGGCAGTGTTGCAAAACCTGCGGCTGAAACAGGCTGTGCAGGAAATTACCGAAGGACTGGCCCGCTGGGAAAAACCGACCTTGGTGGCCTGGGGCACGAGCGATCCTTGGTTACCGGTGGAAGCCGCCAAGGCCGCCGCCAAAACCATTGCGGACTGCGAGTTTGTGGAGATGAGCGAAACGGGTCACTACGCCCAAGAGGACTGGCCAGAAAAGGTGTCAGAGGCGTTGATTCCCCTTCTCCGACGAATGCCGACTTGACAGGCGGGTGGGATGTCGATACATATCGTTACAATTCAATGATCCAACGAATGGGCCACAAGCCTGTTCATCACTCGATTTTTCCTGCACTTTTTTTAACGAGAACCCCATGATTCGACTCCGTTCGGCCCTGTTGGCCCTGGTGATGGCGGCGGCGATCGCCCTCACCAGCTTGGGCTTTGCCCCCGTTGCCCAAGCAGAAACCTACTCCAGCGCCCAAAAATCGCAAATTGAAATCTTTGTACCCGGTGTGCAAGACCTGCGCGATCGGCTGCCGGAACTGGAACGCTACATCGAAGGCAAGCGCTGGCGTGAAATCCAAACCTTTATCCACGGCCCCCTGGGCGAGTTGCGCGAACGGTTGAGCCGGGTCAGCCGCCGCCTGAAGGGTAGCGATCGGGCCACCGCCGAAGCCGCCGCCAAGGATCTGTTTAAGCACCTGGTGGCAATGGATGAATTTGCGGGTCAGTTTGACTACAAACGCGCTGGCAATGAATATTTGGCGGCTGTCAAAGCTTTCGATCAATTCCTGAGTGTTGTACCGCAATAGTTCGTTTTCGTAAACGATTCCTCAGTCAGCCCTTCGATCTCATTAACTTAGATCGAAGGGCGATTTTTATGTTCTCTAAATCTCAAAATCTTGCAAATCAAGCGATCGCATAACCCGTGTGTACGCGAACATGCTCAGGATAAAACGCTAAAACAATTTGATTTTTCGGAATTCCGGCTGCTTCTAAGTTTTCGGTGATGCTGTCTTCAGTACCATCATATTGAATCCAAATTTTGTCATCGATCATTTGGATATGGACTAGACAATCATGGATTCGTCGGTGTCCTTCCCAATCCAACATGATGAGCACGAAATTCTTGCGATCTGCATCAATGATGATTTGAAAATTTCCGTTTTCATCAACAGACAGAGTGTTAACAGTTTGTTGTAAAACTGATTCAATAACTTGATCCAGCTTAATTAATGTATTCATTTGACGATTTCCTCCGTTACTGGGTCGAAGACAATTAGGCTGAGCTGACAATTTTCAAGAAAGATTTGACCAATAGGCTCAGAAAATAAACTCCAGTAGATATCGTCGCGAACTACCAGGTATAGTTTTTCTAGTTTTAATGCTATTTTCTAGTTTTCTAAAGGCGAGCAAATTTCGACTAAACCACCATCAGGACAGCGCACATATGAAACAACCTGTCCCCACGGCTTCATTTCCGGTGCTTTTATCTCGGTAGCACCTGCCGCCACAGCCTTTGCATGCGCTTCTTCGACCATTGGTGTAACTAGTGCGACTTCAAATCCAAGGGGTTTGCTCGATTCGCTAGCAGCCACAAAACCCATCGGAAAATGCATTTTCCCCAGCTCGTGTGATGCAAAAGCAAGGGTTGTTTCTCCAGTTTCTAGCTCGCCATAATCCCCTGATTCATGCAGAAAGCGACGTGATAAACCAAATGCGCTTTCAAAAAAGGCCAGGGACTCAGCGACATCAGGCACGTAGAGAATGGTGTATCCAAGTTTCATAGGTGCTCCGAGTCCAACGCAATTCATAGCATCAGATAATTTCAACTTCATTGTAAAGGTTTCACTCCAAGGGCATAGCTAATGAGGATTGCGATCGCGGGTGGGGGTGTGGTCGGGGCGATGATGGCCTACGAACTGAGCGGGCAGCCCGACTGGCAAATCACGCTGATCGATCCCCAAGCGATCGCGTCGCCGTTGCCTCCCGATCGCCCCACCTCCACGGGGGCCGCCCTGGGCGTTTTGATGGGTGCGATCAGCAAGAAAACCAAAGGACGCGCTTGGAACCTACGTCGCGACAGTATTCAACGCTATCCGCAACTGATTCAAGAGCTGGAAAATTTGCTCGATCGCCCCATTCCCCATAATCCAAATGGCATCCTAAAACTGGTATTTACGGAAGCCGATCGCCCCAGTTGGGATGCCTTGGCGGCGTTGCGAAAATCCCAGGGATTTGAGCTGGAGTTGCTGTCACCTTCGGCGGTGCTTGATCGCTTCCCAACGGTGAATTTAGCCGCCATGGATGGAGTCGCCTTTGGAATTTTTTCGCCCCAGGATTGGCAGGTGCAACCACTGGCCTTGACGGTGGCTTTGCGGGAGGCAGCGGTGAAGCGGGGGGCCACGATCGCCCCGGCCCAGATCACGGGTGTGCAGACGGCGGGCGATCGGGTCGTCAGCCTAACTACGACGGCGGGGGAGCTGGCCTGCGATCGGCTGGTGGTGGCGGCTGGGTTGGGGTCGGCGGATCTGGCCCGGGCGATCGCCCCGGATGCGGCCAAGCCCCTGAAGTTGCAGCCGGTGTTGGGTCAGGCCCAGCGGTTGCGGTTGCCGCGCCCCCTGAGCGATCGCCCGGAGCCGGTGCTGACGGGCAATGACATCCACATCGTGCCCCTCGGTGGCGGGGACTATTGGGTGGGGGCGACGGTGGAGTTTCCCGCCGGGGCTGAGCCGCCGGTAGCTGATGGGGCCGAGTGGGGGGCGGTGTGGCAAGGGGCGATCGACCTGGTGCCCGCCCTCGCCCAGGCGGAAATGGTCGAAACCTGGTCGGGGTTGCGGCCGCGCCCGGTGGAGCGATCGGCTCCGGTGATTGAGCCGCTGAACGCCAACAGTTGGCTGGCCACCGGCCACTATCGCAACGGCGTGTTGCTGGCTCCGGCCACGGCGCAATTGATCCGCGAGGCGATCGCCCAAAGCAGCCCCTAAATCGAGCGGGTAGGGAAATCCGAAATTTCAGATCATGGGGCGATCGCGCTAGCCTAGGGCCGTCCCAATTCCCTACACCAACCAGCCGTTTCCTATGAGCAGCGTGCTAAAGAAAGGCAATATCACGGTTCACACCGAAAATATTTTTCCGATTATCAAAAAGTGGCTCTACTCGGAGCATGAAATCTTCCTGCGGGAGTTGATTTCCAACGCCGTAGATGCGATTTCTAAGCTGCGGGCGATCGCCATGATGGGCGAAACCAGCGCCGATGTGGGTGAACCGAAAATCACGATCGCTCTTGATAAAGACAACAAAAAGCTCTCGATTACCGACACCGGCATCGGCATGACCGCCGACGAAATCGAGAAATACATTAACCAAGTCGCCTTCTCCAGCGCCGAAGAATTCGTCGAGAAATTCAAGAATTCCGATCAGAACATCATCGGCCACTTTGGCTTGGGGTTCTATTCGGCATTCATGGTCTCCAGCACCGTGGAAATCGATACCCTCTCCTACCAGGAGGGTGCGCAGGCCGTGCATTGGACTTGCGATGGTTCCACGGAATTTGAAATCAACGCGAGCGATCGCACCGAGCGCGGCACAACGATTACCCTCACCCTACTCGAAGAAGAAGCTGAGTATTTAGAAGAGGCGCGGATTCGCGGTTTGGTGAAGAAGTTCTGCGACTTCATGCCCTACCCGATCGAGCTGAACGGGGAACAAATTAACCGCCAAAAAGCCCCTTGGAAAGAGTCGCCCAGCAACCTGACCAAGGAAGACTACCTGGAGTTTTATCGCTATCTCTATCCCTTCCAAGATGAGCCGCTGCTGTGGATTCATCTGAACACCGATTATCCCTTTGTGATCAACGGGATTCTCTATTTCCCGAAACTGAAACCGGATGTTGATCCCACCAAGGGCGACATCAAACTGTTCTGCAATCAGGTTTTTGTCAGCGACAACTGTGAAGAAGTTATCCCCAAATTCCTGTTGCCCCTGCGCGGCGTAATCGACAGCACCGACATTCCCTTGAACGTGTCGCGGAGCTACTTGCAAGCCGATCGCACCGTTCGCCAAATTGCTAACTACATCGCTAAAAAGGTTGGCGATCAACTGAAGGATCTCTACCGCAGCGACCTGCCCGAATACATTCGTTGCTGGCAAGATTTGGGCACGTTTGTTAAGTTCGGCTCCTTGAACGATGACAAGTTCAAGAAGCAAGTGGAAGATATTTTGATCTATCGCACCACGGCTGAACTAGGTAGCAGCAACGACGCAGTGCAGGTGGAAGTGCAAACGGAAGAGGGCGATGCTTGGTCGAACCCCGCCGAAACCCAAGAAGCCAAAGATGCCAACGGGTTCTACTACACCACCCTGAAGGAATATCTGGAGCGGAACCAGGAAAAACACGAAAATCGCGTGTTTTATTGCACCGATCCGGCCTCCCAAGCCACCTATGTGGAATTGCACAAGAGCCAGGGTCTAGAAGTGCTGTTCCTTGACTCATTTATTGACACGCACTTCGTCAGTTTCCTGGAGCGGGAATATTCTGAGGTGAAGTTCTCGCGGGTGGATTCGGAACTCGATGAAGCGCTGCTGGATGCCTCCAAGAAAGAGGCGGAAATTGTTGACCCCAACACCAACGAAACCCGCAGCGATCGCATCAAGAAGTTGTTTGAAGAAGCCCTGGGCAAACCGAGTGTCACCGTGCGCGTGGAAGCCCTGAAAGCGGAAGAATCAGCACCGCCAGCCATGGTGTTGTTGCCGGAAGCAATGCGCCGAATTCAAGACATGACGGCGATGTTTGAGGGCAAGGCTGCGAGCTTCCCCGACACCCACGTGCTGCTGGTAAATTCGTCGCACCCGCTGGTGGAAAATCTGTTGAGCCTGAGTGGCGGTTCGATCGCCCTAGCCGATGGCAGCCAATCGCCGGCCGCTGAGCTGGGCAAAATGCTTTGCAACCACATCTATGACTTAGCGTTGATGGCGCAAAAGGGCTTTGATGCGGATGGCATGAAGTCGTTTGTGTCGCGCTCTAACCAAGTGCTAACCCAACTAACCAAGCAATAGATTCGGTTTCTCGGTTGTTGTTAGTTGAATCACCCCCGCGATCGCCTAGTTTGATCGTGGGGGTTTTTGATGGAGAGATCGCCTAGGAATCGATCGCGTCAGGATCGATTCCCAATGCTCGCAACCGGGCGGCCAAGCGATCGAGCTGCTGTTCGGCCTGTTCGGCTCGTTTCTCAGCTTCCATGGCTCGTTGTTCAGCTTGCTCGGCCCGTTGCAATTCTGCGAGCAATGTTGAAAAGGGCAACCCATCGGGACGAAACAGCATCAAGGTTTCTTCAGTCAATTGAAACCGTACACCCACGCGTGGACTAATCCAATTAGGGGTGGTCTCAAAAACTGGTTGGAGGCTACCTTGGCCCGATCGCAACCAAATGCTCAAGTCGTTGCGATCGGGGTCATAAGCGTAATATTCCTCTACGCCGTAGGTGTCATAAAAGGGTTGCTTTTTCACCATTTCTCCAAAGCGATTGCCCGGTGATAAAATCTCGAACACCACTTGCGGAGCAATATTGTTTTCGCGCCATTGCTGATAGGAACCGCGATCGCCCTTGGGCACACCAAACACCACCATCACATCGGGGGCTTGCCGCAGCGTGTTGTTGCCTTCCACGGGATACCAGAGCAAATTGCCCGCCACAAACACTTGTGGATCATGGGCAAAGATCGCGGCCAAATTACTTTGCAGGATCTGAATCCATTGGAATTGTTTGGTGTTGTCTGCCATCGGCTGGCCGTCGCTGTCGGGATAGTCGATCGGCTGTGGTGGTGCAACGGGTTCGATCGGGGCGCTGGGGACAATCATCGGTAAGTCCTCGCGATCGCAATGGGTTTGATGATGATAACGGACAATCAGATCGGTCAGGTGAGTAACTGCATCGGATCAATCAATTTTGGGAGGAGTTTACCGTCCTAGGTTCCTAATTACTGCGGGGAAACTGATCGATTCATGTCAGCATTAATCGCTAGAACTCCAGCCGGAATCGCTACCGGAATCGCTGCTGGAATAGTCGCTGGAGCTACTAGAATAATCACTGGAACTATCGCTCGAATAGTCGCTGGAACTCCAACTAGAATCACTGCCGGAATCACTGCCGGAATCACTGCCGGAATAGTCGCTGGCGCTGTCAGACTCGATCGCCCCGCTACTATCAGCCGCTGATTCTGCTGCCTCAAAAATATCTGTAAAATTACCCGACTCCGCCGCGATCGGCTCCGGCTCGGCGGTCTTCTCCTCAATCCAATCCTGAATTTGTTGGCTCGCAATTTCAGCTAACTCTTCGATCGCCTCATTCACCACAATCTCAGCCGCCTCGCCCACCGCATCAATCACCTGATCCTGATTAATGGGCAGGGAATTGATCGGGTTGTGAAGGGCCGATCGGCTCGATCCAGAAGAACTCGAACGGTAATTCAAAGGATACGACCCATAGCTAGCTGATCGCCGCTGTCGCAGCCACCACCACAGCAACACCAACAGCGCGATCACCCCGCCGAAACCCGCCGCCACAATCGCGGCCGCCTGACTACCCGCCGAGGTGGCCACCCACCACCCAACCGGGGCGATCGCCGCCGCTAATCCCATGGCTCCGTAGGTTAACCAGCTTTCCAGATCCATTGCGCCCCCCAACCTCAACTCGATCGCTTCCATCATGGGCGATCAGGCTCAAAATTGCCCAAACCAAAATCGAGACCATTGCCCACCGGCTCCGGTCTCGATCGATTGGGTTCAACGTTTCCAAATGGGGAATTTAGATGCCCAAACGTTGGTAAATCACATCCAAGTTGCGCAAGTGCTGTTGCGGATCAAAGCACTCATCAATTTCCTCTTGGGACAGGAGGGATTTCACCGTGGCATCTTGGCAAATGAGCTTATAGAAGTCGCCACTTTCATTGTTCCAAGCTTGGTGCGCACAGCCCTGTACGGCCGCGTAGGCATCCTCGCGAGTCAAGCCTTTTTTCACCAAGGCCAACAGCACCTTTTGGCTGAAAACCACACCGCCATAGCAGTTCATGTTGCGCTTCATGTTTTCGGGATAAACCAACAGGTTCTTCACCAAATTGGTCATTTCCACCACCATAAAGTGCAGCAGAATTGACGAGTCGGGCAGAATTGTCCGCTCCACGGAACTGTGGGAAATGTCCCGCTCATGCCAGAGGGCAACGTTTTCCAGGGCCGCCACGGCATGGCCGCGAATCACCCGTGCCATCCCGGTAATCCGTTCCGATCGCACCGGGTTGCGCTTGTGGGGCATGGCCGAGGAGCCTTTTTGACCCTTGGCGAAAAATTCCTCCACTTCCAGCACGTCGGTGCGTTGCAGGTTGCGGATTTCCACGGCGAACCGCTCCAAGGAAGCGGCCACCAGCGCGAAGGTCTGCACATATTCCGCATGGCGATCGCGCGAAATCACCTGAGTGGAAGCCGTGTCCGGTTCCAGGCTCAGCAGCTTACAGGCCAAGGATTCCACGCGCGGATCGATGTTGGCATAGGTTCCCACTGCGCCGGAAATTTTGCCCACAGCCACCCGATCGCGCAACTGCACGAGCCGATCGCGGTTGCGCAACATTTCCGCCAGCCAGCCAGCCAGCTTGAAACCAAAGGTCATCGGCTCCGCGTGGATGCCGTGGCTGCGTCCAATGCAAATCGTGTTGCGGTGTTCCTGGGCTTGGTAGCGCAGGGCTTGGATCAGCGATTCTACCCGCTTGAGCAGCGTATCGATGCTGGCCACCAATTGCAGGGCCAATGCCGTGTCCAACACATCGGAACTGGTCAAACCCAGGTGAATGTAGCGACCCGCGTCGCCCACGTACTCATTCACATTGGTCAGGAAGGCGATCATGTCATGATGCACTTCCGCTTCAATTTCCAGAACGCGCTGGGGGTCAAAGTTAGCTTTCGCTTTGATCTCTTCGACGGCTTCGGCAGGGATATATCCCAGTTCTGCTTGGGCTTCGCAAACCGCAATTTCCACTTGCAGCCAGGTTTGCAGCTTGTATGCGTCCGTCCAGAGATTGCCCATCTCAGGCAGCGTGTAGCGGTCGATCATGCCTGTCTTGTCGATGTTTCCAGAACACCGTGAAGAGATTAACCGAGTTATTGTACCGGGTTTTGGCGATCGCCCCTCACCGGGTCTGCCCTAGGGATCTGGGTTCTCCTGTATCCAGCGACCAAGCAGGGGGCTGGGGGGTCGTCATTTTTCGAGATGAGGCTAAAACGGTTGATTTTCCGTACCCCAATCGTCGGGACAAGGGGCTTGAGCATCTTGTCCCCAGGATTCGCTAACAGCGGAATCAGGGTTTCAGACGATTTGACGACAGAGCCTAGGAAATACTCGGAACCAGCGACAGGGAACAGACAATGCCCAAGGCGCAACCCACAATCACCTGAAACGGCGTGTGGCCCAGCAGTTCCTTCAGGCGTTCTTCACTGAGTTGGTGATCGCCCTCAAAAAACTCATCAATGATTTGGTTCAAGACGGCGGCCTGTTTACCGGCGGCTCGGCGCACCCCGGCGGCATCGTACATGACGATGATCGCAAAGATGGTGGCCATGGCAAATTCAATGCTGCTCCAGCCGACGGTTTGGCCGATGCCCGTGGCCAGGGCGGCCACGAGGGCGGAGTGGGCGCTGGGCATTCCACCCGTGGTCACCAGAGTGCGCACGTCAAACTTACGCTGGCGAGCAAGTTCCACCACCAGCTTGATGGCCTGGGCCAGGATACAAGACCCCAAGGAAACCAGGAGAATGCGGTTATCGAGAATGTGACTAAAGTCGTCCATGGGTCGAGCGGGGGGCGATCGAGTTGGGGACGGTGGGTGAGGAAGCGATCGCGGGGAGCTAACCCGGCGGCGGCGGGGCAAGATGCTTGAGCACCTTGTTTACCGAGATCGGGGCGGAATACGCAGAGTCAATCGCCCTCGTGGTTGCTAGTTTTTGCGGCTGACGATGTAGTCGGCCAGGGCTTGCAAGGGGGCAGCGGCCGCGCCGAATTCGTTCAGGCTGGCCTTGGCGCGATCGATCAATTCTTTGGCCATTTCGCGCGATCGATCCAAGCCATAGAGTTTCGGGAAAGTGGCTTTTTCCACGGCGGAATCCTTACCGGCGGTTTTGCCCAGCTCCTCCGTGGTGGCAGTCACATCGAGGATGTCATCCACAATCTGAAAAGCTAAACCAATGTCCTGGGCATATTGCGCCAGTTTGCCCACGGTGGCTTCATCGGCTCCGGCAATTGTGGCCCCGGTGGTCACACAGGCTTCCAACAGGGCTGCGGTTTTGTGGCGATGGATAAAGTGCAGGGTGTCGAGGGAAATGTTCGGGTTGCCTTCGCTGGCCAGGTCTACCACTTGACCACCCACCAGGCCGGCGGCCCCAACGGATTTTCCTAACAGGGCGATCGCCCGCACCACTCGATCGGCCGGCACGCCTTGGGTTTGGGTTGCCACAAATTCAAAGGCATAGGCCAACAGCCCATCTCCGGCCAAAATCGCCACCGGCTCCCCATAAACCTTGTGGTTCGTGGGCTTGCCGCGCCGAAAATCGTCGTTATCCATGGACGGCAAATCGTCATGGATCAGTGACATGGTGTGAACCATCTCCAGGGCACAGGCCGTGGGCATGGCCGCTTCGATCGCCCCGCCCACCAGCTCACAGGCCGCCAGACACAGAATCGGTCGCAGCCGCTTGCCCCCCGCCATCAGGGAATAGCGCATCGACTCATAAACGGTTTCGGGATAGGCCACCGAGATCGATCGATCGAGGGCGGCCTCAACCAAAGCTTGGCGTTCGCGAAGATAGCCTTTGAGATCAAAGCCCGTCGAGGGAGCAGTAGGCGCGCTAGCGGTCATGGGACAAGCACAACAGAACAGCAAGAAATCTTCCTTACCGAACCCGATCGCCGCCACAGGCGGAATCCGGCCTGGTTACGGTGCGCTTTTGGCCTAGCAAAACAACCGCTGAACCACAACCACCACCGTCAGAAGTTGGTTTGAGGGGCATTGTACCGCCTGAGGGGATCGCCCCGAGGGGACAAACCGGATTCTGATCAGATTTAGTCAGATTTTGAGTGAATTTAGGGCTGATTTCGAGCGAATGTCCAGTCAATTCCAGAGGTTTTGTGAACCTTTGCAAACCATCCTTGAACTGATACTCATCAACCTATTCCGGCTGGATCCACCGCAGCGATCGAGAGGATAGACCTCTTGCATCAATCAAGAACCTCATCCCAAATCCCGCTCCCAGATCCCTGATTGACTGAAAAAACACTCAAACACTGGGTTGTTCCGTAGGTTGGGTTGAGCTTTGCGAAACCCAACTCGATCACTGCAAGCCTGGTTGCTGTTGGGTTTCGTGCCTCAACCCAACCTACGAAATGATCGTTAATTAGCCCATCTTGATCAGAGGGGGTTAATGCGTGCAAGAGGTCTGAATCTCTGACCCATTCCCAAAGATCCTCGGTTGGTTCAATCCAGCCGGCTGGACAAAGGAAATCTCAATCCAGCCGGTTGGATGAAGAAAGCCCCGATCCAGAGCATTCAGGTGCAGAAGATTCCCTGAGTGCGATCAGGACAATGCGATCGGGACAATTGGTCGGGATGATTAGTCAGGACAACTAGGCCAGGCGGCGACGATAGCTCTCCACGGTGTTGGCCAACAGCATGGTCACCGTCATTGGCCCCACGCCACCCGGAACTGGCGTGATTGCGCCGGCCACATCCAACAGGCGATCGAAATCCACATCCCCCACCAGCTTGCCCTTGCCGGTCTGATCGGTAATCCGATTAATTCCCACATCAATCACCGTTGCGCCAGGCTTGATGTAGTCCGGGCCAATCATCAGGGGCCGTCCCACCGCCGCCACTAAAATATCGGCTTCTCGGCAAACGGCCGCCAAGTCCGGGGTGCGCGAATGGGCAATCGTAACCGTGGCATTGGCTTCCAAAAGCATCAGGGCGATCGGCTTGCCCACCAAAATGCTGCGCCCCACCACCACGGCCTTTTTGCCAGCCGGATCAATGCCCCCATCTCGCAAAATTTCCATCACGCCGGCCGGGGTGCAACTGCGCAGACAAGGCTCACCCCGCACCAATCGTCCCAAATTGGCCGGGTGCAACCCATCGGCATCCTTGTCGGGGTCAATTTCCAACAGCAGGGCGTTGCCATCCAGCCCTTCCGGCAAAGGCAGTTGCACCAAAATGCCATCCACGTTCGGATCGGCGTTGAGCTGATGAATGATGGCGGTTAGTTCCGCTTGGGTGGCCGTGGCGGGCAGGTGCTGACCAAAGGAGACCATGCCCAAACGCTCGCAGGCCCGTTCTTTGTTGCGGACATAGGCGGCGCTGGCGGGATTGTCCCCGACCATCAACACGGCTAGGCCAGGCGCACGGCCCCGATCGGGCTGGAGTTCCGCAATCTCCACCTTCAGGCGATCTTGAATTTTCTCGGCAAGGGCTTTTCCGTCCAGCAGGCGCGCAGTCATGAGGGGAGAAATTCTAGGAAGAATCCCCAACCTTTTATCATCGCCGGTGCGATCGCAGCAACTCGATCGGCGGGCCTGCATCGCCGGTGCGATCGAGTCGCTGCGATCGGTGGGCCTGCTTTAGAGCAAATTGATCGCCGCGATC